>CBFCYW010000021.1:0-36385 GCA_965602395.1 uncultured Chromatiales bacterium
TTTAGTTGTCGCTGTCACCGTCGCCGTGGCTGTCGCTGTCGCTTTAGTTGTCGCTGTCACTGTCGCTGTCGCTGTCGCGCTAATCATCTCATGGCCGGTGGAAAAACTGGAGGCGCGTAGCCGTGCGGCCGGGCGGCTGGGGCGCTACTGGTTCGGCTTTACCCTGCTGGCGCTGCTGTATCTGCTGCTGGCGACCTTGGCTGTGCTCCACTGGGGTGACCCGGAAAAGCTTGCGGCGCCACTGACGCTGCTGCTGTTCTTCGGCCTGTTGCCGCTGGCCAATGCGCCGCTGGACTGGCTGTCCGTGGGCATCACCCGCGGATTGCTCACGCAGATCAAAAACGATGCGCACACCGGCTGGCGGGCATTTCGCTGGGCGCTGTGGGATTTGCTTATCGCGCTGATTTTTTTTGCCGCGGTGGCGGCGACCACCTTCGCGGTGATCTACGCGGTCAACCGGGCGGCGGCGCTGGTCGGCGCGGCGCCGGTGCTGGATCTGAAAGCGATGGTTCGGCAGTTTCTCGGCGAACACTGGCCGGACGGCCTGTGGCTGTGGCTGATGCTGCTGTCGACGCTGATCCCCACCACGCTGCACTTTTTCGTCGCGCTGCTGGCGGCGCTGCAAACCCTGTTCAACGGCATGATCGAATCCACCGTGGCGCACTTGCAGGATGCCCGGCGGCGCTACCTGGCCAGGCCCGATGCAAACAATCCCCACGAAGTGCACAGCGGTGCGCGGCTGCGCGCGGTGGCGGTGCTGTGGGCGCCGCGACTGGCGCTGCTGGCCTGTGCGCTGCCGCTGGGCAGTTACCTGCTCGACGCGCTGCCGGGCTGGGCGGATGCCGGCCTGCAGTGGCTGCACGACTGGAGCGGCATGCCCGGCGAGGGCTGAGCCTTTGGCCGGGCGCGCCCCCTCTGTCTACAGCGCCACACAAAGCCGCAAGCCGTCATAAACCGCCGCGTGGGTATTGCGCGCCGCCACCGCGTCGCCGATGCGAAACAGCTGGAAGCGGCCGTCGGGGTTGGGCGCCAGCGCCTGCGGGGCGCGCTCGATAAAGGCCCGCTGGTCGAGTTCGCCGAGGTTGCTGGAGCGGGCTTTCAGCGCGAAGTACAGCTCGTCCAGCGGCACGGTGCCGTGGTTGACGACGATCTGGTCGTGGCGCTGCTCGCGGCGCAGGCCGGCGTAGTCGCTGCCGATGCTGGCGAGCAGTTCGGCGCCGTCGCGGGCGACGCTCATCAGCCGCCAGGTGACGGTGAAGGTGACGTCCTTGTCTTGCAGCGCGCGCATGTAGGGCACCAGATTCATCGCCATCACCTCGGGGGCGAAGCTGCGATCCGGGGTCATCACTTCGACGTGGCCGCCGGCAGCGGCGATCACCTCCGCGGCCTGCAGCGCCGGGTGGTCGCCGGCGTCGTCGTAGATCAGCACGTTTTGGCCGGGGGCGACGTCGCCGGCGATGATGTCCCAGCTCGATACGACCAACTCGTTGCCGCTCTCCAGCACCTCGGTGTGCGGCAGGCCGCCGCTGGCGATGATCACTGCGTCCGGCTGCTGGGCGAGCACGTCGTCGGCCTCGGCCCAGGTGTTGAAGTGGAATTCGACGCCGCGCTTTTCGCACTGTGCCATGCGCCAGTCGATGATCGAGATCATCTCGCGGCGGCGCGGGTTCTGCGCGGTCAGGCGCACCTGGCCGCCGGGTTCGGGAGCGGCTTCGAAGACGCTTACGCGGTGGCCGCGCTCGGCGCAGACCCGCGCCGCCTCCAGCCCGGCCGGGCCGGCGCCGACGATGACCACCTTTTTCTGCCGCTGCGCTTTGGGGATGTCGTGCGGCAGCTCCAGCTCGCGGCCGGTGGCGGCGTTGTGGGTGCACAGCGCGTCGCCGCCCTGATAGATGCGGTCGAGGCAGTAGTTGGCGCCGACGCAGGGGCGGATGTCGTCTTCGCGCTTTTCGACGATCTTGCGCACGATGTGCGGATCGGCCATGTGCGCGCGGGTCATGCCGACCATGTCCAGCTGGCCGCTGGCGATGGCGTGGCGGGCGGTGGCCACATCCGGGATGCGCGCGGCGTGGAAGGTGGGCATGCCGATCTCGCGGCGCACCCGGCCGGCGAAATCCAGATGCGGCGCGCTGCGCATGCCCTGCACCGGGATCACGTCGGTGAGGCCGGGGTCGGTGTCGATGTGGCCGCGGATGACGTTGAGAAAATCCACCTGCCCGGTGTCGCGCAGAATCGCGGAGATGGCGATGCCGTCGTCGGCGCTCAGCCCGCCCTGCATGGCTTCGTCTGCGGTGTAGCGCAGGCCGACGATGAACTCGTCGCCGACCCGTTTGCGGATCGCGTCGAGCACGTCGAGGGTGAAGCGCAGGCGGTTTTCCAGCGGGCCGCCGTAGCGGCCGTCGAGGGTATTGGTGGCCGGCGACCAGAACTGGTCCATCAGGTGGCCGTAGGCCTGCAGCTCGATGCCGTCGAGACCGGCGGCCTGCATGCGCTCGGCGGCGTCGGCGTAGTCGGCGATGATCCGCGCGATGTCCCAGTCTTCGATTTTCTTCGGGAAGGCGCGGTGCGCCGCCTCGCGCTCGTGCGAGGGCGAGACCACCGGCAGCCAGTCGCCCTTGTTCCAGTTGGTGCGCCGGCCGAGGTGGGTGAGCTGGATCATCACCGCGCAGCCGTGCTCGTGGCAGGCGTCGCTGAGCTCGCGCAGCCACGGCACGACCTCATCCTTCCAGGCGAGGATGTTGTTGAACACCGGCGGGCTGTCGCGCGAGATGGCCGCCGAGCCGGCGGTCATGGTCAGCGCCACGCCGGCGCGGGCGCGCTCCTCGTGATAGGCGCGGTAGCGGGCCTTGGGCATGCCGTCCTCGGGGTAGGCCGGCTCGTGGCTGGTGATCATCAGCCGGTTTTTCAGCGTCAGATGCTTGAGCTGATAGGGCTGGAGGAGGGGGTCTTTGCTGTCGCTGGCGGGCTGGCTCATGGCGGTTGGTCCTGCGGCGTTGGCGATCCGCCAACGGTGGATTCGCCGCCGCTGCCGGTCAAGCGACTATCGCGCCGCGCTGGGATGAGCGCAGATTATGCCGCCGCCCGCTGCCGCCCGCTGCCGCCCGCTGCCGCCCGCTGTCACACGCAGTGGCGGGCGGCGGCGGGCCTTCAGGATTCGCTGCCGAGCAGCTCCAGCAGGCGTGGCACGAAGCGCACCAGGGTTTCGCTCATCAGCACGAAGTCGGCGTCGAACTGGGCCGCGGCGTCCTCGCCGCCGGCCTGCTCGGCGGCCTCCTCCTTGAGCCGGTCGGCGAAGCGCAGTCGCTTCACCGAGAGATCGTCGCCGAGCACGCATTCGAGCTGATCGGACCAGGCCACCGCCAGCCGCGTGACCCGCTTGCCGGCTTCGATGTGGCCGCGCACCTCGTCGGCCTCCAGCGGCTGGCGGCGGCAGCGCACCACCGCGCCGCCCTCGGCGGGATCGCTCAGCTCGCATTCGTCGCCGGGCTCGAAATCCGCCGGCGGCGCCTCGCTGCCATCGATCCAGCGGGTGAACAGCAGCGACGGCGGCGCCGGCAGGCTGGGGAAGGCCACCGGCAGCTCGCCGAGGGTCTTGCGCAGCAGCGCGGCCAGCTCCTCGGCCTGCTTCACTGAGCCGGCGTCGATCAGCAGCAGGCCCTGCGCCGGCGCCAGCAGCGCGTAGTGGTGGCTGCGTTTGGTGAAGGCGCGCGGGGTCAGCTCCAGCAGCACCGCGTCGCGGATCTCGTCGCGCTCCTTTTTGCGCAGCCGGCGCTGCTCGGCGGTTTCGATCTCCTCGACCTTCTCATCGACCCGCTCGCGCACCACGCTGGCCGGCAGCAGGCGCGACTCGCGGCGCAGGCAGAGCAGCATGAAACCGCCGTTGGCGGCGGCGTGCACCAGCTGCTGCGAATGGCGCTCGCCCAGCGGCGCGACCCAGCCGTGGCTGGCCAGCTCCTGGCTGGCGCAGGGGCGAAAAGCGGCGCGCGCCAGCGCCGTCTCCAGCGTTTCCGGGGTCTGTTCGAAGGCTTCGCTAAAGCGATAGATGATCAGGTTCTTGAACCACATGGGGGGCGACTGCTCCGGCTGCAAAAGCGGCGCAGTTTAGCAGCCGGGGGAATCCCCGGTGACGCCGAACTTGCGCGCCAGTCGATCGATCCCGGCGTGCACCGAAAATTCGCCGAGGGTGCGCGCGCGGCCGGCCTCGCCGAGACGCCGGCGCTCGGCCGGGGCGGTGATCAGTTCGACCAGTGCGGCGCTCAGTGCCGCCGCATCGCGCTGCGCGACCAGGCGCCCGGTGGCGCCGTCTTCGATCAGCTCGGGGATGCCGGAGATGTCCGTGGACAGGCAGCACAGCGCCTGGCTCTGCGCCTCCATCAGCACGTTGGGCAGGCCGTCGCGGTCGCCGTCGCCGCCGACGATGCTGGGCAGCACGAACAGATCCGCGGCGCGGTAGGCGGCCAGTACCTCGGTCTGCGCCTGGGCGCCGCGCCAGTCGATGCGCGCGGCCAGGCCCAGCGCTGCGGCGCGTGCGCGCAGCGCGTCGGCCAGCTCGCCGCCGCCGATGTGGGTCAGTTGCCAGTGCAGCTGCGCGGGCAGTGCGGCCAGCGCATCGAGCAACACCTCGTAGCCCTTTTTCTCCACGCAGCGACCCACCGAGAGCAGTCGCACCGGCGCGGCCGGGTCGCTGCCGTCGCGCTGCGCGCCGCGCGGTGGCGGCTCGGGAAAGCGCGAAAAATCCAGGCCGTGGTAGAGCAGCTCGACCTTGGCCGGCTGCCCGGCCAGCGCGGCCAGATGCTCGGCGTTGGCCCGCGTGCAGGTCACCAGCCAGTCGGCGCCGGCCAGCTTGGCGCGCTTTTCCGCGTTCGGAATCGTCCAGATGTCCTTGGCGTGGGCGGAGATGCTCCACGGCCGGCCGCTGAGCAGGCTGGCGTAGTGGGCCACCGAGCTGGGGGTATGCATGAAGTGGGCGTAGTAGCGGTCGATCCCGGCCGGCGTCTCCGCGGCCAGCACCAGTGCCTGGCCGAAGCGGCGCAGTCGGCTGCGGCCCTCGCCGCGCGGCAGGTCGCGGGCCAGATCGCCCAGCAGCCGGCGCAGGGCGCGGCCGAAGCCGGGGCGGCGCCAGCACTGTGCGAGGGCGCGGCGGACGCGCGCCGGGTCGTCGTGCAGGTATTCCGGCAGGTAGCTGACGGGGGCTGCGATCTCGGCGTGGATCGGGTGGCTGGCGGGGTCGTAGGGCTGGCGCAGCGAGTAGATGGAGAGGGTCACGCCGCGCAGCTCCAGCTGGCGGATCTCCTGAGCGATGAAGGTCTCGGAGAGGCGCGGGTAGCCCTTGAGGACGATAGCGATGCGTTCTGGCATGGGGGCTTCCGGTTGCGGCTGCCCGCCTGTGGCCGGGCTGGTATGCTTGCCGGGCGCGCAGCATGGCGGGTGGGCGACCAAGCGCTCAGCCGGCTACAGGGGCAGACCTGCCGGCGGCGTCATCGTTCACCGCGCGGGATGCCGATGGAACCCTCGCTCTATCGCTACATATTGCGCCACAGCCGCAACGGGCAGCTCCTGCTGATCGCGCTCACCGTCTGCACCCTGCCGGTGGTCTACCTCACGCTGGAGCTGCCCAAGCTGATCGTCAACCAGGCGATCCAGGGCGAGCAGGTGCCGGAGCAGCTGTTCGGCCGGCCGCTGGACCAGATCGACTACCTGCTGCTGCTGTGCTTCGCCTTTCTGCTTGCGGTGCTGCTGCAGGGCGGCATCAAGTACGCCATCAACGTCTATCGCGGGGTGCTCGGCGAGCGCCTGCTGCGCCGTCTGCGCTACGAGCTGTGCGACCGCCTGCTGCGCTTTCCGCTGCCGCACTTCCGGCGCGTCCCCGCCGGCGAGATCGTCCCCATGGTCACCGCCGAGACCGAGCCGCTCGGCGAATTCATCGGCGAATCCTTCTCGCTGCCGGCCCTGCAGGGCGGGCTGCTGTTCACCTACCTGCTGTTCATCTTCAATCAGGATCCACTCCTGGGTGCCGCCGCGGTGGCCCTGTACCCCTTCCAGCTGTGGCTGATCCCGCGCTTGCAGCGCAGCGTCAACCAGCTCGCCAAACAGCGGGTGCGCGAGCTGCGCGGCCTCTCCGGGCGCGTCGGTGAGGCCGTCGCCGGCGCCGTGGATATCCGCGCCAACGCCACCGGGCGCTACGAGCGCGCCGCTCTGGCGCATCGCCTGGGGCGCATCTTCGAGATTCGCTACCGCATCTACCGGCGCAAGTTTTTCATCAAATTCATCAACAACTTCATCGCCCAGCTGACACCGTTTTTCTTCTATTCGGTGGGCGGCTATCTGGTCATCGTCGGCGAGATGTCGCTCGGCGCGCTGGTCGCCGTGCTGGCCGCGTACAAGGATCTGGCCGGGCCGTGGAAGGAGCTGCTGCGCTACTACCAGCGCAAAGAGGACGTGCGCGTCAAATACCAGCAGGTGATCGAGCAGTTCCAGCCCGCCGGGCTGGTCGGTGCCGCGCCCGCCGTCGAGTCGCCGCGCCCGCCGCTGGAGGCCGGCAATCTCGGCTGGAGCGACGACGACGGCCAGCGCCGCGTGGAGGCGGTCAACCTGCGCATCGCGGCCGGCGAACACCTCGCCCTGCTCGGCGGCGAGAGCTCCGGTGCCGCCGAGCTGGCGCAGCTGCTGGCGCGTCTGCTGGAGCCGGACAGCGGTCGCCTGCGTTTTGCCGGTGGCGCTGGCGCCGGCGACGTGGGCTACGTCGGCGCTGGCGCCTGGCTGTTCAGCGGCAGCGTGCGCGACAACCTCGTCTACGCCTTGCAGCGGCGCCCCGGCGATCCGCCGGAGCGCGCAGCCGCCGCCGAGCGCGAGCACCGCGAGCGGCGGCGGCAGGCGCAGCAGGCCGGCAACAGCAGCGACGACATCGAGGCCGATTGGCTGGATCTGCGCGGCGCCGGGCTGGACAGCTTGCAGGCGCTGATCGAGCGCAGTCTGGCGGCGCTGCGCGCGGTGGGCATAGAGGACGACATCTACCGCTGGGGTCTGCAGAGCCGGCTGCCGGAGGACTGCGACGGCGAGCTGCTACAGCGCCTGTTGCGCGCGCGGCGGCTGCTGCGCGATCGCTTTGCCGATCCGGATGCGGCGCGGCTGGTCGAATTCTTCGACCGCGAGCGCTACAACAGCAACCTCAGCGTCGCCGAAAACCTGATGTTCGGCACCCCGCGCGATGCCGGTTTCGACGCCGCGCGCCTGGCCGACAGCGACTGGGTGCAACGGGTGCTGGAGGACTGCGGGCTGTACGACGACTTCCTGCGCGTCGGCCGCCGCCTCGCCGCGCTGATGCTGGAACTGTTCGCCGACGTGGCCCCGGACAGCGAGCTGTTCGAGCGCTTCAGCTTCATTCGCGGCGATGATCTGCCGGCCTTTCGCGAGTTGCTCGAGCGCATCGGCGGAGGCGCCGACGAGGCCGCGCCACTACCGCCGACGCTGGCCGCCGACGACCGCCGCCGGCTGCTGTCGCTGCCCTTCAAGCTGGTGGTGGCGCGGCATCGGCTGGGGCTGATCGACGCCGGTCTGCAGGCGCGGCTGGTGGCCGCGCGCGGGTGCTTCGCCACCGCCGCGGCGGACAATGGCGTGGCCATCGATGAGTTTGACGCCGACAGCTACAACCGCGGCATGTCGGTGCAGGAGAACCTGGTCTTCGGTCGCATCGCCTACGGCCAGGCGCACGCCCAGGCGCGCATCGAATCGCTGCTGCACGATGTGGTCGACGAGCTGGGGTTGACGCCGGATGTGCTGCGCAATGGCCTCGAATATCAGGTCGGCGTGGCCGGCGGGCGGCTCTCTCCCGGCCAGCGCCAGCGCCTGGCACTGGCGCGCGTGCTGTTGCGCGCGCCGGCGCTGCTGGTGGTCGATGGCGCCACCGATCTGCTCGACGCCGCCGCCGAGGCGAGGCTCGTTGCCGCGGTGCGCGAGCTGCTCGCCGACAGCGCGATCGTCTGGCGGCTGGGCCGCGCCGCACAGGCGCAGGCCTTCCCGCGGCTGCTGATCATGCAGCGCGGCCGCCTGGTGGCCAGCGGTGGCTGGGATGAACTCAGCCGCGGCCGCGGCCCGCTGACCGAGCTGCTGCAGGACGCCGGGCCAGCCGCCGGCGGGCTCACAGACTGATGCCCAGCTCGCGGCGCAGCCGGCTGCGCTCGGCGCGCGCCGCCGGCGCCCAGGGGTGGATGCGCAGCACCTCCTCGAAGGCGTTCAGCGCCGCCTGCGGATCGCCGGTGGCCTTGAAGATCAGCCCCATGCCCGAGAGCGCGCCGAAGTGGCGCGGCTCCAGTGCCAGGGTGCGCTGGATGTCGGCCATCGAGGCGGCGAAATCGCCGGCCATGTAGTGCACCGTGGCGCGCCGATTCCAGCCCTCGGCAAACTGCGGGCGCGCCGCGACCACCGCATCCAGCACTTCCAGCGCCTCGCTCAGTCGGCCGCGCTGCATCAGATCGGAGCTGTGCTGCATCTGCGCGTCGATCTCGGCGTCGCCGCTCTGCGTCCAGATCGTCCAGATCTGGTGGGCGGCGTCGATGGCATCGCTCTGCACCTCGGCTTCGGCGAGATGCTCGAACAGCGGTGGCAGGCGCTGGTCGCGCTGGTCGGCGAGCAGTGGCGGTGTGGCCGATAGCGCGGCGGCCAGCAGCGCGGCGGTCAGCGGATCGGGCGCGCGGCCGGGCCTGTGGCGGCGATTGCACTCGGTGGACGGCTTGCGGTGCATGGGCTTACCTCCGTATCGGGTGGCTGCGATTCGACCATCGCCGCGGCGACTTCAGCCGGGGCGCGTGGCGAGCAGCATTTCGCGCTTGCCGGGCGGGCCGGGCAGGCGCTGGGCGGTGAAACCGACGGCGAGCAGCGCGCGGCGCACGCGGCCCTTGGCGGAATAGGTCGCCAATCGCCCGCCGGGGCGCAGCGTGGCGAACAGCCCGGCGAGGAAATCCTCGCCCCACAGCTCCGGGTTGCTGTCCGGGCTGAAGGCGTCGAGGTAGATCGCATCGTGGCGTGCCGCCGCGAGCCGCGCGTCGCGGGCATCGCCGCAGAGGATTTCGACGTCGATGCCGGCGGCCAGTTCGATCTGCAGGCGCGCGCCGCCCGGCCTGCGGCCGGCGTCGAGGGTGGCGTCGAGCGCGCTGTACAGGGATTCGGCCAGCTCGGCGTGGTGCAACAGCGCGGCGTGGCCCAGCGGGCGCAGGCAGGCGCCCGGCAGCAGCTCGCGCTCCAGAGCGCAGTAGTGCAGTGCGGCGCCGCCGCAGCGTGCAGCGTCTGCGGTCAGCAGGGCGTTGAGGCCGCTGCCGAAACCGACTTCCAGCACCCGCAGCGGCTGTCCGGCGCGCAGTGCTGCGGCGCTGCCGGTGGCATCGAGAAACACGTGCCGCGATTCGCGCGCCGCGCCGTGGCGCGAGTGAAAGGTCTGCGCGTAGCGCTCGCTGTACAGGGTGCGCGAGCCGTCGGCGGTGTCGATGGCCTGCATCTCGCGGCGCTCCCTAGGTGGCGCCCCGCGCGCTGTCGTCGGGGTGTGGGTCGCTGGCCGCGGTGCTGCTTGTCCCGCTTGCGGGGTCGGCGGCCATGGCCCCGACGGGCAGGGCGAGGGCGTCGTCATTCGGCAGGTGATCGTGCTCGGGGCCGAGCAGTACCGCCAGCCAGTGGGTGTCGCTGTGGCTCTCCAGGGCGATTTTCAGGGTCATCGTCAGCGGCACCGAGAGCAGCATGCCCACCGGCCCCAGCACCCAGCCCCAGAACACCAGCGAGAGGAACACCACCAGCGTCGACAGGCCCAGGCCGCGGCCCATGAAGCGCGGCTCGATGGCGTTGCCCATCACCGCGTTGACCGCCAGATAGCCGGCGGCGACCAGCGCCGCACTGCCGGCGCCGAGCTGGATGAAGGCCAGCAGCACCGCGGGCACCGCGGCGATGATCGAGCCGATGTTCGGCACATAGTTGAGCAGAAAGGCGAGCAGCGCCCAGAGCAGTGGGTAGTCGACGCCGAGCGCCAGCAGCCACAGGCCGATGACCACCCCGGTGGCCAGGCTGACGGCGCTTTTGATCGCCATGTAGCGGCGCACCGTCTGGGCGAAACGGGTGAAGGGGGCGAGGGCGTCTTCCATCACACCTTGCGCGGCGGCCTGGCGGTCGCGGCTGATCTCGCGCAGCTTGGAGGGGAAGCTGGCCGCTTCGAGCAGGATGAAGACCACGGTGAGCAGGATCAGGAAGCCGTTGGTGAGCACGTTGCCGAAGCCGGAGAGGGTGCTCGCCACCATCCGCATGATCACGCTGGGATCGAGGTACTGGAGCAGCCAGTCGCTGGAGAATTCGATGCCGAAGCGATCGCCGAGGTGCATCAGTCCGGCCAGTTCTTCGTTCAGCCGGAGCTGATAGCCGGGCAGCGCGCGGGTGAAATCATCCACCGAGCTGCCCACCAGTGCGGCCATCGCCAGTACGCCGACCAGCAGCACGCCGATCACCAGCAACAGCGCCAGCGGCTTGGGCAGGCCGTGTTCGCTGAGCCAGAACATCGGTGGGCCGGCGATCACGGCGATGAATACCGACAGCAGAAAGGGCACCAGCATCGGTTCGGCGGCGCGCATGCCGGCGATGACGATGACGAAGGAGGCGCTGATCATCAGCGCGCGGGCGGCGGTATTGCCCTGTTGCTTGCGATCCAAGGGGAGCTTCCGGTGCGCCGGCGCCGAGCTGGCACCGCGGTGGCGCCAGGCTGGCGATAGGCCGGCGATGGCGCGCAGTATGCGTGGCGAGGCCGTCGCTGGCAACGCCGCGAGAGGCGCTTGTCGGGGTTGGCTCGGCGTGTCGCGGGGTCGCGCTGGTGCGTTGCTCAGGCGGCGCGGGTGTGCGCCAGGCGGCGGCTGAAGTCGTCCAGCTGGTCGAGGTACTGGCGCATGCTCTTGGGCATCGGCACGCGCGCGCCGGCGAGGTAGGTGATCAGCGCTTTGCCATCCTGGATCAGCCGCGTGCCGCGCATCAGCAGCACTTCGCGCAGATCCGAGTTGCTGCGCTCATCGAGTGGGCTGAAGTTGTCGATCTGCTCTGCGGCGGCGACAAAGCGCGGCCAGATGGTGAAGTTCGACGGGTCCAGCTTCATCGTTTCGCACTCGGCGCGCGCCGCGGCGGTGAACTCGCGCAGCAGCGGGGCGAGGCCGTCGAAGGCCGGGTCGGTGCCGAAGGTGTCGCACATGGCGTCGGTGATCCGGTCCATGTCGCGGAAGGTCATCGCGATCTTCAGATAGCGCTGGTTGTAGAAGGCGTCTATGCCCATGGTGAAGGCTTTGAACGGCTCACCCCAGAGCTCGTCGATGCCCTCGTGGCCGCTGTAGTGGCGCACGTTGCGGCCCAGCTCCAGCGCTTCGCGAAAGCACAGGCCACACTCGCGCATCAGCTCGTTGCTGGCGCTGATCTCGACGCCCTTGCCCTCCAGATCGACGATGTGGGTGTAGATGTCGGTGGCGCGGTTGAACAGGGCGCCGGCGAGCATCGCCGCGTTGACCCGCTTGCGTGCCGGATCGGTCTCCGCCTCCCAGGCGGCGCGCGCCAGATCGAGCCGGTCGCCGGGGGTATTGATGCCGGCTTCGGTGTGGTGAAAGGTCCGCCGGGTGAGGTGGTCGATGAGCAGCTTTTTGTTGTGATGGGTGTCTTCGGGGGGCGCGTAGTAGCGAATCCAGTAGCCATCGTAATGGATACATCGCTTGCCGTTGAAATCGCGGATTGTGCCGTTGCTGATCGCTTCAGACATGATCTCTGCCGCTGTACCACTGCGCTGTGCCGCGAAAACGCCGCGTACTATAGCCGCTTCGATTGCCCAGGCAAGCGCCGCGGCTCACGCTTGGCGATGCCGTAACTCATTCTTTACAGAGTAGCAGATGGGGTTCGTGACGGCGGTCGCGCCACTCGCGGCGCAGGCTGTTGAGCAGGCTGCGTGGCGTGCGGCAGTCGAGCGTCAGCGGCGCGCGCGCCGGGGCCAGAGCGCAGCGCGCGGCGAGTTGCAGCAGGCTGTCGCGATGAAAACCGTTGATGTGTTCCAGCGGGTGGATGGCCTGCATGTCCGCCGCCCAGCCATCGCGGCGCAGGCGCGCGGCGAGGCCGCGGGCATCCGGCACCCGCAGCAGCAGGCGCCCCTGCGGCGCCAGCCGCGCGGCCAGCTCGGCCAGCACATCGGCCGGCTCGGCGAGGTGCTCCAGCACCTGATTGGCGTAGATGAAGTCGCAGCTGTGCGCCGCGATGTCATCCAGCGACGCGGCCAGCGATACACCCAGCGCGCGGGCGTGGGCGGCGCGTCGCGGGTCCAGCTCCAGCCCGCTCACCGCGTAGCCGAAGGCCGTCGCCATGCGTCCCCAGTAGCCCCAGCCGCTGCCCAGCTCCAGCACCCGGATCTGCTCCGGGCGGCGCTGCGGGAACAGGCGCGCGATCAGCGCCGCCTCGCGCGCGTAGCGGCGGAACAGCGCCGCCCCGGCGCGCTGTTTTTTCGCCAGGCTGCGGGCGTCGTCCAGCCACTCGCCGTAGAGCCGCGCCATGCCCGCGGCGTCGGCCACATCGCGCTGGTAGAGCAGGCCGCAGGCGCGGCATTCGGCGACCCGGTAGCGCAGCCCGACCAGCGCCGCGCGCGGGATGCGGCGGTGGTAAAAGTCGTCCAGAAACGGCCACAGCGGCGGCGCGTCCAGCGGCAGATCGCACAGTTGCGCCGCTGCAGTGGCGTCGCAGGCCGGGCAGCGCTGGCGCGGGTAGAGCTGCAACGCGGTGCTCATCGGCGCGGTCGCTCGGCGATAAAAATGCCGCGCCGCGGTGCCGGCAGGCCCTCGACGGTGAGCGCCGGCTGCGCCGGGTCGAGCGCTGCGGCGAGCGATTCGAAGCGCATCCAGTCGCTGCTGCGCTGCTCGTCGCTGCTGGTCGCGGTGACATCGACGCAGCGCACGCGGCTGAAGCCGGCGCGCTGCAGCCAGCGTTCGCAGGCCGCCGGCGAGGGGATCATCCAGACGTTGCGCATGCGCGCGTAGCGCCCGGCCGGCAGCAGCACGCGCTCGGCGTCGCCTTCGACTACCAGCGTCTCCAGCACCAGCTCGCCGCCGGGGCGCAGCGCGCCGCGCAGCGCCAGCAGGTGGTCGATGGGCGAGCGACGGTGGTACAGCACGCCCATCGAAAACACCGTGTCGAAGGCTGCCAGCTCGTCGGCCGCATCGTCGTTCAGGGTTTCGACGCCCAGCGGCAGCAGGTGAACCGGCGTCGCCGCGGCGCCGCCGGCGAAGTGGCGCAGGGCGAGAAACTGGGCGTAGAACAGCAGCGTCGGATCCAGCCCGACGGCCAGCGCGGCGCCGGCACCGGCCATGCGCCACAGGTGGTAGCCGTTGCCGCAGCCGATATCCAGTACCCGCCGCCCGACGAGTGGCGCGATATGCGGCGTCAGCCGCTGCCACTTCCAGTCCGAGCGCCACTCGCAGTCGATGTGGATGCCGTGGATCTCGAACGGCCCCTTGCGCCAGGGGTGCAGTTGGCGCAGGGCGCTTTCGATGCGCGCCCGCGTCGCGCCATCGACGGCCTGCGCGGCGCCCAGCTGCACGCTGTCCGCATCCAGTTGTCGGGCGTGGCGATTGGCGCGGCTGTCGCATTGCGTCAGCTCATCCAGCGCCGCGCGCCAGCGCGGCCAGTCGCCGTGGCCGGCCAGCGCCGCGTCGATCTGCGCCGGCAGTCGGGCCAGCCAGTCGCGCGCCACCGCGCCGGGCAGGGCGGCGCGCAGTGCCGGCCAGTCGAGCGCCAGCGGGTCATCCGCCGCATCGCCGGTGCTCGCGTTCGCGGGCGGTGCGTTCATCGCGATTGCTCGGGCGGGTCTGCCGGCGCTTCTGCGGCGATCGCCAGCCAGGCGGCGAAATTCAGGCAGCGCTGCCAACTGTGGATGCGCTCGAAACCGGCGCGGCGCAGGCGCGACTGATGGGCGGCGGCGCTCTCCGGAATCATCACCCGCTCCAGCGCATTGCGCTTTTGCGCGATCTCCAGTGCCGAATAGCCGTTGGCGCGTTTGAAGTCGGCGTGCAGCGCGTCGAACAGCGCCTGTTCGCGCGGCTCGTCGAAGGCCAGTTTTTCCGCCAGCAGCAGTGCGCCGCCGGGCAGCAGCGCGCCGCGGATGCGCGCCAGCAGCGCGTCGCGATCCGCCGGCGGCAGGAATTGCAGGGTGAAATTGAGCACCACCACCGACGGCCGCAGCAGTTCGATGTGGCGGATGTCGGCGAGCTGGAAATCGATGGCTGGCGCGGCGGCCGACGGCGGCGGCTGCGCGGCCAGCGCCGCGCCGGCGCGTTCGAGCATCGCCGCCGAGTTGTCCACCGCGACGATGCGACAGCCCGCGGCGCGCACCCGGTCGCGCATCGACAGGCTGGCGGCGCCCAGCGAGCAGCCGAGGTCGTAGATTCGCGAATCTGCCTGTGCGAAGCGCGCGGCGATCGGCCCGAGGTTGGCGATCAGGTCGGCATAGCCGGGCACCGACCGGCGAATCATGTCCGGAAAGACTGCGGCGACGCGCGCGTCGAAGGCGAAGTCGGCCAGATCCGGCTGGCGCTCGGTGAACAGGCGGTCGCGCTGGGAGGAATCCTGGCTCATCGGGGTCGGTCGCTGAGACTGCTCGCTGGGGCTGGCGCGGGCGCGCCATTGCCGGGCGCTGCATTCTAGGCCAAGGCGGTGGTGCCGGGCGAGTCGGGTGGGGTGCCGGGTGGGTCTGGGGTGCCGAAGCGGCCTGGGGAGGGGGGGAGGTGTCGTCCCTGACGAAGTCTCCTTAGGGATCAAGTTTACGCCTTGGCACCGCCGGTGTTGCGGAATGGCGCACAGATCCCGGTATTAATGCCTTTAATTACAGTCACTTGTTTTGACGTTGGCGCCAAAAAGCTGGCGCCAATTGGGCTGCGGCAGCGGCCGCTCGCTCACCGGGCGGGCTTCACTCGATGTGTTCGATGCGCACTTCGACCAGGCCTTCGGTCAGCATGCCCAGCTTTTTTGCGGCGGCGCCGGAGAGGTCGATGATGCGATCCGATGCGGCGAAGGGGCCGCGGTCATTGATGCGGACCACAACGCTGCGCTGGTCATCGACGCGCGCCACGCGCACGCGGGTGCCGAAGGGCAGGCTGCGATGGGCGGCGGTCAGCTCGTCGTGATCGTAGCGTTCGCCGCTGGCGGTGACGTTGCCATCCAGCTTGGGGTGGTAGTAGCTGGCGATGCCGCGGGTGGCGCCTGCGATGGCCTTTCCGGCCGGCGCTTTGGTGGCGCTCGAATCATCGCTGGCGGCCTCGGCGGTGGACATGCTCAGCAGCAGCTCGCGGGCATCTGCCTGCGAGTCGCCGCTGGCCACTTGCAGGCGACTGCTGTCGCGCCGCGCGCTATTGCTGGCCGCGCTGCAGCGGCAGCTGGCGTTGGGGCAGAGGTGGCTGGCGGCGAACCACAGCTTGTCGCCGACGCCGAGCGGTTCGTCGGTACGCGGTTTGGCGAGGTGTTCGGTGATCGCTGCCGGGCGTCCGGGCCTGCGACCGTGAAACAGGCGGTAGCCGATCAGGCTGCCATCGGCGTGGCGCTGTACGTTGACCACTATGCCCATGTGGCTGGCGCGATCTTCGTCGTTGTCCCTGTAGAACAGCACCGCGCCGGGGCGCAGCAAGTGGGCGCTGGACAGTGGCTGATCGACTGTTTTCAGCGCGTCCTGTTCGCGATACCAGTCGAGGATGCTCGCCGAGCTGCGTGCCTCGTGAAAGCCGGGCGCGAGCAGATCGGGACAGCGCTGCTGCAGTTGCACCACGGCTTCGTGGAAGATGCCGGAACAATCGCGGCGCTTTTTCGGATCTGCATCGTAGGCCAGCTTGCGCAGATGCAGGGTGTGGCTGACCTCGGCGACCGCCTGGGCCATCGGCACTTCGAGCACGGTGCCGTCCTCTGAGACCGCGAAGGGTTCGTCCTTCTCAAACCAGGAGTCGATGCCGAATTTACCGCCGCAGCCGCTCAGCAGAAGGCATGCCAGCAGGGGCCAGATCCGTCGCTTTGACAAGCTCCGCTGCGAGTGGGTGGCGCGGCGTGGCGCGCGGTGCAGTGGCATGTGGATTGCGGCGGCGGTGGTCATCGGCGGTGTCCTTTGTGCAAGCGTTGGTAGCGGTTCGTCCGTGGCATGCAAGCCGCTAAGTGGCTGCGTGCCGAGGGTAATCTAACCGATTTTTCAGCTTGCTCGCGCACTGCTTTTGTGAGCTGTGTCGGCTCCCGGACTCAAGTCTGCGCCAGTGCATCGACGGCCTGTGACAGCCCCTGCAGATTGCCCGCCGGCAGCAGCCGATCGATGTTCGCCGCCAGCTCCGGCGGCGTTTGCGGATTGACCACGCCGGGGCGGTCGAGGGCCGGATTGAGCCAGACGATGCGCCCGGCGCGGGCGCGGATGGCCGCCAGCTGGCTGGCCAGCAGTTCGGGGTCGTCGGCGTCGTAGCCATCGCTCATCAGCACCACCGTGGTGCGCCGGTCGAGCCTGCTGCGGGCGTGTTCGCGGTTGAATTCAGCCAGCGATTCGGCGATCCGCGTACCGCCCATCCACAGGTGGCTCATGCTTTCGAGGCGCTGCTTGACCAGCACCGAATCGCGCTCGCGGTAGAGGTCGGTGACCCGGTACAGGCGGGTGTGGAAGGCGAACGCCTCGGCGTGCCGGGCGACTCGCAGCAGGCCGCGCGAGAAGCGCATGAACAGCGGGCTGTAGCGCGCCATCGAGTGGGATATGTCCTGGATCAGCAACAGCTTCGGCGTCTCCAGTCGCGGCACCGCGTAGCGCGGGTGCAGCGGCAGACCGCCGCTGCGAAAGCTCGAGCGCAGGGTGCGGCGCAGATGCAGGCGCCGGCCGCGGCGGGCGATCCGCCGGCGCCGCGCGACGCGCTGTGGCAGGGCGCGGGCGAGGCGCTCGGCCAGGCGTTCGGTCTCGCGCCGCGCGCGCGCGTCGAGCAGGAAGCCGAAATCGGTGCGGCTGAGGGTGTTCTGCCGGCCGGCGCCGCTGCCGGCGCCGCCGTCGGCATCGAAGTGTTCGCTGCTGCCGGCGAAGCCGGTGGTCGCCGCGCGGCGCTCGTGGCGCAGCCGTGGGTCGATCTTTTCCGCTGCGCTCAGCGGCGCGTTCTCGGCCCATTGCATGGGCAGCCAGTAGCGTTCGAACAGGTCGGGGAAGCGCTGCCACTCGTCGTGGTCGTGGCACAACAGGCCGCGCATCGCGTCGTGCAGTTCAGCCACCTGCGGCAGGTGCGCCACGGCGCCGCGTCGCGCCGGCAGTTGTGCGGCGAGCAGGCGGTGCAGGTCGAGGTTGGCGCCGGGACCGAGGTCGAAGCCGTCGCCGCGCAGGCTGCGCACGAAGCCGGCGATCTGCGGGCCGAGTTCGATGTCCGGCAGTGCGCCTGCGCCGTGCGGCGCTGTGCGGCGGCTCACGCCCGGCGCGCCGCGTCGAGCAATTCGTCGAGCTGGCCGTCGTCGAGCTGCTGCTGATCCTCGCGGGTTTTGACCAGGCAGGCCAGCGTTTCGCGCAGCATGCGCGCCGCCGAGGGCAGTCCGTGCTTGCCGGTGCCCCACAGCGCCGCGGCCCAGTCGAGGGTCTCGGCGACGCCGGGTTTTTTGCGCATGTCGAGACCGCGCAGCCCCTGCACGAAGGCCACCAGCTGGCGTATCAGCTGCTCTTCGATCTGCGGCAGGTGCGCATGCACGATGGCCCGCTCCTTGGCCGTATCCGGGTAGTCGAGGTAGTAGTAGAGGCAGCGCCGGCGCAGCGCGTCGGACAGCTCGCGGGTGCCGTTGGAGGTGAGGATGACGCGCGGGATGCTCTTTGCCGGGACGGTGCCGAACTCCGGGATCGAGACCTGAAAGTCCGAGAGAAGTTCCAGCAGGTAGGCTTCGAAGGCTTCGTCGGCGCGGTCGATTTCGTCGATCAGCAGCACCGGCGATTGCTCTTCGCTGATGGCGCGCAGCAGCGGCCGCGGCAGCAGGTAGCGCTCGCTGAAGATCTCCGCCTCTTTGTCTGCCAGCGAGCGGTCGCTGCCCTCCTGCAGCTTTACCGCCAGCAGCTGGCGCGGGTAGTTCCACTCGTAGACTGCGGTGTCCACATCCAGCCCTTCGTAGCACTGCAGGCGGATCAGCTGGCGGCTCTCGCTCTCGGCCAGCGCCTTGGCCAGTGCGGTCTTGCCGACGCCGGCGTCGCCCTCCAGCAGCAGCGGGCGTTCGAGCAGCTCCAGCAGGCCGAGGGTGGTGGCCAGGGGGGGCTCGGCAATGTAGCCGGCAGCGGCCAGCCGGGAGCGCATCTGTTCGCTGGGGGATTCGGACACGGCGAAGAACCGAAAGTTGCGGGTGTCGGGGCGTTTTACCCTGCCGCAGGGCGTATCTCAAGTGTGAACGGGTCGGTGTGGCCGGGGTGGCGGTGGCTGCGGCGAACACAGATGCGATGGCGGCGGTGAGCCGTAAATGGCCCGATCTTAGCTATGCACAGATTACCGTCCTCTTAATTAACACAGCCCATGATGTTTCTTCTACCAAGCGGTAATTGATGCGCAAGCCTCTGAATACTGGGGGGCAAATCATGGTGGCTGTCTGCGCCGGGGCGGCATTCCACCAATCGGATCACATATTTAATGCCTTGCGTTCGCCGCTGCTTCTTGCTTACGCGCAATGTCCTTATAGAGGCGAGGGCTCTAAGTTCGACGTGTGCAGAGCTTGGCCAAAGGGAGGCATCATGCGAAGCAAATACTTATCCGTTTGGATACCACTTTTTTGTTTACTAACGCTATTAGGCGTCGGTTCGATGAACGCTGCGGGTGCAGCAGATTCGACGGACGTGAGATCTTTTAGCCACGATAACGTTGTCAACGAGGTCGTTACTCAGGCTCAAGCGAGCGTCGACGAGACCGCTGGCGGCTCATGTATGCGCTGCCACAATGGCTCGGCCGAGGCCGACTACGCCGGTGACGGCCTGAAGAACCCGCACCCGTTCCCGGGCGCGGCAAACACCACCTGCGTGACCTGTCACGGCGGTGATTCGACCGGCTTGACGCCGCTCGAAGCGCACGTGCCACCGCCGCCGCAGTTCGCTGACGATCAGCAGCTGATCGACGACCCGGTTGCCTACTTCAACCGCCTGTCGCTGACGGGTATCGACAAGTACGAAAACTACGAAGTCGATGGCGTTGAATACAGCCCGCTGGATTACCTGCAGTTTATCAATCCGGGTGATCTTCGCATCGTCACGGAAAACCGCGGTTGTGGCGTTTGTCACGCGGATGATCACGGCGAATGGGTTTCGCGCAGTCTGTTGGCGACCGAGGCCGGTTTCTTCGGTTCGGCGACTTACAGCCTGGGTACCGAAAACACCATCGCCGAACATCGCGGTCAGTATCAGGATACGGCTGCGGATCTGGCCTGGCGCGCAGTTGAGAATCCGGACTTCGAAGGGTTCGCCGATAATATCGGTGAAGTCGGTCAGCTGATCGAAATGCCCTTCTTTGCCAAGTTTGGCGAAGAGGCTCCCGAGCAGATTTTCCAGAATCCTCTCTACGACGCCGAGCTGATCGGCCAGGGCCTGAATGCCAATAACACCGTCAATGCGGACAGCCAGCTGTCCAACCTGTTCCACGAAATGGTGTCCACCACCTGCGGTGACTGCCACCTCGGCAGCGCCGGTGCGAACAACCGCTACGGTGATTTCCGCTCCTCCGGCTGTACTGCCTGCCACATGCGCTACGCGCTGGACGGCCGCAGCCAGAGCACTGACCTGAACATCAACCATGAAGAACCGGCTGACCCGGATGCGATCGCCGCACCGGAACGCCCGCACACGGTGGATCACCAGATCCGCTCCATCGCACGCACCACGTCTGACGGTGAACTCATCGAAGGCATGGATGACTACACCTGCGCCGGCTGCCACCAGGGCTCCAACCGCACGGTGATGCAGTTCTGGGGCATCCGTCTCGACCAGAACCAGGATCTGGTCAACCAAGTCCAGTACCCGTTGGCGCCGCGGTCTTTCAAAACCACCGAATTCGATCAGCGTCTGTTCGATCCGGTCGTGGCCAACAACACCTTCAACGGTCGCGTCCCAGAGCAGTACATTCTGGAAGAGGATTACGACGGCGATGGCCGCGACGACACCCCGCCCGACGTTCACTACGAAGCCGGCATGGGCTGCATCGACTGCCACGGCAGCCGCGATCTGCACGGCGGTACCGCTGGCGATCCGACCTCCGGCGACATCATGAGCCGCATGAGTCAGGCGGTGATGATCACCTGCGAAAGCTGCCACGGCACCATCGACGCCGCGCCGGCCACCACCGCCTGCACCACCTACGATGGTCAGGCAGCCGAATGTGCGGTCGACAGAGCGGGCAACCCCCTGCGTCACGTCACCGTCGATGATGAAACCGGCGGCATGAAGCTGGTCAGCCGACTCACCGGCAAGGAGCACTTCCTGCCCAAAGTGGTCGACGTGATCGCCGACACCGGTGTGGTTAACCCGCAGACCGGCGAAGCGCTGTACAACCCGCACGCTTCCTACGCCATGGGCCGCAACGATGGCGACGACGCCACCGGCATCGGTCCGCTGCAGGAAAACAATGAGTTCGTCCCCTACCCCGGCTTCAGCCACAGTGACGAAATGACCTGTACTTCCTGCCACGCGTCCTGGACCAACAACTGCATCGGTTGCCATCTGGCGGGCGGTTACGACGATGATCCGGACAATTTCTTCTTCAGCAACATCACTGGTGAGCGCAGCGTGTTCTTCCAGGCCAATGCTGACTTTGTCTACCAGACGCCGGTGCCCTTCCAGCTCGGTGTGGACGAAGACAACAAGGTCGCCAATATCGCTGCCAACTCGATGGCCTTCTTCCGCTGGTACGACCGCAAAGGCGAAGTCTCCGATGTGTTCGCCTTCTCTGACCGCAATCTCAACGGCAACAACCCCGGCGAGGATGGCCGTGGTGAACTGCCGGCGATGGCGCACAACATCATGGCGCCGCACTCCATCCGCGGTAAGGTCTCAAGTGACAAAGAAGGTCCGCGCTACTGCGTAGCCTGCCACCTGACCACCGAAGGTCTGGAAGAATGGGGCGACGAGTACGAGGCGTTCCGCACCGCTCTGGCCGAGAACGACTTTGAGTCGCTTGACTTCGATATGCTGGCGAGACACATCGGCAGGAACACGGGCAACCAGCGTAACTCGCCCTTCTGGGTCAACATGGTCAGCGGTCTGGGTAGCGGACTGTTTGCCTTCGATGAAAACGGCTGCCCGGTCAACCCGTTGGATAAGAACGCCAACCGTCAGTACTGTCAGGACGGCGCACCGGCCTTCAATTTCGACGGAGACAAAGTCGCATTCAACACCGACCGCATCGTCGAGCCGACCGGCGTCTCCAACGCCTCCAGTGGCCACCCGATGTCGGCTGATGTCGAGGGCACCAACAAGCGTGATGGAGCGATCAACCCGAACATGACGGGACCGCTCGGCTCGCGCCTGCTGACCCTGCTGGCAGATCCGGAGAAAGGTGTGGTGCTGGATTCCTGGCTGGATGCCGACGGCAAACCCCGGGGTCTGAGATTCGCACCCAAGTGTGCCGGCCTGCCGTCCACCATCTTTGGTACCGAAGGCCGTGACTACATCGAAGGTACCGACGGTGATGATGTCATCCACGGCCTCGGTGGCCGCGACAGAATCAACGGCAAAGGTGGTAATGACATCATCTGCGGCGGTGATGGCGACGATGAGATCAATGGCAGCTTCGGCGATGATGTCCTGTACGGCGAGAAAGGCTACGACAGGCTCTATGGTGCCGGCGGCGCCAACACGCTGATCGGTGGTCCCGGCAACGACCTGCTGCAGGGTGGCATCGGGAACCTCGACGTCTGTGACGATGAGGGCGACGACACCAAATACCGCTGCAGCGATCTGGTTGTCGAAGAGGAAGTCGTCGAGGAAGTCGTCGAAGAGGAAGTCGTCGAAGAGGAAGTCGTCGAAGAGGAAGTCGTCGAGGAAGTTGTCGAGGAAGTCGTCGAAGAGGAAGTCGTCGAGGAAGTCGTCGAAGAGGAAATCATCGACGAGGAAGTCGAGGAGATCGTCGAGGAAATCATCGATGCAGTCGAAGTGATCGAAGATCCCGACTACGTCGAAGGTGTCGATGATGAAGTGGTCCAGGAAGAAGAGGACAACCTCAACGACAACGACAACGGCAACGTCGACTACGGCAACAAGGCCCCTGTCCTGTCGCCCATCGGTTCGCGCATGGCTACTGCCGGCGAACTGCTGGAGCTGACCGTCTCCGCTAGCGATGCGGACAACGATCAGCTGAGCTTCAGCGCCAGCGGCATGCCCGGCGACGCCCGGCTCTACGACAACGGCGACGGTACTGCGCGGCTGCGCTGGACCCCGGCCGAAGGCGGGCTGACCCACCGCATCACTATTACTGTCAGCGATGGCAAGAGCAGTGATCGGGAAACCTTCGAGCTGACCACCTACAGCAATGAAGGCGACGAGGACCAGGAGCCTGTGGCCGGCGAAGGCAACGGCAGTGCTGAAGCGTCCAGCAGCGGTGGCGGCGGTGGCTCCACCTCGCTGTGGCTGCTGCTCGGCCTGGGCCTGTCCGGTCTGCTGGCTCGCCGCAGAGGCTAAGCCCTAACCCCCACCGCCGGGCTTCCCCGCCCGGCACCTAAAACGAAGGCCGCGACACCCGTCGCGGCCTTTTTTTTGCCCTTTGCTTTTAGTCGCGGGCCGCTGTCGCCGGGGCTGTCTCGCCGGCCGCCAGTGCTTTCAGTGCACCGCCGGCGTGCCTGACGAGCGCGCGCGGCGAATCGGTGAGCCTGCGCGACGCTCGCCCGATAGCCCGGCGCCGTGGTGCGGCCGGGGGGAGGGGCCGGGTCAGGCGCGTTTGATCAGTCGCACCACGAACAGCAGCAGCACCGCGCCGATGGTGGCGGTGATGATGCTGCCGATCAGCCCGCTGGTGGCGATGCCCAGCATGCCGAACAGATAGCCGCCGATGACCGCGCCGATGATGCCGACGACGATGTTGCCGAGCAGGCCGAAGCCGCCGCCCTTCATCAGCGTGCCGGCCAGCCAGCCGGCGACCGCGCCGATGAGCAGAAAGATCAGCAATCCGGTGATATCCATCGATCTCTTCTCCACTTTGGTGATGATGCAGCCCTTTGTTTTTGGGCCACTTGTTCTTTGTTGTGCGGCGCCGCACTGGGGTAGCATCGACAGCCGCGGTACAACCATACCTGTTCCGATCGAATCGGTTCCAGCCGCGCCCGTTGCGGCAGTCGCCAGGAGGCAGCGAAAAATCATCGCTTTCTAGTCGAGGGTGGTTTTTGAGAAGATGGCGGCGATTGCCCGTCGTTGCGCTGAAATCTCGTTGCGCGGGCGGCAGACAACAACACCAATGCTGATGGAGACCAACATGAAGAAAACCCTGATCGCATCCGTGGCTCTGGTTGCCACGATGCTGGCCGGCGGCGCCCAGGCCGACGGCCACGCTGTCAAGGTCGGCGTGATTCTCGGCTTCACCGGGCCGATCGAGTCGCTCACCCCGCAGATGGCCGACGCCGCCGAGCTGGCGATGGCCGAAGTCAACGACAGCGGCAAGCTGCTCGGTGGCAAAAAGCTGATGCCGGTGCGCGCCGACTCCACCTGTATCGACGCCGCGGCGGCCACCGCCGCCGCCGAGCGGCTGGTCACTTCGGATCGCGTGGTGGCGATCATGGGCGCCGACTGCTCCGGCGTCACCGGCGCCATCCTCGCCAACGTCGCGCTGGCCAACGGCGTGCCGATGATCTCCCCGTCGGCCACCTCGCCGGCGCTGTCCACCGCCGAGGACAACGGCCTGTTCTTCCGCACCGCGCCCTCAGACGCCCGTCAGGGCGAAGTGCTGGCCGCCATCCTCGCCGACAAAAACATCTCAGAAGTCGCGGTGACCTACACCAACAACGACTACGGCAAGGGCCTGTCCGACAGCTTCATCGCCTCCTTCGAGGCCAATGGCGGCAAGGTCACGCTGAACGCGCCGCACGAAGACGGCAAGGCCGACTACTCCGCAGAGATCGGTGCGCTGGCCTCGGCCGGTGGCGATGTGCTGGTGGTGCTCGGCTACGCCGATCAGGGTGGCAAGGGCGTGATCCAGGCGGCGCTGGACACCGGCGCCTTCGACACTTTTATGATGGGTGACGGCATGTTCGCCGATGCCCTGCTGGCCGATCTCGGCGACGATATGGACGGCTCCTTTGGCGCTGTGCCGTGGAGCGAGGGCGAGGGCACCGAAGCCTTCACCGCGATCACCAAGGCAGCCGGCGTCAACGGCGACAGCTCCTTCACCCGCGAGTCCTACGACGCCGCCGCGCTGATCGCCATGGCCATGCAGGCCGGTGGTGAAGCCAGCTCCGAGGCGATCGCCGCCAATGTGCTCAAGGTCGCCAACGCGCCCGGTGAAAAGATCCTCCCCGGCCAGCTGGGCAAGGCGCTGGAGATCATCGCCGCGGGTGGCGACGTGGACTACGTCGGCGCCACCAACGTCGAGCTGATCGGCCCCGGCGAAGCCGCCGGCACCTATCGCGAGTACACCATCAGCGGCGCTGACTACAAGACCGTCAAGTTCCGCTGATCGACTCGCGCCGAGCCGCAATCGCGGCCCGGGCCCGGCCTTTGCGCCGAGCCCGGGCCGTCGGTGCGCGCGGGGGACGGCAGAGATGATTTCCGTACACGATCTGCATCGTCATTTCGGCGGCTTTCGCGCCGTCGATGGCGCCACGCTGGATATCGCCAAGGGCTCGATCACCGGCCTGATCGGCCCCAACGGCGCCGGCAAATCGACGCTGTTCAACGTCATCGCCGGGGTGCTGCCGCCGACCTCTGGCCGGGTCAGCATGGAGGGCGAGGACATCACCGGCCTGCCGCCCCACGAGCTATTCCACAAGGGCCTGCTGCGGACCTTCCAGATCGCCCATGAATTCTCCTCGATGACGGTGCGCGAGAACCTGATGATGGTGCCCGCGCAGCAGTCCGGCGAGACCCTGTGGAAGGCCTGGTTGCGGCGCTCAGCGATCGCCCGCGAAGAGCGCGCGCTGGCCGAAAAGGCCGACGAAGTGCTTGAATTCCTGACCATCGACCATCTGGCGGAGGAGCGCGCCGGCAACCTCTCCGGCGGCCAGAAGAAGCTGCTCGAACTGGGCCGCACGATGATGGTCGATGCGCGCATCGTGTTTCTCGATGAGGTCGGCGCCGGCGTCAACCGCACCCTGCTGGGCACCATCGGCGACGCCATCCTGCGCCTCAACCGCGAGCGCGGTTACACCTTTTGCGTGATCGAGCACGACATGGATTTCATCGCCCGGCTGTGCGATCCGGTGATCTGCATGGCCGAGGGCAAGGTGCTGGCCGAAGGCACGGTGGATGCCATCCGCAGTAACGAACAGGTGATCGAGGCCTACCTGGGCACCGGCCTGAAAAACAAGGTCGCCGCCGGGGGCGAGGCGTGATGCGCCGCGGCATCCGGCCGGCATTCCAGCGCGGCGCGGACACAAGACAATGTCAGAACCCTTCCTGATCGGCGACGCCATGACCGGCGGCTACGGCGCCGCGGATATCCTCCACGACTGCCATATCTCGGTGGATCGCGGCGAGATCGCGGTGATCGTCGGCCCCAATGGCGCCGGCAAATCCACGGCCATGAAAGCGGTCTTCGGCATGCTCGATCTGCGCGCCGGGCGGGTGCGACTCGATGGCGAGGACATCACCGCGCTGAGCCCGCAGGCGCGCGTCGCCAAGGGCATGGGTTTCGTGCCGCAGACGCACAATGTGTTCACCTCGATGAGCGTCGAGGAAAATCTGGAGATGGGCGCCTTCCTGCGCCGCGACGACATCGGCGAGACCATGGAGCAGGTCTACCAGCTGTTTCCGGTGCTGCGCGACAAGCGCCGCCAGGCCGCCGGTGAGCTGTCCGGCGGGCAGCGCCAGCAGGTCGCCGTGGGCCGCGCACTGATGACCCAGCCGAAGCTGCTGATGCTCGACGAGCCGACCGCCGGGGTCAGCCCGATCGTGATGGATGAGCTGTTCGATCGCATCATCGACGTGGCGCGCACCGGCATCTCCATTCTGATGGTCGAGCAGAATGCCCGCCAGGCGCTGGAGATCGCCGACAAGGGCTACGTGCTGGTGCAGGGCAGCAACGCCTACAGCGACACCGGCAAGGCCCTGCTGGCCGACCCCGAAGTGCGCAAGAGCTTTCTGGGGGGCTGAGGGTGGAGTTACTCAACGCATTCGTCGCGCTGGCCAATTTCGTGCTGGTGCCGGCCACCGCCTACGGCGCGCAGCTGGCGCTGGGCGCGCTGGGGGTGACGCTGATCTACGGCATCCTGCGCTTTTCCAACTTCGCCCACGGCGACACCATGGCCTTCGGCGCGATGTTCACCATCCTCGCCACCTGGGCGCTGCAGGCCGCCGGGGTCGGCCTCGGCCCGCTGCCCACCGCGCTGCTGGCGCTGCCGGTGGGGATCGCCGCGACCGCCGCGCTGGTGCTGCTCACCGACCGCTTCGTCTACCGCTTCTACCGCGCCCGGCGGGTGGTGCCGGTGATTATGGTGGTCGCCTCGATGGGGGTGATGTTCGTCACCAATGGCCTGGTGCGGCTGATCATCGGCCCCGGCGACCAGCGCTTCGCCGATGGCGAGCGATTCATCATCAGTGCGCGTGAATTCAAGCGTTTGAGCGGTCTCGATGAGGGCCTGGCGATCCGTACTACGCAGGGGCTGACGCTGGTCACCGCGGTGGTGGTGGTGGCGCTGCTGTTCTGGTTTCTCAACCGCACCCGCACCGGCAAGTCGATGCGCGCTTTCTCGGATAACGAGGATCTGGCGCTGCTCTCGGGTATCAATCCGGAGCGGGTGGTGGCGATCACCTGGGTCATCGTCGCCGCGCTGGCGACCATCGCCGGGGTGCTCTACGGGCTGGACAAATCCTTCAAGCCCTTCACTTATTTTCAGCTGCTGCTGCCGATCTTCGCCGCGGCCATCGTTGGTGGTCTCGGCAGCCCGCTGGGGGCCATCGCCGGCGGCTTCGTGATCGCCTTTTCCGAGGTCGCGGTGACCTACGCCTTCAAAAAGGTGCTCGGCTATCTGCTGCCGCAGACGCTGGCGCCGGACGGCCTGGTGCAGCTGCTGTCCACCGATTACAAATTCGCGGTGTCCTTTGTGATTCTGGTCATCGTCCTGCTCGTGCGGCCCACGGGCCTGTTCCGGGGGAAAGCGGTATGACTGCCCATCACGCGGCTGCGGGCAACAGCCCGGCGCGCAATCTGCTGCTGTTTTCCAGCATTCCGCTGCTGATTCTGCTGGTCGGTTTTCTGCAGAGCTGGAACGTCGCTCTGGCGATCCTCAACATGGGGTTGATCTCGGCGATCATGGCCATCGGCGTGAACATCCAGTGGGGCTACGCCGGGCTGTTCAACATCGGTGTGATGGGCTTCGTCGCCCTCGGCGGGCTGGCCGCGGTGGTCGTCTCCATGCCGCCGGTGGACGAGGCCTGGGCGGCCGGCGGGCTGGGCGTGCTGGCAGCGCTGGCGCTGGGCGCGGCGACCATCGCCGCGGCCGTCGCCCTGTTTCGGCGGATGGCCCCGGGGCGCCGTCGCACGCTGGCTATCGGCGTGCTGTTGCTGGCCGGCTTTGCGCTGTTCCGAGCGGTTTTCGATCCGGCGGTGGAGGCCATCGAGCGCGTCGATCCGGCGGCCACCGGCTATCTCGGCGGGCTCGGCCTGCCGATCCTGCTGGCCTGGCCGGTGGGCGGACTGCTGGCCGCCGGCGCGGCGTGGATCGTCGGCAAGACCGCGCTCGGCCTGCGCTCGGATTATCTGGCCATCGCCACGCTGGGTATCTCCGAGATCATCATCGCCATGCTCAAAAATGAGGATTGGCTGTCGCGCGGGGTGAAAAACGTCATCGGCCTGCCGCGGCCGGTGCCCTACGAGGTCGATTTGCAGGCCAGTGCCGGCTTTGTGGATTTTGCCAGCGGCCTCGGTCTGGACCCGGCAGAGGCTTCATCGCTGGCGGTCAAGCTGGCCTACGCGGCGTTGTTTCTGATCGTTCTGCTGGCGCTGTTGTGGCTGGCGGAAAAGGCGCTCAACTCGCCCTGGGGGCGGATGATGCGCGCCATCCGCGACAACGAAACCGCCGCCGAGGCGATGGGTAAGAACGTTACTCTGCGTCATCTGCAGGTGTTCATCATCGGCTCCGCGGTGTGCGGTCTGGCCGGGGCGATGATGACCACCCTCGACGGCCAGCTCACCCCCGGCTCCTACCAGCCGCTGCGCTTCACCTTTCTGGTCTGGGTGATGGTCATCGTCGGCGGCTCGGGCAACAACTGGGGCTCGGTGCTCGGCGGCTTTCTGATCTGGTTCGCCTGGGTCGAGGCCGAGCCGGCCGGGCGCTGGCTGATGGATGTGCTGACCAGCGGCATGAGCGATGACAGCGCGCTGCGCGCCCATCTGCTGGAGAACGCCGCGCACATGCGCATGATCGCCATGGGCATGTTGCTGTTGCTGGTGTTGCGCTTCAGTCCGCGCGGGCTGATTCCGGAGGTCGTGCGGCGCTAGCGGCGCTAGCGGCGCTTCGCGCGCGGCTCGCCATCGGTCCGAGACTTTGCGCTGGCTCAATCTGCCGGAACCGGGTTTAGGCCCCTAAGGAAGCTCTGCAACACGTAGCGAGCGCAGCCCGGCCAGGGCGGAAACAGGCGAAAAAGCGCAGCTTACGCAGGGTGAATGAGCATTTTGAGCCTGTTTCCAACGCTGGCCTGGCCGGGTAAGCGCAGCAGTTTTGCAGAGTTTCCCTAAGCTTGGGACTCGTAGGCCGCTGACGCACGGCAGCTGTTTAGGGGCGACTCCTGGTCAACAAATATATTTACCCTTATGACTCTATAGTCAATATAATTATTGACTTTAAGCCTGTATCGGTATACATATGTGTGTACTATTTGGTTGCTCACGTACACATGAAGGTTGACTATGAGCATAGGCAGGATAGTTGCCAAGCAATACAGGGACAAAGTTAATCAGGCTGTAAGTCAGTTTGGTGGTTTATCTGCGCTCCCTAATCATGGGCTTCCTAAGGAAGGATGGCTGCGCACGGTACGGACGGCGCTTGGTATGTCTGGCACGCAACTGGCAAAAAAGCTGGGCGTG
Source organism: uncultured Chromatiales bacterium (assembly GCA_965602395.1). Lineage (GTDB taxonomy): Bacteria > Pseudomonadota > Gammaproteobacteria > CBFCYW01 > CBFCYW01 > CBFCYW01. The sequence goes on from CBFCYW010000021.1 coordinate 29,214, forward strand.
ACCAAGGCAAGAATATCCAGGGCCGAACAGGATGAGCCACATGGCAGTGTTACCCTGAAAACCATGCAAAGCATGGCTGAAGCGATGGATTGCAAGTTTGTATACGCGATTGTGCCAAAGCAGAACGTCGAAGATGTGATAAAAGAGCGTGCCATTCAGAAGGCACGTGCTCAGGTTAGAGCCGCATCCACTCACATGGCGCTTGAAGCGCAATCGTTGAGTGACGAGCAGCTTGAATTTGAAGTTGAACGCATTGCTGCGCAAATCATGGATAAGATGCCATCTGATTTTTGGAATGATGGATGACGAATGATTATTCGAATCTTGTCGATTATCCGGAGGGTGCGACACCGCTTGATCCGGATGAGCTGGATGGCCTGAAGTTCAAGCATGTTTCTACCAGAGGGGAATTGGATCAACTTGAGCAGGCTGGCATTACCGAAGGTCTGAAGTGGTTAGAAAAGCAGAAGAGCCCTGATGTGTTGTCAGAAGCTTTTGTTTTAGAGCTGCACAAGCGCTTGTTTGGCGGCATCTGGAAATGGGCGGGCACGTTCCGTCGCACTGAGAAAAATATCGGAGCTGATCCGATGCAGGTTGCCATTCAATTGCGACAATTATTGGACGATGCCAGATACTGGGTTGAGCATGGCACTTATTCGCCTAAAGAGCTGGCGGCTAGATTTCATCATAGGCTGGTATTTATCCACCCGTTTCCGAATGGCAACGGGCGGCATGCGCGGATAATGGCGGATGCTGTATTAACTAAACTATTAAATGAGGCAGCTATTGATTGGGCTGGTGGTTACAGGCTGGAAGCCATGAATGAGCGCCGCGAACAGTATATTGCGGCGCTTAGAGCTGCCGATGGGCATGATTTTAGTGATTTATTAGAATTCGTCGGGGCTTGACAGGTATTCATTCGTAGATGCCGAAGTTCACTTTTTAGTGTATAAATAGTGGTTTTTAAACGGGTTTAAATAAGGGTTTTTGGTGTATGGCTGATGGCAATTTTTCTAATGAAATCAATAAGAGACGCACTTTTGCTATCATCTCTCACCCCGACGCCGGCAAGACCACGCTGACCGAAAAGCTGCTGTTGTTCGGCGGCGCGATCCAGCTCGCCGGCACGGTCAAGGGGCGCAAGGCGGCGCGCCACGCCACCTCCGACTGGATGGCGATGGAGCAGGAGCGCGGCATCTCGGTGACCTCATCGGTGATGCAGTTCCCCTATCGCGAACGGATGGTCAACCTGCTCGACACGCCCGGCCACGAGGACTTTTCCGAAGACACCTATCGCACCCTGACGGCGGTCGATTCGGCGCTGATGGTGATCGATGTGGCCAAGGGCGTCGAATCGCGCACCGAGCAGCTGATGAACGTCTGCCGCCTGCGCGACACGCCGGTGATGACCTTCATCAACAAGCTCGATCGCGAGGGCCGCGACCCCATCGAATTGATGGACGAAGTCGAACAGATGCTGAAGATCGAATGCGCGCCGATCACCTGGCCGATCGGCATGGGCAAAGGCCTGAAGGGTGTCTACCACCTGCGCAACGATTCGGTGCACCTGTTCGATTCGCAGCACGGCGGCAAAATCAATCAGGGTGAAGTGATCGACGGGCTGGACAACCCGCGGCTGGATGATCTGCTCGGCAGCATGGCCGCGGAGCTGCGCGAGGAGATCGAACTGGTGCAGGGGGCGAGCAATCCCTTCGATCTCGACGCCTATCTCACCGGCCGCCAGACCCCGGTGTTTTTCGGCTCGGCAGTCAATAATTTCGGCGTGCGCGAGCTGCTCGATGATTTCGTCGAATACGCCCCGCCGCCGCAGCCGCGGCCGACCCTGGGCCGCCAGGTCGAGCCGACCGAGAGCAAATTCAGCGGCTTCGTATTCAAGATTCAAGCGAACATGGACCCCAAGCATCGCGACCGGGTGGCCTTTCTGCGGATCTGCTCCGGTCAGTACGAAAAGGGCATGAAAGCGCGCCACACGCGGATCGGCAAAGACGTTAAATTCGCCGACGCGCTGACCTTTCTCGCCAGCGACCGCGGCCACGTCGACGAGGCCTTCGCCGGCGACATCATCGGTCTGCACAACCACGGCACGATCCGCATCGGCGACACTTTTACCGTCGGCGAAGACCTGACCTTTACCGGCATCCCCAACTTCGCGCCGGAGCTGTTCCGCAGCGCGCGGCTGCGCGATCCGCTGAAAATGAAGCAGTTGCAGAAGGGTCTGGCCGAGCTGTGCGAAGAGGGCGCGACGCAGCTGTTCAAGCCGCTGCAGTCGAACGATCTGGTGCTCGGTGCGGTCGGCGTGCTGCAGTTCGACGTGGTCGCCCAGCGGCTGAAAGATGAATACAAAGTCGATGCCATTTTCGAGCCGGCCAGAGTGCAGACCTGTCGCTGGGTGAGCTGCGATGACGACAAAAAGCTGCGCGATTTCAAAAACAAGCTGGCCAATAACCTCGCCCTCGACCACGCTGACGAGCTGGTTTACCTGGCGCCGACCCGGGTCAATCTCAACATGACCCAGGAGCGCTGGCCGGACGTCGCCTTCCATGCCACCCGCGAGCAGGGCGGCATCAGCTGAGCGCACGGTGAAGGGGCTCGACGCAGCGATCCGGCTGATCTACAAACTGGCTTTTCCGATCTGGTGCTGGCTGCTGCGGGTCAGCGGCCACCGCCTGTTCGGCGCGCTGGTGCTGATCTGGTGCGACGGCCGGCTGCTGATGCTGATGCCCTCCTATCAGGACAAGCTGCAGCTGCCCGGCGGCCAGGCCAAACGCGGCGAGGATTCGCGCGCCGCCGCGCTGCGCGAACTGGCCGAGGAGATCGGTCTGCGCGTCGCGCCCGAAGCGCTGCGTTTTGAATGCGCGGTGGATTTCAACATCCGCGGCCTGCGCGGCCTCGATCACATCTACGCCATCGACTTCGAGCGGCCGCCGCCACTGGTGCTCGACCAGCGCGAAATCATCGCCGCCCACTGGCTCAGCCCGCAGCAGGCGCTGGAGTTGATCGTCGAGCCGCAAATCCGCGAGTTGATCGCGGATCGCGCCGGCTGATTCGCGCAGTCAATTCAGGCGACAAAGGCTGAACCGACATGGCGCTGCACGACTGCGGTGGCCCTGTAATCGTCGATATTCAGCGGCTGATTGCGCTGCCCGAAGCGGAGAGCTTTCGGGTTCGGGGCAGGAAAAAGGCCAGTGTGGCGCGTGCCGACAGCGCGCAAAAAGTACCGTGGGTTCTGCTGCGGCTGAGGAGCGATGATTCTCCTCAGCGCCCGCTGCCGAACTGCTCGGACAGATAGTGCGACGCCCAGTGGGGCAGGGCGCCGAAGCTCTCGTACTGGCGCAGCGCGGAGCTGGCGTCGGACTCGCCGCGACCGGTGGCGGCGGCGGCCTGCAGCAGCAGGCTCAGCGGGTCGGTGTGGGTGCGGATTTCCTGCTCGTGCAGGCAATCGACGTGTTCTGCCGTGATCATTCTGTATCAGTCCTCGATCCGTATTTTCATGCAGTTAATGATGCGTCGGGCGATGCCGGCGCGGGTTGTGGCGAGAACATAGGCAGCACCGGGGGTTGACACCGTGAACCGTTTCGCCCGTTTTCATTCCAGTAATCGATGGGGTGTATTTTTCAGTGCTTTTTTGCGGCATCTGGCGCGCCGCGCTGAAGTGTGCCGAGCGCCTTTGGGAAGCTCTGCAAAATGTAGCGAGCGCAGCCCGGCCAAGGCGGAAACAGGCGAAAAAGCGCAGTTTACGCAGGGTAAATGAGCATTTTGAGCCTGTTTCCAACGCCGGCCGGGCAAGCGCAGCAGTTTTGCAGAGCTTCCTGTATCGCAATGACGAGTCGGCCGCCGGCAGACAGCTCGAATGCCGATCCGCACGGGCTGTGTCACATTTGGGGTTTCCGCCTCGAAAGGGTCCGCCTAAGCCAAACTTAATCGACCCCCGCTAACCTGTTTGCCAACTCGACCGACCGCACCGCGGCGGTTGCCCGATTTCTGGAGATTCCATGATTCGCTACGCTCCTCCCACCACTCTGCCAACTCGTTCGAGCGATGGCGCATTGGCCGCCCGGGCAGCGGCGCGCCGGCACCTTGCGCGACGTCATTTTCTCGCCCTCGGCGTCGCCTTTGCCATCGGCGCCGCCGGGCTGCCGGCCGTGGCGCCGGCCGCTGCCGCCGGGGAGATGGCGCCGGACTTCACCCTGCCCACTGCGCAGGGTGAACTGTCGCTGTCAGCGCTGCGCGGCCAGGTGATTTATCTGGATTTCTGGGCCAGCTGGTGCACGCCCTGCCGCAAGTCCTTCCCCTGGCTGAATGCCATGCAGACCAAGTACGCCGAGCGCGGCTTTACCGTGCTCAGTGTCAACGTCGATGCCGAGGCGGCGTTGGCGGCGCGCTTTCTCGCCGAGCTGCCGGCGCAGTTTCCGGTGGCCTACGACCCGGCTGGCGAGGTCGCCGCCCGCTACCGCGTGATGGGCATGCCGAGCGCGTATCTAATCGACCGCGATGGCCGCATCCATTCCTCGCACATCGGCTTTCGCGACGATGGCAAGGCCGGTTACGAAGAGGCCATTCGCGCCCTGTTGGCGCAGTAAACCTGGAGGTATCCACGGTGAATAATCGTCCCATCCAGCGCCTTGTCGCGCTGCCGCTGGCCGGCCTGCTGCTCGGCTCGCTGAGCGCCTGCGGCTCCTTTGCGGGCCAGTGGGGCGTGCAGCCCTGGGAGCGTGATCTGCTGGCCAAACCGGCGATGCAGCTGGCCGCTGATCCCATCGACGCCGGTCTCGACGATCACATCTATTTCAGTAAAGAGGCCTCCAGTGGCGGCCGTGGATTCGGCGGGGGCGGCTGCGGATGCAACTGAAGCAATCACCGGCCGACACCTGCGACCGGACGCGCAACGGCCAGATCCGCATCGCATTGGCCACCGCCACCTGCGCGCTGCTCGGCGCCACTGCCCCGGGGGCGCTGCACGCGCAGGGCGCGGCGGACGAGCAGTGGGACGTGGATTCGGCGCTGATGATCTACAGCGAAACCGACCGCGTCACCGCCGTCGAGCCGGTGGTGAAGATGCATCGCCAGCTGGACGACGACAACGAAGTCGATGTCACCGTGGTGCTCGATACCTTGACCGGCGCATCGCCCAATGGCGCCACGCCGAGTGCCGATGTGCAGACCTTTACCCGGCCCTCGGGCCGCGGCGAGTACCGCGTCGCGCCCGGCGAGACGCCGCTCGACGACACCTTTCAGGACACCCGGCTGTCGCTGGGCGGGGTGTGGACGCGGGCGCTGAGTCGGTTCACCCGACGCAGCCTCGGCGCCACCGTCTCGCGCGAGTACGATTTCACCTCGCTGGCCGCCAGCGCCTCATGGGCGCGCGATTTCGACAACCGCAACCGCACCCTGTCGCTGGGGCTCGGCGTGGAGTACGACCTGATCGAGCCGGAGGGTGGCATCCCCGTGCCGTTCGCCTCGATGGCGCCGGCGGGGGCCGTGCAACCGCGCCAGGGCAGCGATGAGACTCGCACCGTGGTCGATCTGCTGTTCGGCCTCACCCAGGTGGTCAACCGGCGCACGCTGATGCAGTTCAACTACTCGATCAGCAGCGCCGACGGCTATCTCAGCGACCCGTTCAAGATCCTCTCGGTAATCGATGACGCGCCCGGTGCGGGCCTCGGCGACACGGTTGATTACGTCTACGAGAACCGCCCCGATTCGCGCCTCAAGCAGAGCCTGTACTGGCAGACCAAGTACCACCTCAGCGAGGATGTGATCGACTTCAGCTACCGCTACCTGTGGGATGACTGGGAGATCAGCTCGCACACCTTCGACCTGCGCTATCGCTACATGCTCGATGGCGGCAGCTACCTCGAACCGCACCTGCGCCTGTACCGCCAGGAGGCCGCCGAGTTTTATCGCTACAACCTGCTGGCCAGCGAAGCGACGCCGACATTCGCCAGCGCCGATCCGCGTCTCGGCGAGTTCACCGGCACCACCATCGGCCTCAAATACAGCCTGCCGCTGAGCGATGCCCAGCGCATCTCGCTGCGCGGCGAGATCTACCGCCAGGATGGCGATGGCTCGCCGGACAGCGCCATCGGCTCGCAGCGCGGGCTGGATCTGTTCCCGGATCTGGAAGCCTGGATTCTGCAGGTGGGGTACAGTTTCCGCTGGTGACGGCGAGGTGCCGGAGCCGCTGGGCAGGGGCTGCTGGGCAAGGGCCGGGAGGTCGGCGGGCGATGGCTGAAGATATCGGTGGTGGGCTGCGGCTGAGCCGGGCGGGGGAGCTCTGGCGCGCCGATTTCGACGCCATGGCCAGCCCCTGCGAGCTGCTCTTCGAATGCGCCGATGCCGGCGCCGCACGGCGACTGGCGCGGCTCGGCGCCGCCGAGGCGGCGCGCATCGAGGCGCGCTACAGCCGCTACCGCGACACCAGCCTGCTGTCGCAGCTCAACGCCGCCGCCGGCGGCCCGCCGCGCGCGGTGGATGACGAGACCGCCAATCTGCTCGACTACGCCGCCACCTGCCACCAGCTCTCCGGCGGCCTGTTCGATATCACCTCCGGCGTGCTGCGCGAAGTCTGGCGTTTCGACGGCGGCGAGCAGCTGCCCAGTGCCGAATCGGTGGCCGCATTGCTACCGCGTATCGGCTGGCAGCGGGTCCACTGGCAGCGGCCGTACTTCGCCCTGCCGGCGGGCATGCAGATCGATTTCGGCGGCATCGGCAAAGAATATGCGGTGGATCGCGTACTCGGCCTGCTGCAGGGCGCCGGTGCCACGGCCGCGCTGGTCAACTTCGGCGGCGACGTGGCGATGAGCCCGCGCCGCGGCGGCCAGCACTGGCGGGTCGGCGTCGAGCGCCCCGGCCGCGCCGGCCGGGCGGCGCTGTCGCTGGCCATCGGCAGTGGCGCGCTGGCCACCAGCGGCGACGCGCGGCGCTACCTGCTGCGCGACGGCCAGCGTTACGGCCACGTCCTCGACCCGCGCAGCGGCTGGCCGGTGGAACAGGCGCCGCGCTCGGTGACGGTGGCCGCCGGCAGCTGTACCGAGGCCGGCGTGCTGGCCACCCTGGCGCTGCTGCGCGGCGCCGCCGCCGAGGAATTTCTGCACGCCCAGGGCGTGCGCCACTGGGTGTTGCGCGACTAGCTCGCGGGCCACTTCGCGGGC
>CBFCYW010000022.1:0-35799 GCA_965602395.1 uncultured Chromatiales bacterium
CCTGGCCGATACGGTTCGGGCCGAAGCCCAGGCTGCGACCCAGACTGCGACCCAGGCTGCGGCAACCCCGACTGCGGCTGCTGCTGCGGCCGAGGACGATGGCGAGCCGGATGGCGACGAAACCGCTGCCGACGATGAGCGGGGCACAGCGGCTGCCGCTGCAAGCGATGCCGGCACGGCCGTTGATATCGACGTAGACAGTGCAGCGTCCGCAGCTGAGCGGCCGGCGACCCAGGCCGCCGCGGGCCCTGCCGGGGCACAGCCTGCCGCCGCTGCCGAACAGGCGTCCGCACCGGTGGACGCTGACGACACTATCGCCAGCGCGGACGACGAAGAGGATGACACACAGGCAGAACGGCCACTGGAGACTGCCGCGGCAGCACGGCGCGGTGGCAATAACGGAGCCGACGCGTGAAAAACGGGCGGTGAAGCTTGTTCGGGGTCGGCGCTGCCGGCCCCGCAAGCGGAAGACCAGACCGCCATCGGCGAACCCGGTCTTTATTGTCCGGCTTGAGCGCTCGGCCGGGCCGGGCGGTGCAATGCCGCCTTCAAGAAACCAGATTGACGTCCTGGCGCAGGTGTTCGAGTAGTCCCTGGCAGCCGGCGCGCACCAGTTTGAGCACCAATTCAAAGCCGTCGCGACCGCCGTAATAGGGATCGGGCACCTCGTCGCAGCCGGTTTGCGGCGCGAACGTCATCAGCAAACGCAGCTTTTCCTCGGCTCCCGGCGGGCACCGGGCGCGCAGCTCATCGAGGTTGTCGTAGTCCATCGCCAGCAGCAGATCGAAGTGTTCAAAGTCGCGCCGCTCCAGCTGCCGGGCGCGCAGGTGATCGATTCGAAAACCCTGGTCGCGCGCCGCGCGCTGAGCGCGCTGATCGGGCATTGCGCCGGCGTGATAACCGTGGGTGCCCGCCGAATCTATCTCCACCGCATCGGCGAGGCCGGCCCGCTCCACCAGCGCGCGAAACGCGCCCTCGGCAGTCGGCGAGCGACAGATGTTGCCCATGCACACAAAGAGCACCGCGATGCGCCCTGAGTTCTCCGCCATCCTCGATCCCACGCTTGCAGTAAATCGAATCGACGGCATTCTACACGACACGAAAACAGCCTGTTACCGAGGAGTTCTACAGCCTTTTGCGAGCATCGCCACACTACCCGGCGACGCGGCGCACTGGGATAATGCGCGCCCGCCGTCCGCGGCCTAGCGCCTGAACCGCCCACCATGCCCGACCCCACCGCCAGCGACCCTCGTCGTCCCACCCCACGGCGACACCGCAGCTCAATGCGCCTGCGCGTGCGTGGTCGACTGCCCGGCTGGCTGCCCGGCTGGCTGGGCGAACTGCGCGATACACGCCTGCTGCGCGATGACACCCTGGCCGGTCTGAGTGTGGCGCTGGTGCTGGTGCCGCAGTCGATGGCCTACGCGCAGCTCGCCGGGCTGGCGCCACAGCACGGCCTCTACGCCGCCTTTCTGCCGGGCATGGTGGCGGCGCTGTGCGGTTCCTCGCGGCAACTGGCCACCGGGCCGGTCGCCATCGTCTCGCTGATGAGCGCGGCAGCCATCGCAGAGCTGGCGCCGCCGACACCGGCGGCCTTCGCCAGCTGGTCGGTGGCACTGGCGCTGCTGGTCGGTGCGCTGCAACTGGCACTCGGCGCGCTGCGCCTGGGCGTGCTGGTGGAGCTGATCGGCCACCCGGTGGTGATGGGCTTCACCCACGCCGCGGCGCTGATCATCGCCAGCTCACAGCTGGCCAAGCTGTTCGGCGCGGACAGCAGCACCGCGCTGGCCGACGACGGCCACCCGCTGGCAGTCTGGAGCAGCCTCGCCACGCTGGCCGCCGGGGCCCACCCGCCGACGCTGGCGATGGGCGCCGCGGCGCTGCTTGGCATGCTGCTGCTCAACCGCTGCGCGCCGCACCTGCCGGCGGTGTTGATCGCAGCCGCGGCGACGCTGCTGGCCTCGCGCTGGCTGGATTACGCGGCGGCCGGCGGCGCGGTGGTCGGCGCGGTGCCGGCGGGCCTGCCGGAGATGGCGCTGCCGGAGCTGGGCACGGCACCCTTGCCGCAGCTGTTGGTGCCAGCGCTGACCATCGCCCTGATCGGCTTCGTCGAAGCCATTTCCATCGCCAGGGTAACCGCTGCCGAGCGCGGCGATCGGCTGGACGCCAACCGCGAGCTGATCGGCCAGGGGCTGGCCAACGCCAGCGCGGCATTGAGCGGCGGTTACACGGTGTCCGGCTCCTTTTCGCGCACCGCGGTGAACCACGCCGCCGGCGCGCGCACCGGCTTCTCCAGTCTGGTCGCTGGACTGGCGGTGGGCGCGACTCTGTTGTGGCTGACGCCGCAGCTCTACCACTTACCGCAGGCCACGCTGGCGGCGATCATCATCGTCGCCGTGCTCAAGCTGATCCAGCCGCGCGCCTTCGTCGCCAGCTGGCGCGCGCGGCGCGGCGATGCGCTGGTCGCCGCGGCGACCCTGGCAGCGACGCTGATCAGCGCGCCGCAACTGGGTTACGGCCTGTTGCTCGGCGTGTTGCTGCACGCCGCGCTGCAGCTGTGGCGCAGCGCGACGCGGCACTGAGGCAGCGCGCTCAGACGATACCTCGCGCGCGCCAGTCGGCGATGCGCGCCGCGTCGTGGCCGAGCAGTTCGCCGAGCACCGCGTCGCTGTGCTCGCCGAGCGCCGGGCCGGCCCAGTCGCTGCCGCCGGGGGTGGCGGAGAGGAATGGCGGCAACGCCGGCACGCTCAGCGGCTTGCCGTCGACTTCGAGTTCCTCGAACAGGCCGCGCTCGCGGAAGTGCTCATCGCCCAACATGTCCGCCACCGAGTAGATCGGCCCCGCCGGTACGCTGGCCTCGCTGAGGCGGGCGAGGATCTCCTCGCGCGGCAGACTGGCGCACCACGCAGCGAGCGCGGCGTCGATCTGTGCCTCGCAGGCGACCCGCCCGGCGTTGTCGGCCATGCGCGGATCGTCGGCCATTTCCGGGTGCCCGGCGACGCGCATCAGGCGCTGGAAGATGGAATCGCCGTTGCCGCCGATGACCACGAAATGGCCGTCATCGCAGCGATAGGTGTTGGTCGGCACGATGCCGGTGACGGTGCTGCCGGACGGCTGGCGGACCACCCCGGCGCCGCTGTACTCGGGCACCACACCCTCCATCAGATTGAATACCGAATCGAGGATCGCGACATCCACCACCTGGCCGCCGCAGCGGCCGCGCGCCAGCAGCGACAGCAGCACGCCGATCACCGCGTGCAGCCCGGCGAGGCTGTCGCCGATGGACAGATTTGGTCGCACCGGCACCTCGCCCGGCTGGCCGTTGACGTAGCGCAGGCCGCCCATCGCCTCGCACACCGAGGCAAAGCCCGGCAGGTGGCTGTAGGGGCCGCGCTGGCCGTAGCCGGAGATGCGCGCGAAGATCAGCTCGGGGTGCTCGGCGCGCAGATCCTCCGGCCCCAGCGCCCATTTCTCCAGCGTGCCGGGCTTGAAATTCTCTACCACCACGTCGCTGCGCAGCATCAGCTCGCGGGCGATATCGCGGCCCTCGACCTCGCGCAGATTGACCGTCACCGAACGCTTGTTGCGCGCCAGCGAGCGCCACCAGTAGCTGGTGCCGCCGGCATCCAGCTGGCGCCAGTTGCGCAGCGGGTCACCGCTGCCGGGTGGCTCGACCTTGATCACCTCGGCGCCGAAGTAGCCGAGCACCGAAGCGGCAAAGGGGCCGGCCAGCAACTGGCCGAGTTCGAGTACGCGGATGCCCGCCAGCGGGCGCTGCGCCGCCGTTTGCCGCTCCGCCTGCCTGATCGCCTCAGTCATCGATAACCTCCCCGGTTCGCGATCCACCTGCCGTCGCGCAGCATACCGGGCTGCGCCACAGACTGCTCGACGAGCTCGGCGGCGGCCCGCAGACAGCCATTGCCGAGCCTTTCCAGACGGCCGCCGCAGCCATCCATCGCCCCGAAAGCGAGCTGCGACCAGGCTTGAATGAGAGCGCCAAAATCGCCCCAAAGTGTTTGACTAAAAAGGTATTATTCTGGCCAACAAAGCGCCGAAAGCAGTCTACAATCGGTGCCATTCCATCTGCCGAAAGGCATCTGCACAGAGGAGTCTGCCGGGCATGGCACGTCCAGTGGAATTCGATCGCGAGGAGGTTTTACAGGCCGCCATGGAGGCATTCTGGGAGCAGGGTTTCAGGGATACATCGATGCAGGATCTGGTCCGCGCCACCGGGCTGCATCCGGGCAGTCTGTACGGCGCTTTCGGCAGCAAACAGGGCCTGTACACCGCGGCTCTGAGACGCTATTTCCAGCGCAGCAACGAGGCGATGAACGCCCTGCTGGCCAACGACCCGAGCCCAGTGCGCGCCGTGCACCGCTACCTGGCCGTGCAGTTCGACGAACTACTCGACCACCGCGGCTGCATGCTGGTCAACGCCGCCATGGAATTCGCCGATGGCGACGCGGAAATCTCCGCGGAAATCCAGTTGATGTTCCGCACCCAGGAATCGCGCCTCGCCCAAACGCTGGCGCAGGCGCGCGACTCTGGCGAGCTGCCGCGCGACTGCGACTGCGCCGGGCTGGCGCGCTTTCTGTTCTGCGGCCTGCACGGCCTGCACGTCGCCGCGCGCAGCCAGCTGTCACAGGCGGCGCTGAGCGATGCGCTGCAGCGGCTGCTCGGCCCCCTCGATGCCGAATCGCAGCGCGCCGCGACCAGCGCACGCCCGCCGGCGCTGATGAACTGACGGGCATCACCGGCCGCAGCGCCACCCGGAATCGATGCCGCACGGGCGACGCGACACCGCCGCGTCGCACTGTTCAGGTCGCTGTGCCTGCTGTACAACAGGCCGATGCCATCCCGCCCCGTCCGCCCCCCGCCACGACTCGCCACGCTGATCGCCCTGAGCGCGCTGTCAACCCTGTCGCTGAATCTGTTTCTGCCCTCGCTGGCCGCCATCGGCGACGAATTCGCCACCGACTACGCGCTGGTCAAGCTGTCCATCGCCGGCACCGGCGCCGATGCCGCGAGCAGCGCCGGCGGGCTGCTGGGGACGATGCTGTGCTGCTCGTTGCTGGCTCTGCTGTCGGCGCTGGATGTGCGCCGCACAGAGGCGCGAGAGGCCGTGGCGGGCCAGTCGTAGCGGGCCAATCGCGGTGGGCCAGTCGCAGCAGGCCAGTCGCAGCGCTACTGCGCCAGCCCCGACCGGGGCTGGCGCAGGCTTGACGGCGGCACAAAAAAGCCCCCGCCGAAAGGCGGGGGCTGCTGCGATCGCGGCACGGGCGGGCGCCCGTTCAGGCGGCTCCGTTCAGGCTGCTCCGCTCAGGCGGCCTTGGCCTGCCCGCCGCGACGCCGCCGGCGACGCTGGCGGTTGTCGCCATTGCCGGATGCGCCGCCGCCAGCCTGGCCGCGCGACGACCGCTGGCCAGCGCCGGCATCGCCGCGCGCGTTGCCGCCACGGCCACCGCCACCACTGCGGCGCGGATCGCGACCGAGGCCACCGCGTGCCGGCGGCGGCGGCGGACGGCGCAGCTCCAGGCGTTCGCCCTCGAAGCCCGGCGCCGGTTCGCAGGCGATCTCACGACCGAGCAGCTTGTGGATGTCGGCGAGGTACTTGCTCTCCTCCAGACAGACCAGCGACAGCGCGGCGCCGGCGGCGCCGGCGCGGCCGGTGCGGCCGATGCGGTGGACATAGTCCTCGGCGACGTTGGGCAGCTCGAAGTTGACCACGTGCGGCAGGCCGTCGATGTCCAGCCCGCGGGCGGCGATATCGGTGGCCACCAGCACCCGCACATCGCCGGACTTGAAGCCGGCCAGCGCGTTGGTGCGCGCGCTCTGGCTCTTGTTGCCGTGGATCGCCGCGGCGCTGATGCCGTCCTGCTCCAGCTGCTTGGCGAGGCGGTTGGCGCCGTGTTTGGTGCGCGTGAACACCAGCACCTGGCTCCAGCCGCTCTCGCCGATCAGCCGCGCCAGCAGCTCGCGCTTGCGCTCCTTGGCGACTGGAACGACCAGCTGTTCGACGGTCTCCGCGGCGGTGTTGCGCCGCGCCACTTCAACTTCGGCCGGATTGTCGAGCACGCCGGCGGCGAGCCTGCGGATATCCTCCGAATAAGTGGCGGAAAACAACAGGTTCTGGCGCTTTGCCGGGAGCAGCTTGAGCACCCGGCGGATGTCGTGGATGAAACCCATGTCGAGCATGCGGTCGGCTTCATCGAGCACCAGAATTTCCACCTGCGACAGATCGACCGTGCCCTGCCCGGCGTGATCCAGCAGCCGCCCGGGGGTGGCGACGAGGATATCCACGCCGCGGCGCAGCCTGTCGATCTGCGGGTTGATGCCGACGCCGCCGAAGATCACCGTCGAGTGCAGCGGCAGCGATTTGCCGTAGGTCTGCACGCTCTCGCCGACCTGTGCGGCGAGTTCGCGGGTCGGGGTCAGCACCAGTGCGCGCGGGTTGCGGCCGCGGCGCGGGCTGCCGCTTTGGCCGGCGGACAAGCGCTGCAGCATGGGCAGGGTGAAGGCGGCGGTTTTGCCGGTGCCGGTCTGCGCGCCGGCGAGTACGTCGCGGCCGGCGAGGACCAGCGGGATGGCCTGGGACTGTACCGGGGTCGGCTGGCTGTAGCCTTCTGCGGCGACAGCGTCGAGCAGTTCGGCAGCGAGGCCGAGTTGATCAAATGACATTGAGTCGAATACTCCGGATCTGCCTTCCCGCTGCGCGGGCCGGTCGAGGCGGATTGCATGGGTGAGTGGTTGCGGTGAGGGCCTGTCGAAACGACATCAGGCGGGTCGAAGGGGGCTTGCCGCGAGAAAGGGCGCCGACCGGTTGGCACCCTGGAATGTGTCTAGCATAGCTTATTTTTGCACTGCACAATAGCCGGCCGCATCACAATCGCCGGCCTCCACCCGCTGCAGCCAGCGCTCGATCAGCCAGCGCGAGATGGAATCGCGCCGCGGCAGACAGTAGTCGCCGCCGTCGCCCCACTCGCCGAAAGTGCGCACTTCGGCGGCGCTGAACCACTGCGCGTCCTCGATCTCATCGCGGTCCACGCTGATCCGCGCATCGCCGCTGACGCCGTGGAAGCCGAGCATGATCGAAGACGGAAACGGCCACGGCTGCGAACCCTGATAGCTGACCGATTCGACGCGCACGCCGGCCTCTTCGAAAACCTCGCGGGCGACCGCCTCCTCCAGCGATTCCCCCGGATCGACGAAGCCGGCCAGGGTCGAGTACTGCCCCGGTGCCCAGGCCGCCTGGCGGCCGAGCAGGCAGCGCGGTGGCCGCCCCGGCTCGACCAGCTCGATCAGCATGATCACCGCCGGATCGGTGCGTGGAAAGGTCTGCTTGGCGCAGGCGGGATCGCTGCACAGGCGCAGGTGGCCGCCGTGCCGGCTATGCGCCGGCGCGCCGCAACGGCCACAGTGGCGGTGCTCGGCGTGCCAGTAGAGGATGCCGCGGGCATAGGCCAGCAGGGCCGCTTCGGCGCTGGCGAGCAGTGGGCCGACGCGGCGCAGATCGGTGAATTGCCCGGCGCCGCCGAGCTGGCTCGCGACCAGCTCCTGCACCTGGATTTCATCCAGCGCGGAGAGATCCGCCGCGTAAACCGGCGCGCCGTCGCGCAGGCCGAGCAGCGCTTCGCCGCCGGCCGCATCGAGCAGTGCGCGCGCCGCATCGCCGCGCGCCGATAGCGCTGTCGGGCTGGCATCGAGCAGGTTGCGGCCACGCCACAGAGGCAGTACCTGCAGATCGTCGCGGCGGCGCTGCGCAGCCAGCCAGCGGGGCTGCTTGCGCTCGTTGGCAGCGCGCTGCAGCGGCATGCCGGTGTAGTGGATGTCCCCTGCGGGGCGAGTGCGCTGATTCATGACCGGGCATCCTCCGCCAAGCCGGGGGGCGCTGACAAGCGCGCTGCGCGCGAGCGGCTATCGCCAGCCGCTTGACGCCATCCGGCACCGGCCGCCGTCGAAAGTCAGCCCATTGACGGCAGTAATCGCGGCCGCGGCGCTGTCCCATCCAAAGGGATTGCGACGAGTGCCTCGCCGCAGGCCTTGCCATCCGGCAAACTACTCAGAGAGGGTGACTTTTTCCGATACGGATCAAAGTATCTGCCGCTCAAGGCATCATTCTTGCTCGCTGTTTTCAAGCCCCCACGGAACCGCCCCAGCGGCTGGAGGATACAGCCATGCAACCCGGCTATCTGTACATCGAAACCTGCGACAACCACCCCGGCCTGCTGCGCCTGCTCAGTGATGAGAGCAAGCCCGACGTACCGCAGCAGCGTGACGACGGCTCACAGGTGCGCTACGTGGCTCGCTTCGAAGACAAGCTGGCAGCGCAGATGCACGCCCACAATGCGCTGCGCCGCGGCCTGGTAAACATCGATGCTCGCCTCTACCGCGGCGACGTGGTCGAGGCCATCGCCGCGGTGGAGGCCGACGAACTGCACCACCACCGCGAGTATCTCGATCCGCAGCTCGCCGAGGAGCGCGGCGACAGCATCGCCGCGGCCACCGCGCGCCGCGTCGAGCGGCGTCGCCGCGCCGCACGCGCCTTCGATTTGCTCGGCAAGATCGCGCTCGGCTGGTTGATGATCAACCTGCTGGTGCTGACCGTCTAAAGATCCGGCCAGCACAGATCGCAGCGTGGATGGCGCAAGCGGCGGCCAGGCGGGCGCGGTGGCGGATGCTAGAATCCGCTGCCCCACAGACCAATCGGAGCCTGCCCATGCCCCCCTGGAACGTCTATCTCTCCGGTGAGATCCACAGCGACTGGCGCGAGCGCATCGCCGCCGGTATCGAAGCCGCCGGGCTCGACGTAGAACTCAATGCCCCGGTCACCGACCACGCCAGCAGCGACGACTGCGGCGAGCGCATCCTCGGCACTGAAAGCAGTGATTTCTGGAAGGATCACAAGGCCTCGAAGATCAACGCCATCCGCACCCGCAAGCTGATCGAGGAAGCCGATGTGGTCGTGGTGCGCTTCGGCGACAAGTACAAGCAGTGGAATGCCGCCTTCGACGCCGGCTACGCCGCCGCCCTGGGCACCTCGCTGATCGTGCTCCACGACCCGGCCCTGACCCACCCGCTGAAAGAGGTCGATGCCGCCGCGCTGGCGGTCGCCGAAACCCCCGAGCAGGTGGTGCAGATTCTCGCCTACGCGATGCGCGGCGAGCTGCCCTGAAGCCGCTCCACGGTGATTAGGGAAGCTCTGCAACATGTAGCGAGCACAGCCCGGCCGAGGCGGAAACAGGCGAAAAAGCGCAGTTTACGCGGGGTAAATGAGCATTTTGAGCCCGTTTCCAACGCCGGCCAGGCAAGCGCAGCGGTTTTGCAGAGCTTCCTTGGCAGGTGCGCGCAACTAACCGGGCGTTAATCGACCATTCAGTGCGCAGCGCGCATCATTTCCGGCAAACCAGTTTCAACCACCACATAGGGAATACCCGATGAAACAGACCTTCCCCGGCGCATGCCGCGCCGCCCTGCTGTGCGGCGTCGCGCTGGCGCTCGGCGCCTGCACCACCACTGGCCCCTCCGGCGAAACCGAGCAGAACCGCACCGGCACCGGAGCAATTCTCGGCGCCGTGGTCGGCGCGGTAATCGGCAACCAGGCCGACGACCGTTCCAAGGGTCGCGTGATCGGCGCCGCTGCCGGAGCCGTCGCCGGCGGTGCCATCGGCCACGCTATGGATGAGCAGGAGCGCGAGTTCAAACAGGAGCTGGCCGCCGAGGAAGCCGCGCATCAGGTAGAGATCGAGCGCGTGCGCGAGGATCTGCTGAAGCTGACGCTGGACAGCGAAGTCTCCTTCGACTTCGACAGCGCGGCACTCAAACCCGCCTTCACCAACTCGCTGGACAAGCTCGCGCGGGTGCTGATGAAGCACGATCGCAGCCATATCACCGTGGTCGGGCACACCGATTCCAAGGGCTCGGAGAGCTACAACCAGAGCCTGTCGCTGCGCCGTGCCGACGCCGTGACCAACTATATGCGCGACTACGGCATCGCCTCCTGGCGGCTGCGCTCCGAGGGCCGCGGCGAAAGCGAGCCGCGCGCCAGCAATGCCGACGAAGCCGGCCGCCAGCTCAACCGCCGCGTCGAAGTCTTCGTCCAGCCCAGCGAGGGCTGAGCCAGCCAGCGGCCCGGAACACTGCGCAGCCCCCACACATTGCGGGGCTGCCGGGCGGCGACAGCGCCACCCTCAGCCATCGCGCGATGGATCGCCCCCTGCCCCATCGGCGGGTGCCTGCTGCGCGTCATCGCGCAGCGCATCGGCCTCGCGCTGCGCGGCGACGTAGAGGGTCTCCGAACCATACTGAGCACTGGGAATGGCGACGAAGCTGCTTTGCCGCGGCGCCAGACCCAGCCGCAGCAGTCGCCAGATGGCGAACAGGCACAGCGCCAGCGCCACGCCACCGGTGAACAGATACAGACCACCCGCCCCCACCGCGCCCATCAGCAATCCGCCGAGCAATGGCCCAAGGCTCGCCCCGGCACCGAACAGCAGCACCACACCACCGGCCACGGAGACGCGCTGCGCGGGGTCGGCGCGGTCATTGATCAGCGCACCGCTGAGCGAGTACAGGGTGTAGGCGAAGGCGCCGTAGGGTGCCGCGACGAACAGCACCCAGGATGGCCGCAGACTGGCCGCGCCGAGCATCGCCAGCGCCGCCAGCGTGGTGCCAGCGGCGGCCACGGCGATCAGCAGGCCGCGGCCGTAGCGATCCGAAGCCCGCCCCAGCGGCCACTGCAGGGCCAGGCCGCCGAACAGGGTCAGGCCGACGAACAGCGAGGTGCCGGCCTTATCCATGCCGATACCGGCGGCGAACACTGGCCCCAGGCCGATAAACGTAGCGCTGATCAGGCCCGCCGCGACCACCCCGCACAGGCCCAGCGGAGCGATCCGCCACAGTGCCAGCAAACCGAGCCGGTGGCCGCTGTCCGGCAGCGGCGCCGGCGAGCGGGTCAGCAGCACCGGCAGCAGCGCCAGCGACACCAGCACCGAAGCGAGACTGAACAGCTGATATTCAGCCGGATCGCCGAGACCGAGCAGAAACGGCCCGCAGCCGGCGGCGGCGTAATTCAGCGTCAGGTAGACCGACAGCACCTGGCCGCGCTCGCCCTCTCCGGCGCGCGCGTTCACCCAGCTCTCAGTCACCATCACCATGCCCGCCATGCAAAAGCCGGCGAGCAGTCGAAAACCCATCCAGGCCAGCGGCGAAACCCACAGCGGGTGCAACAGAGCCGTGGCCGAATACAGCGAAGCGAAAGCGGCAAAGGCGCGGATGTGGCCCACCCGCGCCACCACCCGGGCGCCAAAGCGACCACCGAGCAGCAGGCCGGCGAAAAAGGCGCTCATGATCAGCCCGACCAGCTCCGCGGCAAAACCCTCGTGCTGGCTGCGCAGACCGAGCAGGGTATTGAACAGGCCATTGGCCAGCACCAGTGTGGCGTAGCCCAGCAGGACCGCCGACAGCGCGCGCAGCGACTCGGTCATCGCAATGCCCTCACCGCACCGCGGTCGGCAGATGCACTTGAACGGCGGCGCGCGAAGCCCGCCGCAGGCGACGGCCCGGCGGCCGGATGAGTCATGGCGCAGCGCGCGCCTGGCGCGGCGTCTGGCCGAACAGCGCGCGAAAGCGCTGGCTGAAATGCCCGGCGGAGGAAAAGCCACAGGCGCAGGCCACCTCGATGATCGGCAGGCTGGTCTGTTCCAGCAGCTTGCGCCCGGCGCGCAGGCGCAGCTGCAGATAGTAGCGACCGGGGCTGCTGTGCAGATAGCGGCGGAACAGCCGCTCCAGCTGGCGTTTGGAAGTGCCGGTGACCTCGGCCAGCTCGCACAGCGTCAGCGGCTGCTCGACGTTGGCCTCCATCAGCTCGATGCACTCCAGCAGGCGCGGATGGCAGACCCCGGTGCGCGCGCGCAGATCCATCCGCTGCGGCTGCTGCTGCTGGCGTATCGCGCTGTGGATGAACAGCTCCGAGACCTGCGTCGCCAGCGCGTGGCCGTGCTGCTGACCGATCAGCCAGAGCAGCATGTCCAGCGCCGCGGTGCCGCCGGCACAGGTGTAGCGACGGCCGTCGATGGCGAACAGCTCGCCGCTGACCTCGATGCCGGGGAACTCCTCGACAAAGCCCGGCAGATTCTCCCAATGCAGCGTGCAGCGACAGCCATCGAGCAGCCCGGCGCGCGCCAGCAGCAGGCTGCCGGTATCCAGCGCGGCCAGCGCGACACCCGCCGCCGCCTGCTGGCGCAGCCACTGAAAGAGCCGTTTGTCGCGGTAATCGAGTGGATCGTGCGGGCCGCAAACCACCAGCAGATCGAGCTTGCCGGCACTGGTGATATCGCCGTCCACCGCCTGCTGCATGCCATTGCAGGCCGCCACCGGCGCACCGTCCAGCGACAGGCATCGCCAGGCATAGAGCGGCCGACGGCTGTAGCGATTGGCGGCGCGCAGCGGTTCCAGCGCGGAGACAAACGGCAGCATGGCGAAGGTCGGAGCGAGGAAAAAGCCCACCCGTCGCTCGGCCGCGCCGGCTTCGGCGACACCGTAACGATCCAGCCGTGACGCGCCCATTCCGGACATCGCCGAAACCCCTCGCAACCGCAATTGGCGGATTCTAGCCGCCAGTCACCCGCGCCGGTAAGCGCAAACGAGCCCATCCGCGCCCTCGCCGCGACCACCCCGGCGGCCGGCCGTGCGCATGCTCAGCCCTCCCTCGGACTGCGCGGCGGGATCAGTGCCGACAGCGCATCACTTGACTTGCGCTATTTTTGGGATTATTTTCCCAATCACTGCGCAACACGGCTGACATCCAGCGCCGCGCAGCACGGAACAGAACAGCGATCAGTACCCGAACGGAGGGGAACAGCAATGAACAAGCAGATCACAAAAGCCGCCGTCGCCAGCGCGGTGGCACTCGCACTCGGCGCCTGCGGAGGCGGCGGCGGCGATACCACCAGCAGCGGTGGCGGCAATACCACGCGCATCGTCTCCAGCGGCCCCATCGAGGGCTTTGGCAGCGTTATCGTCAACGGCGTCAAGTTCGAGGTGGGCGACGACAGCGTCAGCATCGAGAACCCCTTCGGCGACGACAGCCCCGGCAGCCAGGACGACCTGCAGATCGGCATGGTGGTGACCGTCAGCGGCACGCTCGACGACGACGGCAGCACCGGTCAGGCGGACAGCATCCGCTTCGACGACGACCTCGAAGGGCCGATCAGCGGCACGCCGGTCGAGGATGCCGCCGCCGGCACCAAAACCTTCAGCGTGCTCGGGGTAACGGTGGTGGTCAGCGCCAGCGACACGGTGTTCGACGACAACGGCAACTACGGTTACGCGGATCTCGCCGCCGGCCACCTGATCGAAGTCAGCGGCCTGTTCGACGACCAGGGCCGCCTGCTGGCGACCTACATCGAGCGCAAGACGGTCGGCTTCACCGCCGGCGTCACGCTGGTCGAAGTCAAGGGCACGGTGAGCAACCTGGACACCGCGGCGATGACCTTCAACATCGGCTCGCTGCAGGTGGACTACAGCGCCGCGCTACTCGACGACAGCCTCGGCGCCGGCCCGGCGGATGGCCAGTTCGTCGAGGTCAAGGGCACCCTCGCCGGCAATCTGCTCAGCGCCACCAAGGTCGAACGCGAGGGTTTCGACGACTCCGGTGACGGCGCCAAGGTGCATGTGAAAGGCGTGATCGCGGATCTCGACGTGATCGGCCAGACCTTCAGCATCAACGGCCAGCCGGTCAGCTACGCCGGCGCCGTCGAGTACAAGCCGGCCTCGCTGCAGGGCAATCTCGACAACGGCCTGCGCGTCGAGGTCGAGGGGCCGGTAGTCGAGGGCGTGCTGCAGGCGCGCGAGATCGAAATCCGCAACGGCCAGCTGCGCATTCACGCCCCGGTACAGAGCGTCGACAGCGCCGCCGGCAGCTTCACCCTGCGGCTGATCCCGGGCGATGCCGGCAGCGATCTGAGCGTGCGCTACGACACCGGCACCCGCGGTGAGAACGGTATCGCCACGCTCGGCGACATCGCCATCGGCGACTTCCTCGAAGTCCGCGCGCGGCCCGATATCGACGACCCCTCGCTGCTCATCGCCACCCGCGTCGAGCGCGAGCAGGAGCCGGAGGATCACCGCCTGCAGGGGCCGCTGCAGAGCTGGAGCAGCAACAGCGCGACGCTGCTCGGCGTAACCTACAACCTCGGCGGCAACACCGAGTACGAGGGTCTGCACGACGAGCCGCTCAGCCAGCAGCAATTCTTCGAGCTGGTCGCCAGCGGCACGCTGGTCAAGGTCAAGGACAAGAACGACCCGGACAAGGCCGACGAGAACGCCGACGGCATCGCTGACGAGCTGTCGCTGGAGGACTGATCCGCGACGCGCCGAGCGCGGCGCCCTCAGCCCTCGGCGGGCGGGGGCGCCGCGTTTTCATCGGCCACGGCCGGCGCCGTCGCCAGGCCATCGAGCAGGGCCGCGAGCGTCGCCTCATCGGCCAGCGCCTGCCGGCACAGGGCATACACCGGACGCCGCAGACGGGGCGCGCCGGGAACGCGGCGCAACTCACCGGCGGCCAGCGCCGGGGCGGCGATCGCCGCATCCAGCCAGGCGCTGCCACCCGCCTCGCGCAGCCAACCCAGCGCCAGCGTGGCGCTGTTGCAGCGCAGCCGCGGTGCCGGCGAGTCGCCGCGCAGGGCCGACTGGCGGCGAGCCACCGCCCCGCAGCGCTCGACCTGCAGATAACCGGCACCATCCGGCGCACCGCCCGCATCCACATCGGCAACCGCCGCGCAGAGCCACAAATCGCTGTGGCAGAGTTCGCGCACCAGCACCTCGCCGCCGCCCTCACCGGGCAGCTGAAACAGAAACAGCAGATCCAGCAGGCCGTCGCGCAGTCGGCGCAGCAGCAGCTCGGCACTGTCCGATTCCATCCGCCAGGCCGTCTCGCAGCTGGCCGTGGCGCGCTGTGCGAAGCCGCGCGCCATCAGCGTTGGCCATACGTCCGGCGTGGCGCCAACGCCGAAGGCTTGGCTCAGCGCCGGCTCCAGCGCGGTCTCCTGGCGGGCGCGCTGCCAGGTATCGACGATGGTGCGCGCGTGCGGCAGCAGCCGCTGGCCGGCGGCGGTGGGCGCAATGGCCAGCCGGCGACGATCGAACAACAGCACGCCGAGGGTCTCTTCGAGCAAGCGGATGCGCGCGCTGACCGCCGACTGAGTGACGCAAAGCTGCTCCGCCGCGCGACCGAAATGGCGCAGCTCGCAGACGCTCAGAAATGTGCGCAGCAATTGGATATCCATCAGCGCTCCTTGTCGTGACGATCGATCGAATTCGTTGGCCGCGATCACCGCAGCGGCCGTATAAACGCCACCGGGCGCGCGTTGCGCCCATCGCCAAGCGAGGAGATGCCGCATGAACAATCGCCACCACCCCCGTGCCGCAGCGACTTCCAGACCCCGCTGCGCCGCCACCCCGCCGGCCGACGCCCTGCCCAGAGCCGCATTGATGATCGCTGCGCTGCTGATCGCCGATCTGTCGATCGGCACGCCGCACGCACTGGCCGCCGGCGACGACCAGCAGCGCCGCGAAGAGGCGGCGCTGGAGTGCGCCGAGCGCGCCGACGACGAGGAGATCGCCGCCGCCGAGCGCGACGACTACATCGCCGAGTGCATCGAGTCACTGCTCGCCGCGGCCGCGGATTGAGCCAGCCCGCCAACAGCGCGCCGGCCCCCGCGGCCGGCGCCCGCCAGTACGAGGAATCCACTGTGCACCGCCACTTGCTGATCGTCGACCAACGCGCCGACTGGCAACCCTATCTGCCCAGTGAAGACGTCATCACGGCCGCCGACTATCTGGCCAACCCGGCGCGCTACGCACACCCGCGCATTCGCGTCATCAACCTCTGCCGCGACCTGCGCTACGGCGGCGCCGGCTACCACTGCTCACTGCTCGCCGAGGCTCGCGGCCACCCGGTGATCCCGCCGGTGCGCGCCATCGGCGATCTCGACAACCAAGCCTTTTACCAGCTCTTCGACGAGCGCTGCCAGCGCGCCCTGCAGCGCTGGTCGGCGCAGGATCGCAGCGCCGCGGGCAACGCTGCCGATGCCGACGCCGACGCCGATGCCGGCCCGCCGGCACTGCGTGCGCGCGCCTTTTTCGGCCGCTGCGCGGAGCCGGCACTGGCCGACGTGGCACGCCACCTGTTCGAGCAGTACCGCTTTCCGATCCTCGAATTCCGCCTGTTCGCCGGGCCGCCGGCGCTGCTCGGCGAGCTGCGCAACGTACCGCTGAACGAGCTCGACGACGCCGAGCAGGACGCATTTGCCGATGCGCTGGAAGCCTACAACCAACACCTCTGGCGCGAGCCCCGCGGGCGCCGCGCGGCGCGCTACGACATCGCCATTCTGCACGATCCCGACGAGGCGCTGCCGCCGAGCAACCGCGGCGCGCTGCAGCGCTTCCAGCGCGCCGGGCGCGATCTGGGCATGCAGGTCGATCTGATCACCGAGCGCGACTACGCGCGCCTGCTGGAATACGACGCGCTGTTCATCCGCACCACCACTGCGGTGGATCACTACACCTACCGCTTCGCGCGCCGCGCACGCCGCGAGGGTCTGCTGGTGGTGGACAGCCCGGAGGCCATCCTGCGCGCCGGCAACAAGGTCTATCTTGCCGAGCTGCTGGCGCGCCACGGCGTGCCCGCACCGGCCACCCGCGCACTGCTCTGCGGGGTGCCGCTGGATGCCGCGGCGCTGGGTCGCGAGCTGGGCTGGCCGCTGGTGGTCAAGGTGCCCGACGGCAGCTTCTCGCGCGGCGTGGTCAAGGCCGGCGATGCCGATGAGCTGCAGCGCCACTGCGCCACGCTGTTCGCCGACAGCGCGGTGCTGCTGGCCCAGGCCTACGTGCCGACCAGCTTCGACTGGCGCATCGGCGTGCTCGACGGGCGCGCGCTGTACGCCTGCCGCTACCACATGGTGCAGGGCCATTGGCAGATCTACGAGCACACCGGGCAGCGGGTGCGCAGCGGAGGATTCGACTGCCTGCCACTGACCCGCGTACCGCGCGCCGTGCTGCGTTGTGCCGAGCGCGCCGCGCGCCTGCTCGGCCAGCCGGCAACGGGCAGCAGCGCGCCCGGGCTGGGGCTGTTCGGCGTCGATATCAAGGAATGCGACGGTGGCCCGCTGGTGATCGAGGTCAACGACAACCCGAGCATCGACGCCGGGATCGAGGACGGCGTGCTCGGCCACGCCCTCTATCGCGAAATCATGCTGGCCTTTCTGGAACACCTGGAGCAGCGCCACGAACACGGTCGCATCAGCGCCGCCTGAGGCGTCGCCGGAACCGGCCGGCGAGGTCACCATCCGCGATGCCACCGCCGGCGATCTGGCGGCGCTGCTGGCCATCGAGGCCGCCGCGTTTTCCGGCGACCGTCTGGATCGGCGCCGCTTTCGCCACTTTTTCAGTCGCGGTCACGCCCGCCTGCGCGTGCTGTGCCACGACGATACACTCTGCGGCTACGCGCTGACGCTGTTCCGCCGCGGCCTGTCGCTGGCGCGGCTGTACTCGCTGGCGATCGCCGACGGGCAGCGCGGGCGCGGCTTCGCGCGCCACCTGCTGGCCGACGCCGAGGACTGCGCGCGCCGGGCGGGACGGGCTTTCCTGCGCCTGGAAGTGCGCGAGGACAATCGCGCCGCGCAGGCGCTCTACCGCGCCTGCGGCTTCCGCCCGTTCGCCCTGTGCGACGACTACTACGCCGATCACGCCCGCGCCCTGCGCATGGAAAAGCGCCTCAGCTACCCGCACCCGGTGACGCGCCGCGCGGTGCCCTACTACGCGCAGAGCACCGATTTCACCTGCGGGCCGGCGGCGCTGATGATGGCGATGGCCGCGCAGGACGCGAGCACAGCGCTGCAGCAGTCCCACGAACTGGCCATCTGGCGCGAGGCGACGACCATCTTCATGACCTCCGGCCACGCCGGTTGCGGTCCGCACGGACTGGCGCTGGCGGCCTGGCGGCGCGGCCACGCGGTGCGCCTGTACCTCAACCGCAGCGACACCCTGTTCGCCCGCGGCGTGCGCAGCGAACAGAAACGCCACGTCATCGCCCTGGTGCAGCGCGAATTCGAACGCGCACTGGCGCAGACCGGGGTCGAGCAGATCGACGCGGTGCCCACGGCAGCGGAGATCCCGGCGCTGATCGGCGCCGGCTGGCTGCCGCTGGCGCTGATCAGCACCTGGCGGATCAACCGCGAGAAAGCGCCGCACTGGGTGGTGTTGAGCGCCTGCGACAGCCAGTTCATCTACCTGCACGACCCGGAGTGCAGACACCACGCCGGCGAGGACTACGCCTACCTGCCGGTGAGCCACGAGAGCTTCGCGCAGATCGCCCGCTTCGGCGGCGCCACGCGGGGTCAGTCGCTGCGCAGCCTGTTGCTGATCGGGCCGCGGCGCTAGCCGCGTCGCCGGTCCGGCTGCACGCGCTCATCGAGCAGCCACATGCGGTGGCGCAGATGGCCGGGCATGTGGCTGCTCCAGGCGCCGATCAGCAGCACCGCGCCGAGCAGCGCCACGGCGTACTCCGGCAGCGCCGCCACCAGCGCGGTCAGCAGCAGTTTGAGCAGCACCACAGCGCCGCGCAATTCGAAGAGGATCGCGCAGCTGGCGTGCAGATCGGTGGCGAACAGCGCCAGCCCGGTGCCCACCGCGGCCAGCGCCCAGGGCAGCAGCGCGGCCTCCGGCTGGGCGAAGACGTGGCCACCGAGCAGCACCCCGGCGGTCAGAATATGCAGCCCGCGCAGCAGCGAGCGCAGCCCGCGGCGGCCGCGAAAGCCGCGCGGCTCGGTGGGGAACAGCCAGCCGCGCAGGGGGGATTCACCGCGCTCGCTCATCGCCCGCCGCCCATCACACCGCCCATCACATCACTCAGCGCAGCGTGGCCGGCAGGCGGCGGATCAGCGGCTCGATCTGCACCCAGCCGCGGTCATCGCCGATGCCGATCTGGCCATCCTCGATGCTGCACTGCAGATGCATATTGCGCTGCGCCAGCGCGGCCAGCCCGTCGACCGCATCGCCGTCGAGACTGACCACGCCGAGCTTGTCGTGGCGCGCCAGCCGGGGTTCGATCTGCGCGTACCAGATATCCGCGGCGCGCGGCTGATAGGTGTAGATCCACACCTCGCCGGCGCGGCCGCAGGCGCGGCGGATGCGCTTTTCGTCGGGCTGGCCGAAGTCGATCCACTGCTCGATCTCGCCGCCGAGGCTGCACCGCCACAGCTCCGGCTCGTCCTCGGCGCACAGGCCCTTGCTGAAGGCCAACCGCTCATCCGCGTGGCGGGCGAAGGCCAGCAGGCGCACCATCATCCGCGCGTCGGTCTCCGACGGGTGCCGGGCCAGGGTCAGCGCGTAATCCGCGTAGTGGCCGCGGTCCATGTCGGCGACTTGCAGCTCGGCTTTGAATACGGTGGCTTTGAGTGCCAAAACGGCGGCTCCCGATGTCGATTGGCGCGCAGTCTAGCGCAGCCGACGGCTGCGCTGTCGCAAACAGCCAACCCGCGCGGGCCGAACAAGCGCTCGATCGGCGCCCACCC
The DNA here is from genome assembly GCA_965602395.1 of uncultured Chromatiales bacterium. GTDB lineage: Bacteria > Pseudomonadota > Gammaproteobacteria > CBFCYW01 > CBFCYW01 > CBFCYW01. The sequence goes on from CBFCYW010000022.1 coordinate 19,572, forward strand.
GCTGCCCCGTGCGAAGCCGCAGCCAAACGCCATCGTTTAGAGCTGGTTCTCGGGGATCTCTTCCTCGCGCTTGCGGATGAAGGCCAGCAGGGCTTCGTCGATGGCCGGATCGAGCGCCGGCTTCTCGTAGTCGGCGAGCATCTGCCGCGCCCTGGCGCGGCCGCGGGCGTTGGTGTCCAACGCGCCCTCGGCGGCCCACTGCTCGTAGCTGCTGTTGTCGAACAGCTCGGGCATGAAAAAGGCCTGCTGGAAGTGCTCCTGGGTGTGTGCGGTGCCGAGGAAGTGGCCGCCGGGGCCGACCTCCGCAACCGCCGCCAGCGCTTCGTCAAAGTCGTCGAACTGCGGGCCGCGAGCGAGCCGGTAGAGCATCGCACACTGCTCGGCGTCGACCACGAACTTGGCCGGGTCGTTGACCATCCCGGCCTCGTCCCAGCCGGCGGCGTGCCACATGTAGTTGGCGCCGGCGAGCAGCACCGACATCGCCGTGGCCGCGGATTCGTAACCGGACTGGGCATCGAACAGCTTCGAGCCGCTGGGCATCGACGAGCTGCGCCAGGGCAGATCGTAGCGGCGCGCCAGCTGGCCGATGATGAAATTCATCATCGAGATCTCCGGGGTGCCGTTCATCGGCGCGCCGGATCTCATCGACACGGTGGCCAGATAGTGGCCGTACAGCGTCGGGCAACCGGCGCGGATGATCTGCCCGTAGGCGACCCCGGCCAGCGCCTCGGCATTCAACTGCGCCACCGATGCGGTCATGCTCGCCGGGGTGCTGGCACCGCCGAGCACGAACGGCGAGCACAGCACCGCCTGATTGTTGCCGCAGTAGATGCGCATCGCCTCCAGCATGGTTTCGTCCCACACCAGCGGCGAGTTGCAGCTGATCACCGAGGTGGTCACCGCGTTGTTCTGCACGAACTCATCGCCGAAGACAATCTTCGCCATGTCGATGGTGTCCTGCGCCCGCTCGCCCGCAGTCACCGCGCCCATGAATGACTTGTCCGAGTGGCTCAGGCAGCTGTAGACGATGTGCAGGTGGCGCCAGGCCACCGGGATATCGATCGGCTCGCAGCTGACGAAACCGGTGTTGTGCAGCGCCGGCGACATGTACGCCAGCTTGTGGAACATGTGCAGGTCGGCCAGCGTCGAGTAGCGGCGATTGCCATCCAGATCGCGCACGTTCGGCGCCCCGTAGCTGGGCACGAAGATGCTGTTGTCGTTGCCCACTTCGACAGTCCGTTCAGCGTTGCGCGCGTGCAGCGTGTGCTGGCTCGGCGCCCTGGCGACCAGCGACATCAGCAGCTCGCGGGGGATGCGCACGCGCTCGCCGTCGACCTCGGCGCCGGCCGCGCGCCAGTCCGCCAGCGCGATGGCGTCGCGGAAGTCGATGCCGACCTGTTCGAGGATCTGCATCGAGGCCTCGTGGATGCGCTCGATGCCCTCTTCGCTCATCATTTCGTAGGGCGGGATGCGGCGCTTCAGCCCCGGCAGGGACTGGACGGTTTTCTGCGTGCGGGCGGCGCGCCGGCTGGCGCGCCCACCGCTGCGGCGTGCGGTTGCTGAACTCATGTCGAACCCTCGAAAGTACCTGAAAAAACGGCCGGTAAAAGCAGCCACAGCAATGCGGCACGGTTATCATCTTTGCCAATACAACCACGCTATTCGCCAGCCAATGGCCCCGCAAACGACTTTTTCTGCGTGAGGGAGATTACATTTGGTCATGCCATCCCTGCGCCGGCGCCTGCCCGGCATCAACGGTCTGGTGACCTTCGAGGCCGCCGCGCGACACCTCAACTTCACCCGCGCGGCGGACGAGCTGTGCGTCTCCCAGGCCGCCGTCAGCCGGCAGATCCGCCGCCTCGAAGAACAGCTCGGCAGCGCCCTGTTCGAGCGCGCCAACCGCGCCGTGCGGCTAACCCCGGCCGGCCGCAAGCTGCAGCAGTCGGTGACCATGGGCCTGGAGCAGATCGCCAACACCGCGCGCGAGATCGGCCAGGCGCACGACGCGCGGCCGATCCGCATCGCCACCACCGTCGCCTTCGCCACCTTCTGGCTGATGCCGCGCCTCAACGCCTTCCGCCGCGCCCACCCGCAGGTCGATCTGCACCTCACCGCCAGCGATCGCGCAGAGGATATCTTCGCCGATGGCGTCGATATCTCGCTGACCTGCGGTGAAAAGCACACCCCCGGCCGCGACGCCTACTACCTGTTCAGCGAGGTGAGCTTTCCGGTGTGCAGCCCGGAATACCTGAAATCGCGCCGCAGCCGGCTGCGCGAGCCGGCCGATCTGCTGCACGAAAAGCTGCTACACCTCGACGAGCGCCAGTGGCTGGGCATCGGCTGGGAACCCATCGACTGGCCGCTGTGGCTGCGCCAGTGCGGCGTCGAAGCAAGTGCGCAGATGCACGGCCTGACCCTCAACAACTACCCGATGCTGGTGCAGGCGGCGATCGATGGCGAGGGCATCGCGCTGGGTTGGCGGCACCTCTGCGAGGAACTGCTGGCCACCGGCAAGCTGGTGCGGCCGATCAAAAAATCGTGGAATTCCAAGCGCGGCTTCTACCTGGTGATCGGCGCCACCGACAACCCGGATGTCGCCGCCCTGCGCGACTGGCTGCTGGCCAACGTCTGAGCGGCGCCGCGGCGGGCAGCGGTCTCAAACCACATTCAACTCGCGCATTTCGCGGCCGTCGAGCAGCGCCGCGAAAGACAGCCGCGACAGATCCAGCGCGCGGAATTCGCCGTGGCAGATCAACTCGGCGATGGCCCGCCCCACGGCCGGCGACTGCTGCAGGCCGTGGCCGCTGAAACCGTTGGCGAACAGCAGGTTGGCGCAGTCCGGATGGGCGCCGAGAATGGCATTCTGATCGACCGTGTTGTAGGCGTAGTGACCGGCCCAGGCGGCCCTCTGGCGGATCGCCGCAAAGGCCGGCACGCGCGCCGCCAGCAGCGGCCACAGGCGCTGCTCGAACCAGTCGTAATCGACGACGAAATCCTCGCAGTCCGGGTCTTCCTCTTCTCCCGGCGACATGCCGCAGATGAACCGCTCGCCCTCGGGGCGGAAGTACAGGCCGCTGGGGTCGACCAGCAGCGGCGCGGCGCGGATCGGCTCGCGACAGTCGAAGCAGAACACGTAGCGTTTGCGCGGCCGCACCGGCAGTTCGATGGCGGCCATCGCCGCGACCCGCGCCGCCTGCGGCCCGGCGGCGTTGACCGCCCAGCCGCAGTCGATGACATCGCCGCCGGCCAGCTCGACGGCCGTCACCGGGCCAGCTGCGCGAGCGCCAGCGCGGCGCAGGCCGACCACCTCATCGGCGCGATAATCCACGCCCAGCGCGCGCGCCTTGCGGCGAAACGCCTGCAACAGGCCGTAGGGATCAAACCAGCCCTCGCCGGACAGGCCGAGGCAGCCGCCGGCCAGATCGCCAACATTCAGCCAGGCAAAGCGCGCCCGCAATTCGTCCGCATCGAGCAGCGCCACATCCGCGCCCAGCTCGCGCTGCAGGGCGTGGTTGCGCTGCAGCACCGGCAGCCCGGCGGCGCTGGCGAGAAACAGGTAACCGCCCTCGCAGAAGGACAGCGCCGGGCAGTCGCCGTCCACCGCCAGACGCTGCGGCGCGGCGCGCAGAAACTCGGCACCGTACTGCGAGATGCGGATATTCTCGGCGATGGAAAACTGCTGGCGGATCGAGCCGGCGGACAGCGCCGTCGAGCAGCGCGCGTAGCCCGGATCGCGCTCCACCACCAGCACCCGGCCGTCGAAATCGTCGCTATCGGCCAGCGACCAGGCGATGGCGCTGCCGATCACCCCGCCGCCGACGATCACCACATCGTATCCGCCCATCGCCCTCCCCCTCGCAAGCAAAACCGGCCGCCGCGGCGGCGCTCAGCTGTAACTGGCCAGCGGCTCGCCGAGCCGCTCCAGCCGCGGCGCGATGCCCAGCCCCGGCGTGCGCGGTGCGCGCACGCAGCCATCGATGATCGGGTAATCGCCGTCGGCGGTGCGCAGCGCCACCATGTCGCGGCACTCCAGCACGCAGCGCAACAGCCGCGGCGGCACCGTCTGCGCCAGCTGCACGATGGCGGCGAAGGCGATGTCCGAGCCGGTGGTCTCCTGCACGCTGAGGGTGTAGCCGGCGGCCACGGCGATGTCGCGCTGGCGCCGGCAGCGGGTCAGGCCGCCATTTTTGGAGATCTTCAGGCCGATGCCCTCGGCGCCATCGTCGGCGATGATGTCGATCAGCCCGGCCTCGTCCAGCGCCAGCTCGTCCCAGATGATCGGCACATCCGTGCGGCGCCGCAGGGAGAGCGTCTCGCGGCGCGTCGCGCAGGGCGCTTCGAGGACGAAATCCAGCCCGCGCGGCAGCAGCCGCAACAGCCGCAGGGCGTGCTCGACGCTCATCCCGCCGTTGCCGTCGACGATGAAATACTCGCCCGGCCGCGCGTCCGCCAGCGACGCTTCGATGCGCGCCGCGTCGAGGCGCGGCTCGTCGCCGATCTTCACCGAGTGGCCGCGGTAGCCCAGCGCGCGGTGCTCGGCGACGCGCTGGCGCATCTCCTGCGGCTGGCCGGCGTAGATCGAGCTGATCAGCGGCAGCGGCCGCTCGGTGCTGCCGCCGAGCAGCTCGCAGACCGGCAGCCCGACCGCCTGGCCGAACAGGTCCCAGCAGGCCACGTCGAGCGCGGTCTTGGCGTGGTTGTGGCCGAGCAGCGCGGCATCCATGGCATCGTTGATGCGCTCCACGCGGCGCGGGTCGAGGCCGAGCAGCGCCGGTGCGATCTCGGCGATGCCGGCGCGCGCGCCGCGCGCGTGGGCGGCGATGTAGCTACTGCCAAACGGCGTGCTCTCACCCCAGCCGACGCGGCCGTCGTCGGCCTCGATGCGCACGATGGTGGCGTCGAAGCTGCGGTACTCGCGACCGCCGGAGAGGCGATACACGCCGCCGGCGTAGGGCAGATCCACCCGGTAGACATCGATCTGGCGAATGCGCATGCGACCGCTCCCGGTTCAGTCCGCCGGCGGCACCAGCACCAGCTTGCCGGTGTATGTCTTGGCGAGAAAATCCCGCTGCGCGGCGACGATGTCGGCGAGCGGATAGTGCCGGGCCACCAGCGGCCGGATCTCGCCGCGCTCGATGTAGCTGATCAGATTTTCAAACACCAATTCATCCTGCACCGTGCAGCCGAACAGGGTCAGATCCTTCAGGTACAGGGTGCGCAGATCCAGCTCCACCAGCGGCCCGGCGATGGCCCCGGCGACGGCGTAGCGGCCGCCGCGGCGCAGCACCTCCAGCAGCCGCGGCCAGCCGGTGCCGGCGACCAGATCGACCACCACGTCGACGCTGTCCGCGCCCAGTGCGGCCAGCGGGTCGGCGCCGCGGTCGAGCAGCTCGGCGGCACCCAGCGCGGCCACTTCGGCGTGCTTGGCGGCGCCGGCCACGGCGATCACCTCGGCGCCGCGGCGCCGCGCCAGCTGCACCGCCGCCGAGCCGACGCCGCCGGAGGCGCCGGTGATCAGCACCCGCTCGCCGGCCGCCAGCCGCGCGCGGTGCAGCATGTTCTCCGCGGTGGAATAGGCGCAGGGGAAGGAGGCCAGCTCGATATCGTCGAGCGCGCTGTCGATGGCCAGGCTGTCGTGGCTCGGCGCGACGCAGTACTGGGCAAAGCCGCCATCGCACTCGGAGCCAAAGAAGCGCGCCGCGGCGATGCCGCTACCCGGCTCGCGCAGACAGGGCGAGACCAGCACCCGCTGGCCGATGCGCGCCGCCTCGACGCCGGCACCGACGGCGACGATGCGCCCGCAGACATCGATGCCCTGAATCCGCGGCAGCTGCAGCGCGCTGCCGCCCCAGCTGGCGTCGTCGTCGCTGCCGGTGGCGCCGGCGGCGCTGTCGTCGGTGGCGCCGTGCACCGCCTTCGAATACCAGCCGACGCGGGTGTTGATGTCGGTATTGTTGACCCCGGCGGCGCCGATGCGGATCAGCACCTCGCCGGCCGCCGGGCGCGGCACCGGCACATCGTCGCGATATTTGAGCTTGTCGAAGCCGCCGTGGCCGGTGAGCAGCACCGCGTGCATGGTCTCTGGAAGCATGCTTTTTCCTCTCTTTTCAGCTGTGTGGTGGATTCGACCGCCGTCAATTTCAGAGCCCGGCTTGCCGCAGCCGGCCGGCACCGCTGCAAATGCGCCATTCGAGCAGCGCAAACCGACCGCCGGCAGCCGGTCGCCACGCCTCAGCGCAGCGCCTGCCAGGGCATCAGGTGGATCGCCTCGGCGAGCAGCGACACACCGACCTCATCGCCGACGCGCAGCGCGTTGCGCTGCACCACGTGCGGCGGCAGATCCATCTCCAGACGCGCGCCGCAGCTGGCGTCGAGCAGCACGCTGACCAGGCCGCCGACGCTGATCATGTCGCGGATCTGCGCCACCAGCGGGTTCTCCACCACGCCGCGCGACGGCCGCACCCGCTGGTGCAGCAGAATGCGCTCGGGAGCGATGCAGAAGCACAGCGGATCGCCAGCCGAAAAGCGCCGGTCGAGCGGCGCATCGAGGCGCCGCTCGCACCAGTCGATGCGGCTCACCCCGGCCGCCGGATCGTGCTCCACCAGGCGCGCTTCGAACAGATTGCGCAGATCCATCAGGCGCGCCACGCTGGCGCTGGCCGGGCGCTCCAGCACCGCTTCCGGGCGGCCCTGCTGCAGGCTCGCGCCATTGTGCAGCACGCACAGCTGATCGCCGAGCATGCGCGCCTCGTCGAGGTCGTGGGTGACCAGCAAAATGGGGATGCGCAGCTCGCGGGTCAGCCCGGCCATCTCGCGGCGCAGCTTGCGCCGGGTGACCTGATCGACCGCGGAGAACGGCTCGTCGAGCAGCAGCCCCGCCGGCCCGTGCGGGTCGTCGCGGGCCAGCGCGCGGGCCAGCGCGACGCGCTGCTGCTGGCCGCCGGAGAGCTGTGCCGGGCGACGCCGCTCCAGGCCGTCGAGATGCACCCGGGCGAGCAGCTCGCGGGCGCGCGCGGCACGCGCGGCGCGCGGCAGATGGCCGAGGGCGAGGCAGACGTTATCCAGCGCACAGAGGTGCGGCAGCAGCGCAAAGTGCTGGAAGACGAAGCCGGCGCTGCGCCGCTGCGGCGGCAGATCGAGGCCGCGCGCGCCGCCATCGCCGCGATACCACAGCTCGCCGCCGCAGCGCACTTCGCCGCGCTGCGCGCTGTGCAGTCCGGCGATGCAGCGCAGCAGGGTCGACTTGCCGCTGCCCGAGGGCCCGACCAGCGCCAGCACCTCGCCGGGCGCGCAGCGCAGCTCGGCGTCGAGCGGAATCGGCGCGCGCTGCTGCAGGCGCACGTACAGCCCCGGCGCCGCGCCGCGCCGATCGACACCACCTTCGCCGCGCTCAGCCACGGCGGCGCTGCTCCAGCGCGTACACCAGGCTGACGGTGACGAAGGCGAAGCCCAGCAGCAGCAGCGACATGGCGCCGGCGGCGGCGTCGTCGAAGGCCTGGGCGCGATCGAAGATGGCGATCGATACGGTGCGCGTCTCGTCGGGAATATTGCCGCCGACCATCAGCACCACGCCGAACTCGCCGATGGTGTGGGCGAAGGTCAGCACCAGCCCGGAGAGCACCCCCGGCCAGGCCAGCGGCAGCTCGACGCGCCAAAAGGTGCGCCAGCGCGACAGGCCGCTGCACCAGGCGGCCTCGCGCAGATCGGCGGGGATGGCTTCGAAGGCGCGCAGCATCGGCTGCACCGCGAACGGCAGGCTGGAGATCACCGAGGCCAGTAGCAGGCCGGCGAAGGAGAACACCAGCGGCGCGCCGAGCAATGCCTCGAAAGCGCGCCCCAGCGGCGCATCGCGGCCGAAAGCCACCAGCAGGTAGAAGCCGAGTACCGTCGGCGGCAGCACCAGCGGCAGCGCCACCAGCGCCTCCAGCATGCTGCGCCCGGGAAAGCGCCGCCAGGCCAGCGCGCGCGCCGTCAGCAGGCCGACCACAAAAAGGATCGCGGCAGTGCCGCCGGCGAGCTTCAGCGACAGCGCGAAGGCGCCCCAGTCGACGCCGCGCCAATCGATGCCGGTCACGCCGCGGCCTCCACCGCCGCGCGGGCGGCAGCGGCACCACAGGCGCGGGCAACAGCATTGGCGGCGGCGCGCGACAAGCGGATCAATCCGCCGCAGCGAAGCCGTGGCGCAGCAGCACCGCGCGCGCTGCGTCGCTGCGCAGATAGGCGAAAAAGGCCCGCGCCGCAACGCCGTCGCGGCCATCGATGAGCAGCATCCGCTGGCGCAATAGCGGTGCCAGCGAGTCCGCCAGCACCGCGCTGCTACCGCGTCGGGCCAGCGCCGGCAGGCCGGCCAGCGACCGTGGAATCAACGCCGCATCGACCGCGCCGGTGGTGGCGAACTGCGCGGTCTGGGCAGCGTTTTCACCATTTACCAGCAGCGGCTGCAGGCGCTCCCAAAGGCCGGCGCGCTGCAGTGCAGTGCGCGCCAGCCGACCGTAGGGGGCGTGATCGGGGCTGGCCACGGCGAAGCGCCGCAGCTGCCCCTGGTGCAGCGCCGCGGCCAGCCCGGCGAGCCGGTCGTCGACCTCAACCGGCGAGCCTTTGGGCACGTACAGCGCCAGCGCGCCGCGCGCGTAGACCGCGCTCGGCGCGGCGCCGAAGCCGTCTGCGGCCAGCGCCTGCACGTAGCTCTCATCGGCGCCGAGAAACAGCGCGAACGGCGCGCCGCGGCGGATCTGTCGGCTGAGATTGCCGGAAGCGCCAAAGCTGAGCTTGACCGCGTGACCGCTGGCGCGCTCGAATTCTGCGGCGATCTCCGGCAGGACGTGGGACAGGCTCGCCGCAGCGGCCACGCGCAGCGTCTGCGCCGCCAGCGCGCGCGGCGCGGCACCGAGCAGCAACAGGCAGCTGGCGGCGATCAGCGCGAACGTGAGGCGGCGCAGCGCGCGGCTGTGGGGCGGCAGAATCATCGGCAAAACGGCTCGACTGGCACGGCGACCGGGCGATTCTCCGCGCCGCGCCGCCGTCGGGCAAGCCCGTGCCGCTGCGGGCCCGCCGCAGCGGGCGGCTTATCGCCGCAAAACGCGCCGGCGCGCGCCGCGCAGCACTGCCCACAGCGCCAACAGCAGCGCCAGCGGCGCGCCGCTGCCACCGCCACCGCCGGCGGCGCCAGCCACCGGGCCACCGCCGGCATCCGCGGCCGGCGGCAGGCTATCCTCGACCGGCACACCGTCGCCGTCGGCGATCAGATCGCCGCCATCGACGTTGGCCGTCACCTGGCCGCCGCCGATCGGGGTTGCGATGTAATCGTCCGGCATCGCTTCGCCGCCATCATCGAAAATCGATGTCGCTTCGATGCGCTGTGCGACGCCGAGCAGCAGCTCCAGCGTGCCATTCGCGACCCCATCGGCATCGGCTGCGCCGCCATCGACCAGCTCGATGCGCAGGCAGTTGTCGGCCGGCGCCGGGCTGCTGCTCGCGGCGGTCTCGCTGTCGGCAGTCGCCGCATCGAGTGCGGCGAGATAGCCGCTGTCATCCGGCGGCGGGCAGCCGGTCGCGCTGGCGAGCTGGCCGGAGATCCGCTGCGCGGCGAGCGCCGACCAGCCGCCGACAGCGAAGGCACGCAGCGCGCTGTTCTCGCCCCAGCCCTCGGCCAGCGGCAACACCAGCGCGGCGCTGGCGCCCGGCTGATCCAAGCCGGACAGGCGCAGGCTGAACAGCGCGTCGCCGTGCTCGAAACCCGGATCATCAGCGCTGCCGGCGAGGCGCGTCGACCAGCGCGCGGCGCGCCCGGCGAGATGCGCATCGAGCTGGCTCAGTGAGATCCGCGCGCCGGAATTGCCGGCCAGCCGCGCCACCTCGCCGAGGCCCAGGCGCAGCCCCGGCAGGGCGGCGAGGTGCGCCACCGGCGGCAGCGGATCGCCGTCCAGTTGCAGCAGATGGGCGGCGTTCAGCGGGTCGCTGGCGGCGCTGTCGAAGCCGGGGCTGGCGGGAACGTCGCCGACGCCATCGCCGTCGGCGTCCGGCAGTGGCTCGCCGTCGCCCAGCCGCAGCCACAGCGTGTCGCTGGCGGCAGCGCCAGCGGTATCCGCAACGCGCAGTGCGACGCGATACCAGCCGGCGTCGAGCAATCCCGGATCGTCGAGCAGCAGCTGGCCGCCCTCGGTACGCGCCTGCGCCAGTAGCGCGCCATCGCTGGTCGACCAATCGAAAAACAGCTGATCTTCCGGGTTCGGGTCGCTCGCACCGGCATCCAGCGTCAGCGGACCACCGCTGCGACCGGCGGCAGCCAGCGCGACGCCGCCCTGCAGCGCGCGCAGCTGCAGGCGCGGCGCCAGATTGTCCTCCACCAGCGCCAGTGTGCGCTGGCTCGACGCGCCCAGTGCGGCGCCGTCGGCGGCGATCAGAGTCAGGCTGAGGGTTTCGTCCGCTTCGCCGGGGCCATCGTCGCGCACCGCGATGCGCAGTTCGGCGCGGCGCCCGGATTCGATCAGCAGACGGCCGTCGCGGGCGTCGTGATCGTCCGCGTCGGCGCTGCCGCCGATGGCGTAATCCAGCGCTACCGGATATTCGGGGGCGTCGCCGTTGAGCTGCACGACGAACAGCGCCTCGCCGCCCTCGACGGCGCTGGCGGCGGCCTCCAGCTCGGCCAGCGGGCGCAGCACCAGACGCTGCTCGGCGCTGACCTGATTGCCGGCGGTGTCGCTGGCGCGCCAGGTGATCAGATGGCTGCCGGGGCGCCACGGCCCGGCGACCCCGGTGGCGCTCTCGGCGCTGACCGCGACCTGGCCGTCGCGGGCGTCCAGCGCCAGCGCCTCGCCCAGCGCCAGCGGGGTCCACCAGCCGCTGGCATCGACCTGCAGATCGGTCGGTGCGATCAGCTCCGGCGGCTGGTCATCGACCTGTGGGTCACTGCCGGCGAGAAACTCCGCGACATTGCTTTCACCGTCGCCGTCGCTGTCCAGTTCGGCATCCGCCGGATCGTCCGGGTCGAAGCCGGCGGCGATCTCCCAGGCATCGCTCATGCCGTCGCCGTCGCTATCCAGCTGTGCGTCGATCAGGTATTCGGCGCTGGCCAGTGGTGAATCGCGCCAGCCGCGCCGCCAGGCCAGCACGCGCAGCGTGGCGCTGTGCTCGATGCGCAGGCTGGCGCCGCTGGCGATGACTGCGCCGTGGTCGCGGCGCGGCTCACTGCCATCGAGGGTGTAGTGCAGCGTCGGGCCATCCACGCCGGCGTCGGCGTCGATGCCACCCGCCGCGTCGGGGCTGCGCACGACCACCTCGATGGCGGTGTGGCTGGCCTGGTCGCCGGGCTCGATCAGCGGCGTGGCGAGCTGCCCGGCGATGCCCACCAGTACGTGCACGCTGGCCGCGTCCTCCAGCTCGGCAGTGGCCGCGTCGCGCAGGCGATAAGTGAAGCTGTCCTCGCCGGCAAAACCCACTGGCGGCGTGTAGCGCAGGCGGTCGTCATCCAGCCGCTCAATGCTGCCGCCGCTGGCGCTGCGCGCGTCGAAACCGGCGAGCAGCGGCTGCGTGCCATCGACGTCGTCGTCATTGCCCAGCACATCGATGCTGACCGCGCGCTCCTGATCGGTTTCGGCGCTGTCGTCGAGCGCCCGCGGTGGGTCGTTGACCGCGGCCACGCTGATCGAAACCAGTGCGCGCTGGCTGGCGCTGCCGTCGCCGGCGGCGTAGCCAAAGCTGTCGTCGCCGGAGAAATCCTGCGGCGGGGTGTAGCGCAGCCCGCTGTCGCCGGCGGCTTCGATGCGCCCGCCGGCGGCGCTGCTGGTGTCGAAGCTTTCGATCTGCAGCAGGTCACCGTCGATATCGACATCGTTCGCCAGTGGCAGCAGCTCGACGGCGGTGTCTTCGTCGGTCTGCAGCTGATCATCGGTGGCCTGCGGCGGATCGTTGACCGCGCTGACGCGGATCCGCACCTGCGCCGGGGCGCTGCTGCTGTGGCCATCGCTGGCCGCGTAGCTGAAGCTGTCGTCGCCGGAGAAATCCTGCGGCGGGGTGTAGCGCAGCCCGCCGCCATCGAGGGCTTCGATCAGCCCGCCGGCGGCGCTGGCGGCGTCGAAGCTTTCGAGCTGTAGCGGGTCGCCGTCGATTTCGATGTCATTGTCCAGCGGCCACAGCTCGACGGCGCTGTCCTCATCGGTTGCGGCCTCGTCGTCGCGCGCCTGTGGCGGGTCATCGACTGCGATAACGCGGATCTGAACCTGCGCCGGAGCGCTGCTGTCGATGCCGTCGCCAGCCGAGTAGGCGAAGCTGTCGTCGCCGAAGAAGTCCGCCGGCGGGGTGTAGCGCAGCCGGCCGTCGCCGAGGGATTCGATCTGCCCGCCGGCGGTGCTGCTGCTGTCGAAGCTGGCGATCTGCAATGCCGCCTCGCCGAGATCGACGTCGAGGTCATTGTCCAGCGGCTGCAGTTCGACAGCGCCGTCCTCGTCGGTCTGGGCCTGGTCATCGACGGCCTGCGGCGCATCGTTGACCGCGGCGACGCGGACGCTGACCTGCGCCGGGGCGCTGTTGACGCTGCCGTCGCTGGCTGAGTAGCCGAAGCTGTCGTCGCCGGAGAAATCCTGCGGCGGGGTGTAGCGCAGCCGGCCGTCGCCGAGGGATTCGAGCTGCCCGCCGGCGGCGCTGGCGACGTCGAAGCTGGCGATTTGCAGTGGATCGCCGTCGATGTCGTCATCGTTGTCCAGCGGCTGTAGCTCGATGGTGCTGTCTTCGTCGGTCCGGGCCTGGTCGGCGATGGCCTGCGGCGGATCGTTGACCGCCGCGACACTGATGTTGACCTGCGCCGGAACGCTGCTGGCGCTGCCGTCGCTGGCCGAGTAGCTAAAGCTGTCGTCGCCGGAGAAATCCGCCGGCGGCACGTAACGCAGCAGGCCGGGGGCGATCTGCTCGACGCTGCCGCCGGCGGCGCTGGCGGGATCGAAACCGGCGATCTCCAGCTGGTCGCCTTCGATGTCGCTGTCGTTGACCAGCGGGGCGATATCGATGGCCTCCGCGTCCTCCGTGCCCTGGGCGCTGTCGGCCTGCACCAGTGGCGGATCGTTGACCGGTTCGATCTTGATATCCACCCAGGCCTGGACGGATCGGCCGCCTTCGCCAGCGGGGCGGTCGCTGACGGTGTACGGGAAGGCGTCAAAGCCGCTGTGGTTCTGTGGCGGGGTGTAGTGGAATCGGCCCTCGCCGAGGTATTCGACCTGCCCGCCCGACAGCGTGGCGCTCTCGAAATCGACCACGGCGAGGTCGTCGCCGTTGTCGTCGCTGTCGTTGGCGAGCACATCGACGCTGACCGTCGGCTGATCTTCATCGATGCTGAAGAAATCACCCTCGGCCTGCGGCGCGACCTCCGCAGCCAGTGCCATCTGCGTGCCGGGGGCGGAGATGCCGGTGACCCCGGCGCCGCTGTCGGCGCCATCGTAGCGATGGCTGGCCGGGTTGCTGGCGACATCGAACTGGCTGGCGTTTGCGGCGAACCAGAGATCGCTGCTGCGGCCGCGGCTGCGGCCCAGCGGGGTGCCGTCGGCAGCTTCCAGATCGACCATGCGATGCTCGTCGTAGCGGTTGTGCACCTGGTTGTCGTCGATGTGCCAGATCGCCAGGCCGCCGAAATCCTCCCCCAGCCACTTTTGCAGGCCGCGGTCGTAGCCGGCGGGTTCGCGGTTTTCGATCAGAAAATACTCGCCGCTGCGGCCGCTGCGCATGATCCGCAGCGAGTTATCGGCGCTGGCCTGGGGATCGCCGCTGGCGGTGATGCTGTCGCTGAGGGCCAGCTCGGCCGCGCTGGCCCAGCCGAGCCTGTGGCGCACCCAGGCGCTGGGCATCACCGGCGTTTCGCCGGGGCGGCTGTCGCCGCTGGCCGCGCCCCAGCTGCCCGAACTCATCAGGCCGAAAGCGCCGATGCCGCTGGAGGTGCCGTCTGTGTCGTACAGATCCGGCAGCTCGAAAATCAGGTGGCCCAACTCGTGGACCATGATGCCCATGGTCGCCTGCTGGCCGCGATGCAGCTCGCCAAAGGCGGCATAGCCGCCGGCGCCGACGGTGACCCCATCGACCACCGGCGCGTCCACCCCGACCACCGACCAGACGTGGGCCCAGACGTTGGGGGGATCGTCGTAAACCGCGCCCTCGCCACCGGCGGTGATCACCACCACCGCCAGTTCCTGGCTGGAGATATCGCCGCTGCCGTCGGTGTCGTACTGCGCGAAATCCACCGCGTCATCCGCGGCGACGATCGCATCGCGCACCAGGGTGTGCATGTCGGTGATCGCGAGCATGGTGTTCGGCTGGCCGGGGTCGGGGTGCGGGTAGGGCAGCGTCATCCAGCCGACCACACCGTCGCCGGGGGTGCCGGAGGTCTCGCTGGCCGGGTCGAGCACCGCCTTGCCGTAGGAGGCGGCGAGGTAGTAGTCGCGGATGTTGTTGCGGATGAAATCGCCCCAGCTGTCCGCGCTGGTGCTGGCGACGACATCACTGAACTGGACCAGCAGATAGAGCACATTGCCGTTGAAGTTGCCGCTGGCGGGGGCCTTCCAGCTGCTGCGCGACTGGCGATCCGCGGCCCGCTGCGAGCGCAGCAGATACTTGTCCACCGGCGCCACGCCGGGCTGCAGGTTGTCGGGCGGCGGCAGGTGCGCGGCGCGCTCGTGCAGCACCGGATCGCGCCCCGAGTATCGGCCGACATAACGCCACCAGCCGTGGTCGTCGCGGGCCACGGTGTAGCCGGCGGCGGTCTCGACGCGGAGATTCCATTCATCGCCGAGCAGCCGCGCGCTGAAGCGGCTGCCATCCGGCTGCAGGTAGTCGTGCTCGCCGGGTATCGCCGGTGCCGCCACGGCGCGATCAGCACCCGACAGCCCGACGCCAAACAGGCTGAGCAACAACAAAATCCAAATAAAAGAGCCGGTGACACGCACGCCGAAACCACTCCGCAGGCAAACCCGACTGCCGGGCGAGTGAATGACTCTATCAGCGCGCCAACGGGCGATTTCATTGCATTCCGGGAACCTGTGACCACATTCCGGCAAGGACAAACCTTCCCGGCACCGTGGCGTTTTACTGGCGCCAGAGCGTCATCGCAGTTGTAGCCATTTCGCTACCAATTCCGCCCTAAAAGCTTTCTGAATGCACAGGATCGACGCAAAACGGTACTTTTCGCGACGCTTGGCAGGGTGCTCCGCAACCATCACCGCGAGCCCACTGCAAGCGGGCGGCGCCTGAATCAGGCGGCAGGGGGCGCCGGCGGGCGGAGCAAATCACGTCGGGTTGGCTTGCTGAGTCGAGCGGGCTGGACTGGGCTGGGCTGGGCTGGGCTGGGCCGGGCCGGATTGCAGCGGGCCGGGCCCAACTAGGCCGGCGGTGGCGGCGGCGCCAAAACCTCTCGACTGCCGTTGGCCTGCACCGGGCTGACCACGCCGGCCTGCTCCATTTCCTCGATCATCCGCGCGGCGCGGTTGTAGCCGATTTTAAGCCGGCGCTGCACGTAGGAGATCGACGCCTTGCGGCTTTCGGTAACCACCTGCACGGCCTGATCGTAGAGCGCATCCTGCTCGCCGCCCTCCTCCGCCGGCTCGCCGGACAGCCCGGGAATCGCGGTGGTCGGCTCTTCGAGGATCTCGTCGATGTACTCGGCCTCGCCCTGCGATTTGAGGTGCTCGACCACCGCGTGCACCTCGTGATCGTCGACGAAGGCGCCGTGCACGCGCACCGGCTGCGCGGTGCCCGGCGGCAGGAACAGCATGTCGCCGTGGCCGAGCAGGGTCTCGGCGCCCTGCTGGTCGAGAATGGTGCGCGAATCGACCTTCGACGAGACCTGAAAAGCCATGCGCGTGGGAATGTTTGCCTTGATCAGCCCGGTGATCACATCCACCGAGGGGCGCTGGGTGGCGAGGATCAGGTGGATGCCGGCGGCGCGCGCCTTCTGCGCGATGCGCGCGATCAGCTCCTCCACCTTTTTGCCCACCACCATCATCATGTCGGCGAACTCGTCGACCACCACGACGATGTACGGCAGCGGCTCCAGGGTCGGCGGCGGACCGCTGGGGTCGAGGGCCTTTTCGCGCTCGTAGAGCGGATCGACGATCGGCTCGCCGCGCTCGATGGCCTCGCGCACCTTCTTGTTGAAGCCGGCGATATTGCGCCCCCCCATCGCCGCCATCAGCCGATAGCGGCGCTCCATCTCGCCGACGCACCAGCGCAGCGCGTTGGCCGCCTCCTTCAT
>CBFCYW010000023.1:0-34829 GCA_965602395.1 uncultured Chromatiales bacterium
GAAAAACCCTCGCGTTATCAATTGGATGGCTCGGGGGTTTTCTTTTGCCTCCAGATGATTTCCAAGGCCTGTCGTTGAGCTGCTGTCCGCAAGGCAGGTCGGCCATGTCTCATTGCCCACGCACACGCGCGGGGAACAGCGCCTCGATCATCGCCACCCGCGGCTCGTCGTCGGTTCATCCCCGCGCTCGCGGGGAGCTGGGCGTCGCTGGCTGTTAAGTGTCAAGTCCCGCGAGATTGCACGGCCGCCTATGGATCAGCTCCGCCTGCCACGATGCCGGATTTTAAGGAACCTCGTCGTAGCAGCTGTCCTTTCCGCTCATCCGTCATCAGCGCGAGCGGAAACTGACTGACGGACTGCAGCATCACGGCGTACTTCACCTGTCGCCCTTCGCGAAGTCCGCCGCAGCCTTTTCCCATGATCGCGGCTCTTCGCTGCCCAGATCTTGGAACGCCAGCTGTACAACTGTGAATCACGCAGCTCAAGCGGCTCAGCCGCCGACTTCACTCCAAGCTGTTCCGCCAGTCTCAGCACCCTGTCTTTGTACCCCTGGGAGTGCCTGCTGCGGGTGGTCTTGGTCTTCGTTCGCTTGGTGAGGTGTCCGTCGGTCGTTGGCAGGATCAGGGCTTTGCGCATTCACCGGTCAAGTTCGTGGGGTGCGATCCGATAAACCGGGCAGGGCGTGACAGCGCGCCTGAATGATGGTGCCAGATGCCGCCGTACAACCACGGAAAGCAACAGTAGCAGTGACTAGTTCAGCGATCTCAACAGACCGCAGCAATGTGCCGTTTCGCTATGCCGCACTGCTGATCAGTGGCTTGGCACTGGCCTGTGCACTGATCCCCGGCCTTGAGGCCTGGGCGCTCTATCCGTGGCTGCTGGCCAGCGCGCTGTGGTTTGTCGCCAGCCGCCCGCCGCGCATCGACAACAGCGAGCGCGACGCCGCGCTGGAGGGCAACGGTCACCTGCTCGACGCAGTCGATGCGCTCAGCGCACAGACCTGCAGTGGTCTGGCCGATGGCTGTGACGCCATCGACCAGGCCAAGCGCCTGGTGAACGAGGCGGTGGTCAACATCGGTGAAAGCTTCACCAGCCTCAATCGCAACACCGATGAGCAGCATCGCATGCTGATCGCAGTGCTCAACAACATCGGCAGCGCCGCCAACGGCGATGGTGGCGGCGATGGCGACGGCGATGGCGAAGACGGCAGGCTGGGCTTTAGCGCCTTCGCCGACGAGACCAACCGCATCCTGCAGTACTTCGTCGATCTGATGGTCAAGACCAGCCAGGATTCGATGCGCATGGTGCACATGATCGACGACATCTCCAAGCGCATTGCGCGCGCCGTGCAGCTGCTCGATGACGTCAACAACATCTCCGAGCAGACCAATCTGTTGGCACTCAACGCAGCCATCGAGGCGGCCCGCGCCGGTGAGCACGGCCGCGGTTTTGCAGTGGTCGCCAATGAGGTGCGCGAGCTGTCGCGCAAATCCAACGAGTTTGCCAACGAGATCCGCCAGGTCATCACCACCGCCAACGACAACATCCACGGCGCCAAGGAAATAATGAGCCATATCGCCTCGCGCGATATGAACACCGCGATCGAATCCAAGGGCGAGGTGGAGCGCATGCTCGTTGAAATCGAGCATTTCAATACCAGCGTTGCCGAGAGCCTGGAGCAGCTCTCCATCATCTCCGCGCGCATCGGCGATGACGTCGCCACCTCGGTGCGCACCCTGCAATTTGAGGACATGGCCAACCAGATCCTCGAACACAGCAGTCGCGAGCTACAGCGTTACGCGGACGTGCACGCCGAACTGCAGCAAAAGCTTGCCAGACTAGGCGCGGCGGCGGATGGCGGCGCAGCTTTCGACGCGCACGCCTGGCAGCAATTGAGCGAAGACCTGCGGCAGCACATCGATGAACTGGTCGGCACCGCCAGCCAGGGCGGCAACAGCCCGGTCAGTCAGCAATCCCTTCACGAAGGCGATGTCGATCTCTTCTGAGCGAGCATCGGCACGCCCCCGAACCCCACCATCACGGAGCCCGTCATGAGCGTGACTTCCTCTCTGTCTTCCGATGGCCGCCAGTTCACCGTTGCGGTGAGCGGTCGATTCGATTTTCGCGTCTACGAGAGCTTCCGCTCGGCCTATTCCGGCGTCAGCCCGGCCGGCGTCAATTTCCACATCGATCTGTCCAGGGCCGACTACATGGACAGCTCGGCGCTGGGCATGCTGCTGCTACTCAAGGAATACGTTGGCGGCGGCTCACAGATCGAAATCGTCAATGCGCGTCCGGACGTGAAAAACGTGCTTAAGATCGCCAATTTCGACAAGCTCTTCCAGATTCACTGAGCGGCTGGCCGGCACAGTCATGCCACGTCAATTGCAGTGTCTGGTGGCCGGCGACGACCGCGGCAGCGCCTCGACCTTCGCCGACTGGCTCGGTGCCGAGGGGCACCGCGTCAGCCGCGCCGGTGGCGCCGACAGCGCGGTCATTCAGGTCGCGCGCCGCGCTTTCGACCTGCTGGTGCTGGATGCCGGTTTCGGCGGCGAGGCGCTGAGCCAACTGCTGCCAGTACTGCGCGGCGCCACCGCCAACCGCGCCGTGCTGATCTACCTGCTCAATTCCGGCAGCCGGCCGCTGGCCACCGATGAACTGAGCTGCGACGGCGTGCTGCACCTGGCTGGTGGGCCTTCGGCACTGCGCGCCCAGCTATCCCGCGCCGGTCGATTGCAGGCCCTGCTCGCCAGCCTGTGCGCCGGCGATGACCGCGGCTTCATCGCCGCGCTGCGGGCCGATCCGGACTTCGATCTGCGCGGCGAGCTGTTCGGCCTGCTCACCCGCTCCAGCCAGCAGCGGCTGGCGGAAATCAAGCGCGACGCGCTGCCCGGCGAGCAGCTCGCCGGTCCCTTCTGCCTGCAGCGGCCGCTGGCCGATGGCCGCGTGCGGCTGCTGCTCGCCGACCACCGCGGCAGCAGAGAGCCGGAACTGGTGGCCAGCCTGCTGGCCCACGGCTTTCTCTCCAGCGGCACCCGCTACGGGCTGGCCGATCTGGCCGACCGTTTGCACGCGCGCCTGCAGTCCCAGTTCGGCGGCGCCGCCCAGGTGCGCGCGAGCATGCTGGAGATCGCCGCCAGCGGGCGTTGCGCACAGGTCTACAGCGCCGCGATGGGGCCAATCCTGCACCTCGCCGGCCGGCCGTCCGGCGCGCCGATGGATGCCGCGGCGCGGCGCGTGGCGGAAAGCTGTGCCGAACTGTCTTCGCGCAACGCACCGCTGGGTGGCGGCGGGGTCGGCTGGCGCGAAACCCGCGTGCAATGCATCACTCTGGCGCCCGGCGATCGCCTGCTGTTGGTGGACGGCCTGGCGCTGGGCGGCGACTACGGCCTGCCGGGGCTGCACCGGCGGGTGGCGCGCAACCGCTTTCGCGGCGCGCTGCTCGATGAGCTGCTCACCGAGCTGCACGGCCGGATGCCGGATCTCTGCGGGCATGTCGCCGTGGAGTGGCGCAGCCCGCTGCCGCCGGGAACCGCCGCTGCTGTCAGCGCTGCGCGACCGTCGCCTGAGGCCCGTCGCGTGGCGCCGCTGGCCAGCGCCCCGCCGCAGCTCGGCGAGATCTGCGCACAGCCACTGATCGGCGTTGAGTGGTCGCCGCAGCCGCTGCAGTATCGCCTCACCGTCAGCAGCCAGGCGCTGCGCGTTTTTGATCCGTTGCCGGGGCTGCTCGATGCGGTCGCCGAAGCGGCCGACCTCGGCGGACACCTGTCACGCTTTCGCAGCATGGCGCTGGAGTTGCTGGAAAACGCGCTGGAGCACGGCTTGTGCCGGGTGCAGGAGAAGCGTGGCGTGGCGTCGCTGGTCGCGGACTACGATCTGGCCGAGTCGCCGGGAGAGCAGCCCTGCGACGGCGGGGAGGATGGCGAATCCGGCGGTGGCGAGCTGCGCATCGGCCTGGATTATCTGGGTGTGCTGCGCGGCCGACACCGCCTGCGGCTCAGCGTGGAGGACGGCGGCGCCGGTTTCGAGCATCAGGCCTGGCTGGCGGGCGAGCGCTGTGGCAATGGCCTGCGCGGGCGCGGTATCGCCATCGCCCGCAGCCTGAGCGACCGGCTCGACTATCGCGGCTGCGGCAATCGCGTCGAGGCCAGTTTCAGTTGGCCTGCGGATTTCGATGTGCCAGCGGTGCTTCCCGAGGCGTCACGATCAGCAGGCCATCGTCCTCACCGATGATCACCACGCGCGTGCCGCGCGGCATATCCGGCCCTTCGATGTGCCACGGGATGTCGTCGATGCGCAGCTTGGCGCGGCCGTCGACGATGTCCTGGGTGAGGGTGACGCAGCGGCCGATGTGCTGTTCGGCGCGCCGATTGAGGTGTGGTTCGTCGGTGGCGATCGGGCGGTGATTCAGCAGCAGGCGCCAGAGGAACATCGACAGCAGCGAGAGGCCGGCGAAGATGATCAGCTGAAACTCCCAGGGCAGCGCCGGGTACAGCACCACTATCAGGCCGACCAGCATCGCCGAGATCGCCATCCACATGATCAGCGTGGTGGCGGTGAATATCTCCGCGATGATCAGCAGCAGCGCCAGTACCAGCCAGGCCCAATGGACGTTGCTGCTGTTGAGTAGTTCGATCATGACTCGCGCCCCTGATCGTCATCGCCACCGGGTTGGGCTGCGGGCGGCTGCGGCGCGTTGCGGCCTGCCTGCCTGGCGGCGGCCTGGTTGGCTGTCTGGGCTGCAGCCTGGGCCGCGGCCGCAGCGGCGGCAGCCGCGGCCTGGTTCGATCCACCGCTATTGGGGTTCGCCTTGCGCGCTTCGAAGGCATCGCTGGCCAGCTCGGCGATGCCGCCGATGGCGCCGACCATGCTCGCCGCCTCCAGCGGCATGAACACCAGCTTCTGATTCTCCGCCGAGGCGATCGCCTGCAGCGATTCCACGTACTTCAGGGCGACGAAGTAGTTCAGCGCCTGCACGCTGCCCTGATTGACCGCCTGCGAGACCATGTGCGTGGCGCGCGCTTCGGCCTGGGCCTCGCGCTCACGGGCCTCGGCTTCGAGGATCGCCGACTGCTTCTCGCCTTCGGCTTGGAGGATCGCCGACTGCATCTGGCCCTCGGCGCGCAGGATCGCTGCGGCCTTGTCGCCCTCGGCCTCCAGCACCGCCGCACGCTTGTTGCGGTCGGCCTTCATCTGCTGCGCCATGGCATCGACGATCTCGCGCGGCGGGGACAGATCCATGATCTCGATGCGGGTCACTTTCAGCCCCCAGGGCGAGGTGGCCTCGTCGACCACGCCGACGATGCGCTCGTTGATCACATCGCGATTGGAAAGCACTTCGTCGAGCTTCATGCCGCCCATCACCGAGCGCATATTGGTCATCGTCAGGTTGATGATCGCCGCGTCGACATTGTCGATCTCGTAGGCCGCCTTGGCGGCGTTGAGGATCTGGTAGTAGACCACCCCGTCCACCGTGACCATCACGTTGTCCTCGGTGATCACCTCCTGCGAGGGCACGTCTTTAACCTGCTCCATCATGTTCATTTTGCGCCGCACGTGGTCGATCAGCGGGATCACCACGTGCAGCCCCGGCGACAGCGTGCGGGTGTAGCGGCCGAAGCGCTCCACCGTGTGCTCCTGCCCCTGGGGTACGGTTTTCACCCCGGCGAAGATGAAGACGATCACCAGCACCACGAGGGCGATGGAGAATATGGCGAAACCGGAGATCAGTCCCATGGGCGATTCCTCGGCCTGTTCGGCGGCCGTGCAGGGGGCCAGATTGGCCGGGTCGATGATGGCGCGGGTGCACCGTGGGCCACGAACGCCTGTGGTGCTATCGCGGCTGGCGCTATTCTAAACAGCGCGGCGGCGATTTCCATTGCGCCACCAGTTTACCGCGCCGGCGCCGGCTGGCAGCGGCCGGATGACAGCGACAGCGAAAGGGGGTAGCGAGCATGCGACAGCAGGCATTCGAAGTGAATACGAGCGGGCGCGGCAGCCGCGAGATCAGCGCCGATATCGACCGTGCCATCGCCGCCAGCGGCCTGCGCGACGGCCTCTGCCACATCTTTGTGCAGCACACCAGTGCCTCGCTGATGCTCTGCGAAAACGCCGATCCCGACGTGCGTCGCGACCTGGAAACCTTCATGGCGCGGCTGGTGCCGGATGGCGATCCCGACTTCGTGCACAGCGCCGAGGGGCCGGACGACATGCCCGCCCACGTACGCAGCGTGCTCACCCACAACAGCCTGACCATCCCGGTCAGCGACGGCCGGCTGGCGCTGGGCACCTGGCAGGGAGTGTATCTCTGGGAGCACCGCAGCCGCCCGCACCGCCGTCGCCTGCTGCTCACCCTGCAGGGTTGAGCGCGCTCGCCCTCGGCCCCTGCTGGCGCTGGATCAGTACGCCGACGACTGCCGGCCGAGATCGCGCTGGCGCCGGTCTTCGCGACCGGCGCGGCGCTGCTCGCGCAGTTTGGTCAGCGCTTCGGGGGCGACGTAGGCCAGGCGGCTGCAAAAGCAGTCGAAATCGCGTTGCAGGCGAATCTCGATGCCATCCACCCGCCACAGGTGCAGCGCGTCGCTGATGAAGGTGCCGGGTTTGATTTGCGGCTCGCCGTACTTGGCCACCAGCTTGTCGCGCATCCACGCGCTGTGGTCCGGGCGCAGCTCGTATTCGAGAAAGGCGAAGCGGCCACTGTCCGGGGCGAAGCCCAGATACAGGCTGCGGCTGCCATCGAGCAGTTGCGCGCTGCCGTAGCGGTCGAAGAGCTGCGCGCCGCCCTGGCGTTCGAGCACCGCACCGGCGCGCAGTACGGCGCCGCGCAATTGCTGGCGTTCGGCCGTGGCCAGATCGATGCCGAACAGCTCCAGCGCCGTCGCGACCGGCGCATAGAGGCCGGCGTGCAGGCAGGTGAGCAGTGTGGCGATGGCGAGCTGGCGCGACATGCCCCCTGTGTCGGCGCCGCGCTGCGACGCTTGACACCGCGCTGCGATTGACCGCATCGCCGCCCTGGGCAAATATGCCGCCCGGCATTTGATCGCCGATCTGCCAGCCACTCGATCCGCCAGCGCGGCATCGCCACCAAGCCGAGAAACCCATGAGCATCGACCCGGCCAGCCTGCGCGCCATCTCCTTTGATCTCGACGATACCCTCTGGGAGACGCCGCCGGTGATCGCCCGCGCCGAGCGCGCCATGTACGCCTGGCTGGACGAGCACCATCCGCGCATCACCGCGCGCTACAGCGAACGCGAGCTGGTCGAACTGCGTCAGCGCATCGCCCGCGAAGAGCCGCGGCTGGGGCGCGATCTGGGCGTACTGCGCAAGGTCACCCTGCGCCGCGCGGCGCGCGCCTGCGGCTGCCCGGAATCCCTCGCCGAGCCGGCCTTCGCCGCCTTCTACGCCTGGCGCAACAGGGTCACCCTGTTCGAACACGCGCTGCCGACGCTGGAGAAGCTGGCGCGCCGCTACCCGCTGGTGGCGGTGACCAATGGCAATTCGGATCTGGCCGCGATCGGCATCGGCCAGCACTTTCGCCTGTGCCTGTCGCCGAGTCTCGCGCGCCGGCCGAAACCGCACCCGGATCTGTTCGACGATCTGTGCGCGGCGCTGGCGCTGCGCGCCGAACAGCTGCTGCACGTGGGCGACAACCCGCGCACCGACGTCGGCGGCGCGCGTGCCGCCGGCGCGCGCACAGCCTGGTTCAACCCGGCCGGCGCCCGGTGGCCGGCCGAACTGCGTCGCGCCGAAGTGGAGATCACCTGTCTGAGCGAGCTGCCGCGGCTGCTCGACGCGGAGTAGGGGCTGGCGGCCTGGCGGATCAGACCACGTCGATGACCACCTTGCCGGTGGCCGCGCCGGATTCCAGATGGCGGTGCGCCTCGGCTGCCTCGGCGAGGCTGAAGCGGCGTTTGTCGAGTAGCGGCGTCACCTCGCCGGCATCCACCATGTGCGCCAGATCTTTCATGATCCAGCCGTGGCGCTCGCGGTTGATGCCGTGCAGCAGCGGGATGAGCATGAATACCACGTGCAGCGACAGGCCGTTGCGATGCATCGGCGACAGGTCGTGCGGTTCGAGGGTGGAGATCGACACCACCGTGCCGTTGATCCGCGCCGCGGCGAAGGCCTCGTCGAGATGCGCGCCGCCGACGGTGTCGAAGACCAGATCGAAGCCCTTGCCGCCGGAGGCCTTGCGCAGCTGCTCGGCGGCGTCCGGGGCGCGGCGGTCGATGACCAGATCGGCGCCGAGGCGCTCGGCGATCTCCGCTTTCTCCGGGCTGGATGCGGTGCTCACCACGCGCGCGCCGCGCGCTTTGGCCAACTGCACGGCGATGTGGCCGACGCCGCCGCTGCCGCCGTAGATCAGCGTGCGCTGGCCGGCGGCGACGGCGGCGCGCTCGTACAGCGCCTCCCAGGCGGTGATCGACACCAGCGGCAGTGCCGCCGCCTCGCGCATCGACAGGCGCTGCGGTTTCTTTGCCAGCAGGCGCGCGTCGGCGACCATCAGCTCGGCCAGCGCGCCGCCGCTGGTGCCGCGCACGCCACCGGCACAGCCGAAGACCTCATCGCCGGGCTGCAGCTTGACCACGCCGGGGCCAACCTCGAGCACGCGCCCGGCGACGTCGCCGTGCAGCACCGCTGGCAGATCGTTGCAGATCGCCGCGCGGCCGCCGGCGCGGATCTTGTAATCGATCGGGTTGACGCTGCTGGCGTGTACCTCCAGCAGCACTTCGCCGCGCCCCGGCTGGGGCTGCGGCAAGTCTGTCAGTTCGAAAACCTCCGGGCCGCCGAAATCGCGGATGATCTGAGCCTGCATACCGTCCACCTGTGTCGTCTTTGTGGGCGCCACGAGTGGTGGCGCCGGGTTTTCGTCGCATTGTGCGCAATTCTGCGGCGCGGCGAAAGTGCCTGCGACGGCACTTCAGCCGGCGGCGGCGTCGCCGGGATCGGCGGCATGCTGCGGCGTGTCGCCGTCGCTGCCGCAGGCCGCCAGCAGCTCCTCCAGCTCGCTGCAGATCAGCGCCAGATCCGCCGGCCGCGACAGGCGGTGCTCGCCGTCTTTGATC
Organism: uncultured Chromatiales bacterium; assembly: GCA_965602395.1. Lineage (GTDB taxonomy): Bacteria > Pseudomonadota > Gammaproteobacteria > CBFCYW01 > CBFCYW01 > CBFCYW01. The sequence continues at coordinate 9,067 of CBFCYW010000023.1, forward strand.
AGGCGCAGCTGCACATCGTCGCTATCAAGGCACTCTAGCAGCCGCTGCGAGGTCTGCCAGGACACGTCGGCATCGCGCATGCCGTGGATCAGGCGCACCGGCAGCGCGCAGGGGATCGCTGCGCGCAGTTGCAGGTGCTGGCGCGCTTCGTCGAGCAGGTGTGCGGTGATCGGGTAGGGCTGGCCGCCGTCGTAGTCGTTGCGGCGCAGCCAGCGGCCGCTGCGGGCGAGTTCATCGCGCGCTGCCGCATCCATGCCGGCGCGCAGGCCATCCTCGGTGAAATCCGGCGCCGCGGCGATGCCCAGCAGGCCGGCGACCCGCTGCGGGCGGCGACGCATCAGCAGCAGCGCGATCCACGCCCCCATGCTGGAGCCGGCCAGCAGTTGCGGGCCTTCGCTGGCGTCCAGCACCGCCAGTGCATCCTCGGCCCAGTCGCCGATGCAGCCCTGCTCGAAATCGCCCTCGGAGAGGCCGTGGCCGGAGTAGTCGAAGCGCGTGAAACGGCGCCCGTGCGCCGCGCAGTGGGCGGCCAGCGCCTGCGCCTTGCCGCCGCTCATGTCGGATTTGAAGCCGCCGCAAAAGATTATCCCCGGGCCGCGGTCGAGTGGGTCACCCGGTTGTTGGCGATAGGCGATGCGGCGGCCGCTGGGCGCGCTCAGCCACGCCAATGGTGGCGGCTGCGACGACGCCGGCTGGCCCGCCTCGCTCACTGCCGCGCCAATTGTTGCAGGCGGCGCAGCGAATTATCGCTGCGGTCGTCGGCGCGGCTCAGCTCGTCGAGGCTGCGGCGCACGTAGGCGATGTGCTCGCGGGCGCGCGCTTGTGCGGATTCGGCGTCGCCATCGAGCACCGCCTGCATGATCGCGGCGTGTTGATCGGGGATCGCCTGGCGATCCGCGGGGCTGCGGTAGAGCTGGCGGAAGGAGATTCTGACGCTGCGGTGCAGCAGGTCGAACAGGCTGCGCATCACGTGCAGCAGTACGACGTTGTGCGAGGCTTCGGCGATCGACAGGTGGAAATCGACGTCGGCGCGCGCCTCGACTTCGTGATTCTCCTGCGCGTGCGCTTCGATCAGGCGCTGGTAGCGGTGCTGGATGATCTTGCGATCGGTGTCGTTGGCGCGCTGCGCGGCCTGATAGCTGGCGATGCCCTCCAGGGCATCGCGGAATTCGAGCAGGTCGTAGAGGGTCTCGGGGCGCTGGCCGAGCAGCTCCAGCAGCGGGTCGGTGAAGGATTCACCGAACTGGTTGGATACCGTGGTACCGCCGCCGCGATGGGTCTCCAGCAGCTTGCGTGCGACCAGTTTCTGGATTGCCTCGCGCACCGACGGGCGCGATACCGCGAACTGGCTGGCCAGCTCGCGCTCCGACGGCAAGCGATCGCCCGGACGCAGTGCGCCGGCGGCGATCTGCGCCTCGATCTGGCGGGCCACCGTGTCGGAGACTTTCTCCGGGACGATTTTTTCAAAAGCCATGCACTCAAGGGGCCGCTGGTCGGCCCGGTCCGGTGGTCATACCTGCTGTGATTATGCGTCGCTGCCGGCGGTCGAACAAGTGCGCGGCGTTGATCTCAGGTGCCGGAAAATGCCGTTTTTCAGGTCGATGCGGCGGCGAGTCGGGTTTGACTTGCCCGGTATCGGCTGGTAAAACGCCTGGTCAGACCAGTGACCCAAGAACAAAAACAGTTGCCGGCCTACCACACCCACAGCGCTTTCGGTACAAGCGCAGGCGCTGTGTACCCCCTGATATTGGAGGAAATTCCATAATGAAATTGCGTCATACCCTCATGGCTGCAGCGATGGCCACCGCGGTCAGCCTGACTGCAACCGCCCAGGCTGCGGACAAGCCCGTCCTGCTCAAGGTGCCGATCGCCTTCGCTACCAAGCTGCCGGGTCTGGGCAGTACCATCAAATGGGTCGGTGACAATATCAATACCCTGTCCAATGGTCAGGTGAAGATGAAGGTCTACGAGCCGGGCAAGCTGGTCGCGGCGTTCGAGATTCTCGATGCCGTCTCCTCGGGCAAGGTCAACGCCGGCTACACCACCGCCGGTTACTGGGCCGGCAAGATTCCGGCTTCGCCGCTGTTCTCCGCAGTGCCCTTCGGCCCGGAAGCCGGTGAATATCTGGCCTGGCTGTACCACGGCAACGGCGGCAAGCTCTATCAGGAGATGTACGACCAGGCCGGCTACAACGTGCACGTCGAAGTCTGTGGCGTGATCGCTCCGGAGACCTCCGGCTGGTTCACCAAGGAAATCAATAGCCCCGAAGATCTGAATGGCCTGAAGATGCGCTTCTTCGGTCTCGGCGGCCAGGTGATGCAGAAACTGGGTGTATCCACCAGCCTGCTGCCCGGCGGCGAGATCTTCCCGGCGCTGGAAAAGAAAGCCATCGATGCCACCGAGTTCTCGATGCCCGCCATCGACAAGCTGCTCGGCTTCCACAAGATCGCCAAGTTCAACTACTTCCCCGGCTGGCACCAGCAGGCGACCGTGTTCGAGCTGCTGATCAACGGCGATACCTGGGAGGGTATGAACGAGCACCAGCAGGCCGTGGTGAGCATGATCTGCAAGGCCGGCACCGCCGACTCCTTCGCCTACACCGAGGCGATACAGGCTGCGGCGATGACCGAGAACGTCGAGAAGAACGGCGTCACCAACAAGCTCTGGTCCGACGAGATGCTCGCGCTGTACGAGAAGACCTGGAACGAGGTTGCCGCCGAACAGGCCGCCGCCGACCCCTTCTTCAAGAAGGTCTGGGACGATCTGACGGCCTTCCGCGCCGAGTACGACATCTGGCAGGCCAACGCCTTCCTGCCGCGCTGAGCGGCTGAAGCCGGCGACTGAGCTTCAATCGCCGGGCGTTGGTTGAGGGCAGGGGCGCGGGATCACCGCGCCCCTGCTGCTGGCCGGCTCTTGCACCCGTCGCTCGGCGGCGAGTGCGGCAGATGCGCCCTGAGATGGCGCATCCGTGATTCCGGAGGTATTCCGTGGAAACACTTGCCAAGCGATCGCAACCCCGCGTGCCCCTCTGCGACGCTATCGATAGCCTGATTCTGCGCATCGGTCAGGTCGTCATGTGGGTCAATCTGCTGCTGGTGGCGATCATCATCCTGCAGGTCACACTGCGCTACGGCTTCGGCTCGGGTCACCCGATGATCGAGGAATTGCAGTGGCACCTCTACGCCGTCGGCGTGATGTTCGGCCTGTCCTACGCACAGACTACGGACTCCCACGTGCGCGTCGACGTGCTCGCCATGAGGCTCTCGGAGAACGCCGTCCGGCGCTGGGAGATCTTCGGCATTCTGGTTTTTCTGCTGCCCTTTCTGTGGGTGGTCTTCTATCACAGCCTGGATTTCGTCGCCGATTCCTGGCGCACCAATGAGCGCTCGGATGCCCCGCTGGGGCTGCCCTGGCGCTGGGCGATCAAAGCGGTGATTCCGGTCAGCTTTGCGCTGCTCGCCGCCGCCGCCGTGTCGCGCCTGATCCGCGACGTCGTCGCACTGAGCAGAGGGGCCAGGTGATGGAACTCAATGAAATTCTCGTCATCGCGATGTTCGTTACCTTCGCGGTGTTTCTCTTCACCGGCTTCCCGGTGGCCTGGGTGCTCGGTGGCGTCGGCGTGCTGTTCGCCGGCATCGGCTATTTCACCGACATGTATTTCGACACCTTCACCGGGCTGGATTTCCTGACCCTGGGGCTGGTGGTCAACCGCATCTACAAGATCATGGACAACTGGGTGCTGGTGGCCCTGCCCATGTTCATATTTATGGGGTTGATGCTCGATCGCGCCGGCATCGCCGAGCGGCTGATGCATTCGATGCAGGAACTGTTCGGCGCGGTGCGCGGCGGGCTGGCGGTCACCGTCACCCTGATCGGCATCATCCTCGCTGCCTCGACCGGCATCATCGGCGCTTCGGTGGTGCTGCTCGGGGTGCTGTCGCTGCCGGCGATGGTCAAGCAGGGCTACTCGAAGAGCCTGGCCTGCGGCACGGTCTGCGGGGCCGGCTGTCTGGGCATCCTGATCCCGCCATCGATCATGCTGGTGATCATGGCCGACCAGCTCGCCCTCTCCGTCGGCGATCTGTTCATGGGCGCGGTCTTCCCCGGCATGATCCTCGGCGGGTTGTACGTCGCCTACATCCTCGGCTTCGCCTACTTCAGCCCCGGATCCGCGCCCTTGGCCGAGGGTCGCCGACCCATCAGCAGCAAAGTCATCATCGAGGTGCTGAAGTCGATCCTGCCGCCGGCGTCGCTGATCCTGGTCGTGCTCGGCTCGATCTTCGCCGGCATCACCACCCCGACCGAGGCCTCCGGCGTCGGCGCGCTGGGCGCGACCCTGCTGGCGGCGCTCAACGGCAAGCTCAACCTGACCGTGATCAAAGAGGTGCTCAAGGGCACCTACAACACCACTGCGTACATCTTTGCGATCTTCCTCGGCGCCACCTGCTTCGCCCTGGTGCTGCGCGAGCTGGGCGGCGATGAGCTGATCGAATCGGCGCTGACCAGCCTGCCCTTCGGCCAGTACGGCATTCTGTTCGTGATTCTCGCCGTGGTATTCCTGCTGGGCTTTCTGCTCGATTGGATCGAAATCACCCTGATCATGCTGCCGCTGCTGGCACCGGTGGTCGCGGCACTGGGCTTTGACGTCGAAGGCTACGGCGTGATCGACGAGCCGGCGCTGATATGGTTCGTGATGCTGGTGGCGGTGGCCTTGCAGACCTCCTTCCTGACACCGCCAGTGGGCTTTGCGCTGTTCTACCTCAAGGGCGTGGTGCCGGCCGGGGTGTCACTGATGGACATCTACAAAGGTGTGATTCCGTTTATCATCCTGCAATTGATCGGGCTGGGGATCGTGATCGCCAATCCCGAACTGGTCACCTGGCTGCCATCCGTGGCTTACAAGTAAAGCGCTTCAGGAGAACGAGATCATGCTGCCGGAAATCAAGACGATCGTTTACGCCTCCGACCTCGGCGAGCAGATGCGCCCGGTGTTCCGCCACGCGGTCGGTCTGGCCAAACAGTACGGCGCCAGACTGGTGATGCTGCATGTGCTGGAACCGATCAGCCAGCAGAGCCGGATGGCCATCCAGGCCTATCTGCCGGAGAGCCAGGCCCGCGAGCTGGAGGAGCAGGGGCGGACCGAGGTGCACAACACCATGCGCAAGCGCCTGCTGGCCTTCTGCGCCGAGGAACTGGGCGAGGATGGCGGCGATCTGCTGGTCGATGTCGATGTGGTTTCCGGCCGCGCGGCCGAGACCATCGTCGACGAGGCCGACAGGCTGGACGCCGACCTGATCGTCATGGGCACCCACACCGACAAGAGCTTCGGCGCCCACCTGCTCGGCTCGGAGGCGCGCAAGGTGACGCAGATGTCGCGCCGCCCGGTGCTGATAGTGCCGGTTTACGACAAGCGCTGAGACGCGCAGCAGGAGCACGAGGCATGCCCGATACCCCGTCAGAAACTGATCCGAAGGCCGCGGCCGGCGGCGACGATTCCCCCGCCGCGACCGGCGCCGGCCCGCGGGTCGGGTTGTTCGTCACCTGCCTGGTCGATCTGTACCGGCCCAACGTCGGTTTCGCCGCCGTCAAGCTGCTGGAGGATGCCGGCTGCAGCGTCGAAGTGCCGCGCGCGCAGACCTGCTGCGGCCAGCCGGCCTTCAACAACGGCGACAACGCCGACGCCCGCGCCCTCGCCGAACAGACCATCGCCGCGCTGGAAGGCTACGATTACGTGGTCGCGCCATCCGGTTCCTGCGCCGGCATGCTGCGCCACTACGCCGGGCTGTTCGCCGAGGACCCCGAATGGGCGCCGCGCGCCACCGGCTTCGCCGCCAAAAGCCACGAGCTGACCAGCTTTCTGGTCGATGTGCTCGGCGTCGAGCGGGTCGAAGCCGGCTACCACGGCACCGTGACCTATCACGACAGCTGCTCCGGCCTGCGCGAGCTGGGCGTCAAAACGCAGCCGCGCAAGCTGCTCGACAGCGTCGCCGATCTGCAGCTGGCGGAGATGAGCGAAACCGAGGTCTGCTGCGGGTTCGGCGGCACTTTCTGCGTCAAATACCCGGAGATCTCCGAGCGCATGGTCAGCGACAAATGCGCCAGCGCCCAGCGCAGCGGGGCGGACACACTGCTCGCCGGCGATCTGGGTTGCCTGCTGAACATCACCGGGCGACTGCGCCGCGAAGGCAGCGAGATGCGCGTCTACCACACCGCCGAAGTGCTCGCCGGGATGAGCGATCTGCCGGGCCTGGGCCACGGCAGCGAATCGGCTGCCGCGGTCGCCGCGGCGCAGCCCGAGGCCGCCGCCGACGTCGCCAATGACACCGCCGGCCTGGGCGGCGAACGCAAAGAGGAGCGCTGAGGTGCAGCCGCAGAGCCACAATTTTGCTGACAACGCGCGCCGCGCACTGGGCGATCACAAGCTGCGCCAGGCGATGGGGCGCGCCAAGGATGGCTTCATCGGCAAGCGCGCCGCAGCGATCGCCATCGTCCCCGAGTGGCAGCGCATCCGCGCCGAGGCCAAAGAGCTGCGCAGCCACGCCCAGGACAACCTCGATTACTACCTCGAAGAGTATGAGGCGCAGGTGCAGGCCAACGGCGGACAGGTGCACTGGGCGGCCAGTGACGGCGACGCCTGCCAGGCCATCGTCGATATCTGCCAGCGCGTCGGCGCGCGCACGGTGACCAAAGGCAAGTCGATGGTCGGTGAGGAGGTTGGCCTCAATCAGGCACTGGAGGCGGCCGGCTTCGAAACCATCGAAACCGATCTCGGCGAGTACATCATCCAGCTCGCCGGCGAGCCGCCCAGCCACATCATCGCTCCCGCCGTGCACAAGACCCGCGATGAGGTCGCCGACCTGTTCCAGCAGAACCACCGCCAGTACGGTCTCACCGAGCGCCTCAACGATCGCCCGGCGCTGGTCGACGAGGCGCGCCGCGTATTGCGCGACAAGTTTCTCGCCGCCGACGTGGGCATTACCGGCGCCAATTTCCTGATCGCCGAGAGCGGTCAGCACGTGCTGATCACCAACGAGGGCAACGGCGATCTGACCTCCTGTCTGCCCAGGGTGCACATCGTCATCACCGGCATCGAAAAGGTGATGCCGACGCTGGAGGACACCACCAGCCTGATCCGCTTGCTGGACGCCAGCGCCACCGGCCAGCAGATTTCCAACTACACCAGCCTCTACAGCGGGCCGAAGCGCGCCGGCGATCTGGACGGCCCGGACGAATTCCACGTGGTGCTGGTGGACAATGGCCGCAGCCGCATGCTCGGCGGCGCCTTCCGCGAAATGCTGCGCTGCATCCGCTGCGGCGCCTGCCTCAATCACTGTCCGGTGTACGGCAACATCGGCGGCCACGCCTACGGCTGGGTCTACCCGGGGCCGATGGGCTCGGTGATCACGCCGATCATGGTCGGTCTGGAAGAGGCCGCCAGTCTGCCCAATGCCTGCACGCTCAACGGCCGCTGCGGCGAGGTCTGCCCGATGAGCATCCCGCTGCCGGATCTGCTGCGCAAACACCGCGAAACCGCCTTCCGCGAGGGGCTGGCCAGCGCCGGCACCCGCTGGGGGCTGGCCGGCTGGGCCTTCCTCGCCCGCCGCCCGCGGCTGTATCAGCTGGCGCTGCGCCTGCCGATGAAGCTGATGGGCCTGCTCGGTCGGCGGCGCGGCCGCTTCCGCAAGCTGCCGCTGGCCGCTGCCTGGACTGCCGGGCGCGACATGCCGGCGCCGCAGGGCGACACCTTCATGGCGCAGTGGGCCAAACGCCGCGGGGGTGGCGCATGAGCGCGCGCGACACGGTGCTCGGCAACATTCGCGCCGCTCTGGGCCGCGACGGCCCGCTGGCCGACGAGCAGCGCCAGCAACTGCGCCAGCGCGTCGCCGAGCATCGGCGCTCGACGCAGCCGCAGGTTGGCGATGATCTGATCGCCGCGCTGAAGGCCGGCATGCAGCGGGTGCAGATGAGCTGCGAAGAGATCGACGGCATCGCCGCCGCCCCCGCCGCGGTGCTCGCTTTCGTCGAGCGCCACGGCCTGCCAGCGGTGGCGGCGATCGCCCCGGCGCTGGCCGAACTCGACTGGCCGGCGGCGCTGGCGGTGCACAGCGGTGCCGCCGGGCGCGATCACCAACTCGGTGTCACCGCCTGCCTGTGCGCGGTCGCGGAGACCGGCAGCATCGTCCTGCCCTCCGCCGCCAGCAGCCCGACCACGCTCAACTTCCTGCCCGAGAACCACGTCGTGGTACTGCGCCGCAGCCAGGTGGTACGGCATTTGGAGGATGTCTGGCCGCTGCTGCGCGGGCTCGGTGCAGTGCCGCGCGCGGTGAGCATCAATACCGGCCCCTCGCGCACCGCGGATATCGAACAGACCATCGAAATCGGCGCCCACGGTCCGCGCCGGATGCACGTTCTGCTGGCCCGGGAATGAGCGCCGCGAAGGCGTTCTGAAGCGCCTCCGGCGGTGCTTGACAGCGTTCGCGTAAGCCGTAGAATGCCCCGCTTCACACAGTGCGCCCGTAGCTCAGCTGGATAGAGTACCTGGCTACGAACCAGGCGGTCGGAGGTTCGAATCCTTCCGGGCGCGCCATCAAATCAAAAGGCCTGGCGAAGTTTTTCGCCAGGCCTTTTTTTGTGCCCGTGCGCCGGGCGCTGGCCCCGCTAACGGACAATCGGCGAGCCAGTCGGCGTGTCGCGTGCCGGGTCTCAAAAGCCAGGGGCTGAGCGCGCTCCGGGAGCGATGGCCGGCGTTTGGCCGTATCGGCTGCGCGGCCTCGCTCTGCGCACGGGTGGTGAATCGCTAGATGGCGTCAGCGGCTGGCTCTGGATCGGTCTGCGGCATCGCCGGCTCAGAATTTCATGTCGTCAAAAAACTGCTTCACGCCATCCATCCAGCTGCGTTCCTGCGGGCTGTGCTTGCCGCCCTTTTCGCCGAGGGTGGTGGCGAATTCCTCCAGCAGCCGCTTCTGATCCGCGGTCAGATTTACCGGGGTCTCCACCCGAATCCGGCACAGTAGATCGCCCTGTGCGCCACCGCGCACCGGTTTGACGCCCTTGCCGCGCAGGCGGAAGAGCTTTTCTGTCTGCGTGCCCGCGGGGATCTTCAGCTTGACCTTGCCGCCGAGGGTGGGCACTTCCAGCTCGCCACCCAGCGATGCGGTGGTGAAGCCGATCGGCACGGTGCACAGCAGGTCGGCGCCGTCGCGCTGGAAGATCGGGTGTGGCTTGACCATCACTTGCACGTAGAGATCGCCGGCCGGGCCGCCGCGCTCGCCGGCTTCGCCCTCGCCGGAAAGGCGGATGCGGTCGCCGGTATCGACGCCGGCGGGGATCTTCACCGAGAGGGTTTTCTGCTCCTGCACCCGGCCCTGGCCGTGGCACTTGCTGCAGGGGTCCTTGATCACCTGGCCGCTGCCGCGGCAGGTGGGGCAGGTCTGCTGCACGGAGAAAAATCCCTGCTGCATGCGCACCTGGCCGACGCCGTTGCAAGTGCCGCAGTTGCTGGCGCTGCTGCCCGGTTTGGAGCCGCTGCCGTCACAGGCGTCACAGGACACCTGGCTGGGTACGCGGATCTTCACCGTGGTGCCGGCGACGGCCTCTTCGAGGCCGATCTCCAGGTTGTATTGCAGGTCGGCGCCGCGATAGGCGCGCTGACCACCACCGCGGCCGCCGCGGCCGCTGCCGAAGATATCGCCGAAGACGTCGCCGAAGATGTCCGAGAAGTCGGCACCGCCACCACCACCGAAGCCGCCACCGCCAAAACCGCCGCCTGCGGCATCCACGCCGGCGTGGCCAAACTGGTCGTAGGCGGATCGCTTTTGCGCATCGCCGAGGACTTCGAAGGCTTCTTTGGCCTCCTTGAATTTTTCCTCGGCGACCTCATCGCCCGGATTGCGATCGGGGTGGTATTTCATCGCCAGCCGGCGGTAGGCCTTTTTCAGGTCCGCCTCGCCGGCGTCCCTGGCCACGCCGAGCACTTCGTAGTAGTCGCGTTTCGACATCTGCTGCATTCCGCGTTGGCCGCGATGGGCGGCCGGTAACACAAAAAGGGGCTGACCCGCGGATCAGCCCCAGCCTTCCTGTGGGCGGCGAATCGCTGGGCGGCGATTCGCTGGTCGGGGCGGCGTTACTTTTTGTCGTCCTTGACTTCTTCGAACTCTGCGTCGACCGCTTCGTCACTGCCGCCGGCCTTGCCGTCGCTGGCGGGCTGTTTGCCTCCGGCGGCCTGTTCGCTGCCTGCCTGGCCGCCTGCCTGGGCGCCGCCGGTGGACTGGCTGTAGACGCGTTCGGCGAGTTTCGCGGAGACTTCGGTGAGCGCCTGGTAGGCGGTGTCGATGGCGGTTTTGTCATCGCCGCCGATGGCTTCGCGCAGTGCCGAGATCTTGGCTTCGATGTCGGCCTTTTCCTGTTCGTTGACCTTGTCGTCCAGCTCCTTGACCGATTTCTCGGTGGCGTGGATCAGGTTGTCGGCCTGGTTGCGTGCATCGACCAGCTCCTTGAGCTTGCGGTCTTCGTCGGCGTGGGCCTCGGCGTCGCGCACCATCTGGTCAATCTCGCTATCGGACAGACCCGACGAAGCCTTGATGATGATCGACTGCTCTTTGCCGGTGGCTTTGTCTTTGGCGGAGACGTTGAGGATGCCGTTGGCGTCGATGTCGAAGGTCACCTCGATCTGCGGCATGCCGCGCGGCGCCGGCGGGATGTCGGAGAGATCGAAGCGGCCCAGCGATTTGTTGGCGCTGGCGACTTCGCGCTCGCCCTGCAATACGTGCACGGTGACCGCGGTCTGGTTGTCCTCGGCGGTGGAGAACACCTGCGTGGCCTTGGTCGGGATGGTGGTGTTCTTTTCGATGAGTTTGGTCATCACGCCACCCAGGGTTTCGATGCCCAGGCTCAGCGGGGTCACGTCGAGCAGCAGCACGTCCTTCACGCCACCGCCGAGCACGCCGCCCTGGATCGCCGCGCCGACGGCTACGGCTTCGTCCGGGTTGACGTCTTTGCGCGGCTCGCGGCCGAAGAAGTCCTTGACCGTCTCCTGCACTTTGGGCATGCGGATCTGGCCGCCGACGAGGATGATGTCGTCGATATCCGAAGCCTTCAGGCCGGCATCCTTCAGAGCGATGCGGCAGGGTTCGATGGTGCGCTGGATCAGCTCTTCCACCAGCGATTCCAGCTTGGCACGGGTCATCTTCACGTTGAGATGCTTCGGTCCGCTGGCATCGGCGGTGATGTAGGGCAGGTTGATTTCGGTCTGCTGCGCGGAGGACAGCTCGATCTTGGCCTTCTCCGCGGCTTCTTTCAGGCGCTGCAGGGCGAGCGGGTCATTGTGCAGATCGATGCCGCTGTCCCGCTTGAATTCGGCGGACAGGTATTCGATCACGCGCATGTCGAAATCCTCGCCGCCGAGGAAGGTGTCGCCGTTGGTGGAGAGCACCTCGAACTGGTGTTCGCCGTCGATTTCGGCGATTTCGATGATCGAGATATCAAAGGTGCCGCCGCCGAGGTCGTAGACCGCGACTTTCTTGTCGCCGCGCTGCTTGTCCATGCCGTAGGCGAGCGCTGCGGCGGTCGGCTCGTTGATGATGCGCTTGACTTCGAGGCCGGCGATGCGCCCGGCATCCTTGGTGGCCTGGCGCTGCGAGTCGTTGAAGTAGGCCGGCACGGTGATCACCGCCTCGGTGACCGTTTCGCCCAGGTATTCCTCGGCGGTCTGCTTCATTTTCATCAGCACGCGCGCGGAGATTTCCGGCGGCGCCAGCTTCTTGTCGCCCGCCTGAACCCAGGCGTCGCCGTTCTCGGCGCGGATGATGCCGTAGGGCACCAGCTTGATGTCCTTTTGTACGGCGTCTTCCTCAAAGCGGCGGCCGATCAGTCGCTTGACCGCGAACAGGGTGTTGGTGGGGTTGGTCACCGCCTGGCGCTTGGCCGGCTGGCCGACCAGTACTTCGCCGTCGTCGGCAAAGGCGACGATCGACGGGGTGGTGCGGTCACCCTCTGCGTTTTCGATTACGCGGGGCTTGTCGCCGTCCATCACGGCCACGCACGAATTGGTGGTGCCGAGGTCGATGCCGATGATTTTTCCCATTGTCAGTGTTCTCCAAGGAATTCGCGGTTTGAGTTTGCTTGCGCCTTTCGCTGCGGCCTATGTATGGGCGCTATGCGCAATATCAATAGTCATTTCAGGGTTAATCGGGCGGGTGTGATCAGGCACACCGGCGCTTTGTACTCAGCAGCCTTACTTGGCGACTACCACCATCGCCGGGCGGATCAGTCGCTCGTTGAGCGTGTAACCCTTTTGGATCACCGCGGTGACGATACCGCTGGCGACGCCTTCGGCGGGCTGCATGGAAATCGCCTGGTGGTAGTCGGGGTTGAACTTCTCCCCGGCCGGATCGACAGCGACGATTTTGAACTTCTCCATCACCTGGGTGAGCGATTTCAGGGTCAGCTCGGTGCCCTCGATGATCAGTTCCACGCTGGCGCCTTCGGCGCGCGATGCCTCCAGCCCGCGCTCGAGGTTGTCGCGCACGCTCAGCAGCTCGCTGGCGATTTTCTCCAGAGCGAACTTGTGCGCCTTTTCCAGTTCGCGCTGGTGCTTGCGGCGTTCGTTTTCCAGCTCTGCCTGAGCGCGCAGATAGTGGTCGCGAAAGCCGTCGGCCTCCAGCCGTGCGGCGGCCAGTTCCTCGGCCAGTTCCGCGGCCAGGCTCTGGCTCTGTTCATCGGCGCTGATGGTTTCATCCGGTAGCCCGGCGCCATCGATGCCCGCGTCGGCGCTGGCGCCATTGACTGCGTCAGCGGCGGACGCGCCATCGCTGTCATCGAGTAGTTCACCCCTGTTGAGCACCTGGGTATCTTCGACCTCCGTGCCGTCGTCATCGACTCTGGTGTCGTCAGCTATCTCCCGGGAGAGATCCAGATCCAGCTCCTGCGCTGTATCCGGCTCGGAATTCTGCTTATCGGCCTGCGCATCACCGCCGCTGGACGCCTTCTTTTCGCTCATCAACACACTCCATATAAGACGGATTACCCGGTGCGCCGCGCATGGCACGCGCGCTTGACGCTATCAATGGGGCTGCAGCGGGAGAATTCAAGGCCGGCGACGCAGCGCACCGACGTCGCGCGGACTCATTCGCGCGGCTTGCCGGCGTTGAGCGCCGCGCCGAGCAGGCGCGAGGTCAGATCGACCACCGGGATAACCCGCTCGTAGGCCATGCGCTTGGGGCCGATGACGCCGAGCACGCCGATCACCTCGCCCTCCTCGGAGCGGTAGGGCGCGGTGACCACGCTGCACTCGTCGAATACGTCGTGGCCGGATTCCTGGCCGATGAAAATCTGCACGCCATCCGCGTTCAGGCAGCGCTCCAGCAGGTGATAGACATCGCGCTTCTGGTTGAAAGCCTCGAACAGCTGGCGCAGTCGGTCGACGTCGGACAGCTCGCTGAAGCTCATCAGATTGGTTTCGCCGGCGACCACGAAGGCATCTTCGTCGCCATCCTCGTCGCGCTCGAACACCTTTCCGGCGACGTCGATCATCGCCTGCATCTGCGTGTCCATGTCGTTGCGCGCCCGCTCCAGCTCGCCGCGCACCGCATCGCGGATGTCGCCCAGATCGCTGCCGCCAAAGGTCTGGTTGATGTAGTTGGCGGCGCGCTGCAGCTCATCCTGGCTGTATTCGCGATCGACCCGCAGCACGCGGTTCTGCACCTCGTGCTCATTGGTCACCAGAATCACCAGCACGCGGTTGTCGGACAGCGGCAGGAATTCGATCTGGCGCAGGCGGGTCGACTCGCGCCGCGGCACCGTCACCAGCCCGGCCATGCGGGTGATCTGCGACAGATAGCTGGAGGCGCTGCGGATCAGCGCGTCCTCGGGCCGATCCGGCGCCAGCTGGTGGCGCAGGCTGGCCACCTCGGTGGAATCCAGCGGCTTCACCTCCAGCATCGAATCGACGAACAGGCGGTAGGCCTGCGCGGTGGGGATGCGCCCGGCGGAGGTGTGCGGCGAGGCCAGCAGGCCCATCTCTTCGAGATCGCACATCACGTTGCGGATGGTCGCCGGGCTGACGCCCACGCCGGGCAGCCGCGACAGGGTGCGCGAGCCGACCGGCTGGCCGTCGCGGATGTACTGCTCGACCAGCGCGCGCAGAATCTGCTGGGCGCGCTCATTCAGCGGGTACTGGATCTGTCCGGGGTGCTGCATAGGGGAGATTCTAGCCGCAAGGCGCGCTTTTGGCACTCCCCCCCTGCAAGTGCCAAAGCGCCGCTGGCGTGTAATGTGATGCGCTCGGCTGCGCGGCTGTGCCAACGCGGCGCACAGATCGCGGATGGGCGCCCGCGCGGCGCGCTGCTAGACTGTGCGGCCTTTCTCAAAACGCCCGGAACCGGCCCATGTCGCGCCACCCCACTACTGTCGTAACCATTGGCGGGATCGCCATCGGCGACCAGCACCCGGTCGCCGTGCAATCGATGACCAACACCGATACCGCCGATGCGCTGCGCACCGCGATTCAGGTCGCCGAGCTGGCGCGCGCCGGTTCGGAGATGGTGCGCATCACGGTCAACAGCGCCGAGGCCGCGGCGGCGGTGCCCGAGATCCGCGAGCGGCTGGCAAAGATGGGCGTCGAAGTGCCGCTGATCGGGGACTTCCACTACAACGGCCACAAGTTGCTGACGCAGCATCCGGCCTGCGCCGAGGCGCTGGCCAAGTACCGCATCAACCCCGGCAACGTCGGCCGCGGCAGTCGCCGCGACAGCCAGTTCGCAACCATGATCGAGATCGCCTGCAAGCACGACAAAACGGTGCGCATCGGCGCCAACTGGGGCAGCCTCGACCAGGAATTGCTGGCCCGCCTGCTCGACGACAACAACCGCCTCGCCGAGCCGCAGCCGCTGCAGAGCATCAACCGTCGCGCGGTGATCGAATCGGCGCTGGGCAGCGCCGCGCGGGCCGAACAGCTGGGCCTGCCCGCCGAGCGCATCGTCATCTCCTGCAAGATGAGCGGCGTGCAGGATCTGATCGCCGTCTACCGCGAGCTGGCCGCGCGCAGCCACTATGCGCTGCATCTGGGGCTCACCGAGGCCGGCATGGGCGCCAAGGGCATCGTCGCCAGCACGGCGGCGCTGGCGGTGCTGCTCAACGAAGGCATCGGCGACACCATCCGCATCTCGCTGACCCCGGAACCGGGCGCCTCGCGGACCCAGGAGGTGATCGTCGCCCAGGAGATACTGCAAAGCCTCGGCCTGCGCGCCTTCACCCCGCAGGTGGTCGCCTGCCCCGGCTGCGGGCGCACCTCCAGCAGCTTCTTTCAGGAGCTGGCGCAGGATATCCAGCGCCACCTGCGCGAGCGCATGCCCGAGTGGCAGCGCAGCCACCCCGGGGTCGCCGAAATGACCGTCGCGGTGATGGGCTGCGTGGTCAACGGCCCCGGCGAAAGCAAGCACGCCGACATCGGCATCAGCCTGCCGGGCACCGGCGAGGTGCCGGTGGCGCCGGTCTACGTCGACGGCGAAAAGACCGTCACGCTGAAGGGCGACGGCATCGCCGCCGAGTTCACCGGCATCATCGAGGACTATGTGCAGCGCCGCTACGGCGGCAGCGCGACGCGGTGAAAATTCGCCGTCGGACCGCTGCGCCTCCGGTGTCGCCGCGGCAGGCCCGCCGCCCCGGATGAGCGCCGAAATCCCGCCCTGGCTGCGCCCACCGCAAGCCTGGCGCGGCGAGCGCCGCGCGGCGATCATCGGCGCCGGTTTCGCCGGCACCGCGGCGGCGCTGGCGCTGGCGCGGCGCGGCTTTGCGGTGACGCTGGTCGAGCGCCACGCAGCGCCCGCCGGCGAGGCCTCCGGCAACCCGCTGGCGGTGGCCATGCACACTCCGGCGCGGCAGCCGAATCCGCGCGCGGCCTTCCACGCCGCCGCCTTCGAACACTTTCTCGATCACATCGCCAGGCTCGACGCGGACGGCCAGCCGGCCGGCTATCGCCAGTGCGGCGTGCTCAGCCTGCGCGACAGCGACGCCGATTGGCCGCAGACGCCGCTGCAGCTCAGCGTCGATCGCGCCGCCGCCGAAGCGCTCGCCGGCCAGCCACTGCCGGCTCACATCCGGCGCGCCCTGTGGTTGCCGCGCGCCGGCTGCCAGCCGGCGCCGGCGCTGTGTGCGGCGCAGCTGGCCGCCTCGGGCGCCGGGTTGATCGCCGGTCGCGAAGTGGCCCGATTGCAGCGCGCCGCAGATGGCCGCGGCGACCACTGGCTGCTGCGCGACGCCGCCGGCGCGACCATCTGCCGCGCGCCGCTGGTGGTGATCGCCGCCGGCCGCGACGCCGCCCGCCTGGCCCCCGGCCTGCCGCTGCAGCCGCTGCGCGGACAGATCGGCCAGTTTCCGGCAGCCGCCATCGACGCCGCGCCGCGCTGCGCCATCTGCGCCGCAGGCTACGTGGCGCCGGACGCCGACGGCGGCATCGTGTTCGGCGCCAGCTACCACCCGGGGGTGGCTGACGATGCGCTGTGGTTATCCGACCGGGCCGCCAATCTGGCGCGGCTGCGCAGCCTGCTGCCGGCGCTGCGCTGTGATCCGGCGGCGATCCGCGAGCGCGCCGCGGTGCGCATCGGCACCCCGGATCGGCTGCCACTGGCCGGCGGCCTGCCGGATTGGGCGCAGTGTCTGCGCGACTACGGCGATCTGCACCGCGGCCCGAGACACCGCGATTTTGCGCCGCTGCGCTACCGGCCGGGGCTGTATCTGGCCTGCGGTCTCGGCTCGCGCGGCGCGACCACCGCGGCGCTGGTCGCCGAGGTGTTGGCGGATCAGATCGAGGGTCGCGACAATCGCTGGGCGCGGCTGCTGCACCCGGCGCGGGCGCTGATCGGGCAGCTCAGGCGCAAGCCGGAGCATCGCCGCGGGGCGGTGCTGGCGATGGCCGAGGCGGCGGCGCTGGAGATGGCCCGCGAAAGGGGGCTGAATCGAGAGGGTGGATGGTGATGAAATTTCTCCGCGGGGATATCCGCCAGGCCTGCGGCCAGCGCAGCTACACGCGCGGTCTGGACTACTTCGAGCGCGCGCAGGTACTGAGCCTGCAGGCGAGCCCGCCCGGCGAAAACGAGCTGTTCATCGACGCCGAGACGCGCGGCAGCGGCCGGAGCCGCTATCAGCAGCAGATCGACATCCGTCGCGACGACGACGGCATCACTATCGACGGCGCCTGCAGCTGCCCGATGCGGCACAACTGCAAGCACGTGGCAGCGGTCTGCCTCACCTATCTGAGCGATCCCGCGCAGCAGGGCAGCGATGACCGGATTCAGCCGCAGGGCATCGAGCAGAGCAATCCCGATATCCGGGACAGCATCGCGAGACTGCGCGCAGAGATCGCCAGCCTGGAGGCGGCGGAGATGGCGCTCACCAGCCACAGTGCGGACGCGCTCGCAAGGCCCGGCGACGACCTCAGCCACCGCGTCAGCCGCTGGTTGCAGAGGCTGGCGGAAAAATCGCCCGTGGTCGAATCGACGCTCGGTGTCGGGTCGGCGATGTCCGGCGGTGGCGACTACCTGATCTACCTGCTCCACCCGCCGCTGCCGGACAGCACGGCGTCAAGCGGCCGCGTGCAGGTGGAGATCCGCGCCAGCCACCCGCGCAAAAACGGTGCTGGCATGGTGCGCGGCAAAACGGTGCAGCTGGACCGGTTCGACTCGCACTACGCCCGGCCGAGCTGGCACACGACCGAGCTGGACAAAGACATCGCCGCCTTCCTGCGCGGCTTGATAGACAACTGGGGCTGGTCGAGCCGGGTGTCGCTGAGCGGTCGCGCCGGCGGCATGGCGCTGATGCTGATGTTGCAGAGCGGCCGCTGCTACTGGCGCAGCGGCGACTCGCCTCCGCTGCAATACGGCGATCAGCGCGAGCTGCAACTGGGCTGGCGCAGCGATGCGCACGGCGGCCTGCGGCTGCAGCTCGAACTCGGCGCCGACACCGAATTGATCGCCACCGAGCCGCCGATCTACGTCGACACCGCCAGCGCCGAAGCCGGCCCGCTGCGCGCCGACGATTGGAGTGCCGAGCAGTTGTCGCTGCTGCAAGCCGCGCCACCGCTGCCCGCCGGGCAGGCTGAGAAACTCGCCGATCTGCTGCTGCAGCGCTATCCGCAACTGCCGCTGCCAGCGCCGGCGGTGGTGGCCGTCCGCGACAACCCCGGCGAGGCGATGCGGCCCTGCCTGACCCTCGACAGCCTGGCGCTGGATGACGGCCGACCGCTGCACTGCCTGTGCCTCGATTTCGACTACGCCGGCGACCGCGTGCCGGCGCTGCCCGACAGCGCGCAGACCCTGCTTCGCGACGGCGACGGCTGGGTGCGCGTGCGGCGCGATATCGACGCTGAACGCGAGGCGCTGATGACGCTGTTCGAGCTGGGTTTCGCGGCGCTGCCGCCGCTTGACGATGAGCCCGCTTCGCTGCTGCTGGCACCCGCCATCGATGGCGGCGTCGGCGAGGATGCCGCACGCTGGGCGCACTTTCTGGAGCACGACGTGGCGGCGCTGCGCGCACGCGGCTGGCTGGTCGAGCACGGCGCCGGCTTCCGGCTCGATTTCGCCAGCGGCGATTGGGCGGTGCAGATCGACGACGGCGACGCCGGGCACGACTGGTTCGAACTGCGCTTCGATCTGCAGGTCGATGGCGAACGGCTGCCGTTGGCGCCGCTGCTCGCCCCGCTGCTGGAGGGCGGTGCCGAGTCGCTGCCCGAGACATTGACCCTGCAACTCGACGAGCACCGCTATCTGCGCCTGCCGGCGGCGCGCATCGCGCCCTTTCTCGACACCCTGCGCAGCCTCTTCGACCGCGCCCCGCCGGACGGCGACGGCCGGTTGCGGCTGGCGCGCCACGACGCCGCCAGTCTCGAAGATCTGGCCGAGTGCGGCGCACCGCTGCACGGTGGCCGGCAGTGGCGCGAATTGGCGCGGCAGCTGCGGGATTTCTCCGCGATCCGCCGCGTAGCGCCGCCGCCGGGCCTGCGCGCCAGGCTGCGCGACTATCAGCAGCATGGCCTCGACTGGCTGCAATTCCTGCGCGAATACGGTTTCAACGGCGTGCTGGCCGACGATATGGGGCTGGGCAAAACGCTGCAGGCGCTGGCCCACCTGCTGGTCGAAAAGCGCGCCGGGCGGCTGGATCGTCCGGCGCTGGTGGTCGCGCCGACCAGCCTGATGGGCAACTGGTGGCGCGAGGCGGCCCGCTTCGCCCCCGAGCTGCGCGTCACCCTGCTGCACGGCGACGAGCGTCACGCGCGCTTTGCCGCGGCGGCTGATAGCGATCTGTTGCTGAGCACCTATCCATTGCTGGCGCGCGACGCCGAGCAGCTGCGCCAGATCGAGTACCACTGCCTGATCCTCGACGAGGCCCAGGCGATCAAAAACCCCAACACCAAAATGGCGCGGCTGGTGCGCGAGCTGCACAGCCGGCACCGCCTGTGCCTGACCGGCACGCCGCTGGAAAACCACCTCGGCGAGCTTTGGGCGCTGTTCGATTTTCTCATGCCGGGCTTTCTCGGCAGCGCCCGGGAATTCCAGCAGCGCTATCGAACGCCGATCGAAAAGCACGCCGACGCCGCCCGTGGCGAGCAGCTGGCGCGCCGCGTGCAGCCGTTTATGTTGCGCCGCGACAAGGCCGCCGTGGCCACCGAGCTGCCACCGAAGAGCGAGCTGCGCCAGAGCGTCGAGCTCGATGAGCGCCAGGCGCGGCTGTACGAGAGCATCCGCGTCAGCATGGATGAGCGGGTGCGCCGGGCGATCGCCGGGCAGGGACTGGCGCGCAGCCAGATCACCGTGCTCGACGCGCTGCTGAAGCTGCGCCAGGTGTGCTGCGACCCGCGCCTGCTGAAGCTCGACGGCGCCGCGCACAACGCGCCATCGGCGAAATTGCAGCTGCTGATGGAGCTGTTGCCGGGACTGCTCGCCGAGGGGCGGCGGGTGCTGCTGTTCTCCCAGTTCACCGCGATGCTCGGGCTGATCGAAGTTGAGCTGCGCGCGCGCGGCATCGACTACAGCAAGCTCACCGGCAAGACCCGCCAGCGCGACGCGGCCATCGAGCGCTTTCGCAGCGGCGCCGTGGATCTGTTTCTGATCAGCCTCAAAGCCGGTGGCAGCGGCTTGAATCTGGCCGAGGCGGACACGGTGATCCTCTACGACCCCTGGTGGAATCCGGCGGTGGAGATGCAGGCGGTGGATCGCGCCCACCGCATCGGCCAGGACAAGCCGGTGTTCATCTACAAGCTGGTGGTGGAAAACAGCGTCGAGGCGAAGATGCTGGAAATGCAGGAGCACAAGCGCAAGCTGGCTGCCGGCGTGTTCGCGGACGCCGGCGCCGGCGGCGCGGCGCAGCTGGATGCCGATACCCTGCGCGAACTGTTTGCCCCGCTCGGCTGATTGGCGAGCGGCGGTGTGTGGCGGCGCGGCCGGCGGCCGGCTCTCAGTCGTGCAGCAGCCGCGCCGCGGCCAGCAGGCGGGCTTCGGCGAAGGGTGCGGCGACCAGCTGCACGGCCATCGGCAGGCCGCTGTCGTGGCGCCCGGCGGGGATCGAGATCGCCGGATTACCGCTCATATTGAAGAAGCTGGTGTTGCGCGTCAGGGCGTTGCCCACCGGCAGCGACCGGCCGCCCAGCTCGATGTGGGTGCTGCCGATCGGCGGCGCGACGCAGGGCACGGCGGGGGTGATCAGCAGATCGACGCTATCGAAGATCGCCGCCATCTGCCGCCGGTAGCGGCCGATCATGCGCAGCGCGCGCACGTAGCTCTCTGCCAGTATGAACTGGCCGACCGCCAGGCCGGCGCCGAAATCCTCGCCGTACAGCGCGCGGCGCGCGGGCAGATAGCGGCTGTGGTAGCTCAGCGCCTCGGGCATCTGCACGCTCAGCGAGACATCGCGGCTGTGCTGCAGATCCGGCATCTGCACGTCGACCAGCTCGGCGCCGGCCGCGGCCAGCGTGGCCATCGCCGCCTCGCTGGCGGCGAGAATCTGCGCATCGACCGCATCGAAGAAGAAATCCCGCGGCACGCCGACCCGCAGCCCGCGGCCGGCGTCGCCGGTCAGCAGCGCCGCCGGGTAATCCGCCACCGGCTGCTCGGCGCTGGCCGGGTCTTCGGCGTCGAAGCCGGCCAGCTCGCGCAGGATCAGCGCGGCGTCGGCGACGCTGCGGGTGAGGATGCCGACGTGATCCAGGGTCCAGCTGTAGGGGATCACACCGCGCGTGCTGATCCGCCCGCGGCTGGGTTTGAAGCCGACCACGCCGCACAGTGCCGCCGGCGCGCGCACCGAGCCGCCGGTGTCGGTGCCGAGGGCGAACATCGCCTGGCCGCAGGCCACCGCGGCCGCCGAGCCGCTGCTCGAACCGCCGGCCAGACGGCTGTGATCGCAGGGGTTGGGCACGGTGCCGGTGAAGGCGTTTTCGCCGTTGGCGCCGTAGGCGAATTCGTGCAGATTGTGCTTGCCGAGCAGCACCGCGCCGGCGGCGCGCAGCCGTGCCACGCTGTGTGCGTCGCTGCTCGCCGGCGGTTCGCTGGCCAGCACGCGGCTGCCGGCGGTGGTCGCCAGGCCGGCGGCGTGGAACAGATCCTTGCAGCCCCAGGGGATGCCGTGCAGCGCGCCGCGGCGCTGCGCCGGCAGTTGGTCGAGCGCGTGCGCGGCGGCGCGCGCGCCGTCGGCATCGATGCTGATATGGGTGTGCGGCGGCATGGCCGGGTCGGCGATCCGCGCCAGATGCGCCTCGGTCAGCTCGCTGGCGCTGATTTCGCCGCGGCGCAGCAGGTCGAGCGCGGCGCCGACGCCCAGCGACGTCAGCTCAGTCGCGGTCGGTTCAGTCATCGCCGTCGCCGTCGCCGTCGCCGTCGCCATTGCGCTGCGATTGCGGCACCTGCAGCGAGCCGGCCGGCGCTTGCTCGCCGAGATCGATGTCGCGCAGCGCCGCCTGCGAGCGCAGCAGATCGGCAAAGCCGGAGATGATGCCGTGGCGCGGCGCGACCAGTTCGTCGAGCTGGGCCTCCTCCCAGGGCAGCGATGGGAACTGCGTCATCAGCCGCCGCAGGGTGTCTTTTTCCAGCTCGTCCATCAGATGATCGCCAGCTCTTTGGGGTAGGGGGTGAGGTACTCGAAGCCGTCTTCGGTGACCACGATCGAGTCGCCGACGCGGCCACCAAAGCGGCCGGCGATGGTGATGCCGCCGTCCACCGCGAAGGTCATCCCCGCCTGCAGCACGCTGCGGTCGCCGACTTTCAACTCCGGCTGTTCCAGGTTGGAGCAGCCCACCGAGCGCCCGGTGCGGTAGCCGGGGGCGAAGCCGGCCTCGCGGTAGACCGCGTCGGCGGCGTAGTGAATTTCCTCGGCGATGGCGCCGGGGCGGATGTTCTCCAGCGCGGCGAGCTGGGCGCGCAGCGCGGTCTGGTAGACGCGCCGCTGCTCGTCGCTGGCCTCGCCGACGAACAATTCGCGGTCGAAGCCGAGCTTGTAACCCTTGAAATCGACCATCCCGCAGAAGCACAGATAGACCGGGTCGCCGCGCCGCAGGCGGCGGCTGTTGGCGCGGCGATGCACCATGCAGGTGTGGCTGCCCGATTGCAGCACCTGCAGATTGTGCACGGTCGGCGCGTGGTACTGGTCGATGCCCTCGTCGCCGAGAAAACTGGCCGCCTTGCGCGTGCCGGCGTCGATCACCGCCAGCGCCAGCTCGTACTCGGGCACGCCCTCGGCGATCACCGCGCGGGCGCCATCGAGCATCGCGATGGCCACCTGTCCGGCCTGTTTCATCACCGCGATCTCCGCGGCGCTCTTGATCTGGCGCATCGGCCCGAGCAGGGCGCCGGCATCGCGGTAGCGCAGCTCGGCGAAGGCCTCGGCCAGCGCCAGCGAGATGCGCGCCGGGATCTGCAGCCGCTCCACCGCCAGCGCCAGCCCGCCGCGGCCACCGAGCAGGGCGCGCAGCGGCGCGCGCCACTCGTCGCCGATGCCGTCCTCCCAGGGGCGCAGATCGGCGATCCAGGTCATCGCGCGCGCCATTTCCGATTCCATCAGCGGGGTGATCAGCGTGCAGTCGCCGGCCTGCGGCACGAACAGCAGCGTCGGCCGGCCCCACTCGATGCCGAGGTAGCCCCAGTAGCCGGCCAGCCAGGCGATGCTGTCCGCATCGGTGAACAGTGCGGCGTCGACGCCGGCCTCGCGCATGCGCGCCTGCAGCTCGCTGCAGCGCGCGGTGTAGGTGCTCTCTTGCATGCTTTTGCCGCGCTGGTTTGTTGTTATGACGGCCGATTGTGCACGCCGCCGCCTGCCAGCGATTGCCCGCAGGGGACGCGATGGCGACACCGGCCGCGGCGACCGGCGCCGCGCGGCGATTGACGCCGGCGGCGATCCGCGGCAGTTTCCCCCGGCCCGCGGCCGAGCGTGCCGCGCTTCACTTTGACCGCCTCGCGCAGCCAGCGCCGGGGCCAGCCGAGGATGTACCAGCATGGATTTCACCCTTCCCGCGCACATCGAGTCCGTGCGCCTGCAGATTCGCGATTTCGTCGAGCGGCGGCTGATCCCGCTGGAGGCCGACGCGGCCAGCTTCGACGCGCACGAAAACATCGCCCCGGCGCTGCTCGCGACGCTGCGCGACGAGGCCCGCGGCGCCGGCCTGTGGGCGCTGTCGATGCCCGAATCGCGCGGCGGCCGCGGCTTCGGTCGGGTCGGCATGGCGGCCTGCTACGAGGAGATGAACCGCTCGATCTTCGGCCCGGTGGTGTTCAACGCCGCGGCGCCGGACGACGGCAATATGTGGGTGCTCAACGAGCTGGCCACGGAGGCGCAGAAAGACCAGTGGCTGCAGCCGATCATCGACGGCGCGCTGCGCTCGTCGATCGTGATGACCGAGCCGGCCCCCGGCGCCGGCTCCGACCCGGCGGGGATGATGCGCACCACGGCGGAAAAATCCGGCGACAAGTGGATCGTGCGCGGCCGCAAGTGGTTCATCACCGGCGCCGAGGGCGCCAGCCATTTCATTCTGCTGGCGCGCAGCTCGCGCCAGCCGCGCCGCGAGCTGACCACCTTTCTGTTCCACGCCGACCAGCCCGGCTGGCGGATTTTGCGGCGCATCCCGATCATGGGTCCGGAGGAGCACGGCGGCCACTGCGAGCTGGAGTTCGACGGCCTGGAGATCGCCGACGACAACCGCCTGTTCGAGGTCGGCCGCGGCATGAAAGTGGTGCAGACGCGCCTCGCCACCGCCCGCCTGACCCACTGCATGCGCTGGCTGGGGCTGGCGCGGCGCGCGCTGGAGATCGCCCAGGCGTGGATCGATCAGCGCGAGGCCTTCGGCAGCAAACTCGCCGAGCGCGAGAGCGTGCAGCTGCTGATGGGCGAAGCGGCGCTGCAGATCCGCATCGGCCGGCTGCTGGTGATGCAGGCGGCGTGGCAGCTGGATCGCGGCGATTTCGCCCGCGCCGAGGTCTCCGCCGCCAAGGTGCAGGTCGCCGATGCGCTGCATCGCGCGGTCGACACCGCGATCCAGCTGTGCGGCGCGCGCGGCTACTCGAAGGACACGCCGCTGGAGTGGATGTACCGCTACGCCCGCCAGGCGCGGCTGGTGGACGGTGCCAGCGAGGTGCACAAAATGGTGCTGGCGCGCGAGTGTCGCGATAACGGCATCGACGCCTGGCGCTGGGGGGCGTGATGCAAGCGCAACGCCTGCAGCGACTGCAACAGTGGCTGGCCGCGCAGCTCGGCGAGCCGGTGCAGATCGACGCCGCGCAGCTGCTCACCGGCGGCGCGATTCAGGAAAACTGGAAGCTGGCGCTGCGCGTCGGCAGCCAGCCGCAGCAGCAGCTGCGGCACTGGGTGCTGCGCACCGACGCGCCCTCGGCGGTGGCCACCAGCCACTCGCGCGCCGAGGAGTTCGCCCTGCTGTGCGCCGCCCACGCCGCCGGCGTGCGGGTGCCGGCGCCGCACTGGCTGTGCCGCGATGCGCAGGTCATCGGCGCGCCGTTTTTCATCGTCGATCAGGTCGCCGGCACGGCCAACGGGCGGCGCATCGTGCGCGACCCGAAGATCGCCGAGTTCGGCCCGCCGCTGGCCCGCGAGCTGGGCCGCCAGCTGGCGCTGATCCACCGCATCGCGCCGCCGCGCGCGGATCTGGCCTTTCTCGGCGCGCCGCCGGACAACGCCGCGCTGGCGCGCATCGCCAGCTATCGCGGCTATCTCGACGCGATGGGCACGGCGCAGCCGGCGCTGGAATACGTCCTGCGCCAGCTCGAATTGCAGGCTCCGGCGAGCGCCGCAGCGGTGCTCGCCCACAGCGATTACCGCAGCGGCAACTACATGGTCGCCGACGGCCGGCTGACCGCGGTGCTGGATTGGGAGTTCGCCCAGTGGGGCGATCCGCACGAGGACATCGGCTGGTTCTGCGCCCACTGCTGGCGCTTCGGCGCGGCCGCGCGCGAGGCCGGCGGCATCGCCGCGCGGGCGGATTTTCTCGCCGGCTACCGCGAACTGGCCGAGCGCGCCATCGACGAGCGGCAGATCGACTACTGGGAAATCATGGCGGCGATCCGCTGGGCGGTGATCGCCCTGCAGCAGGGCCACCGCTACAGCGCCGGCGGCGAGGATTCGCTGGAGCTGGCGCTGACCGGGCTGATGCCGCCGCAGATGGCGCTGGACGCGCTGCTGCAACTGCCGCTGCTGGATGGCGCGACGCCGCTGTCGCCGGCGCTGGCGGCTGGCGTCGAGCTGGCGGAAGCGGCGTCATCGGGTCACGGCGCGGCCGG
>CBFCYW010000024.1:0-34694 GCA_965602395.1 uncultured Chromatiales bacterium
GAGCGGCGCTCGGCGGCCTCGCGCGCCAGGCGCTGGGCGCGCCCGCCGAGCCGTGCATACAGCCCGCAGCCGATCAGCATGCACAGACTCAGCAGTACCGCTGCCAGCCCGAGCCAGCGCTCCTGCGGCTGGTTCCAGCTCACCTCGACGCCGAGCAGAAAGTAGAACATCGCCAGATAGCCGGCCCAGGCATGGGTGTAGGGGCGGGCGTGCAGGATGCCGCGCATCGGCAGCAACAGCGGCACCACCAGCAGGATCAGCATCAAAGAGCGCGGCACACCGTCCACCGGCGCGATCCAGGTGTACCAGTTGAGCAGCAGCAGCAGCAGCCCGAACAGGCCGAGCAGCGCCAGCCAGCGCCCGGCCAGCAGCCAGCCGGGCGATACCGGCGCGTTTGCCCGAGTGCTCGCCCGGGCGCTCACCGCGGCACCTCGTCGCCATCGGCCTGGTCAGCCCCGCGCGCCAGTTGCGCTGCGGTGGCGGCGACGCGCCGGCCCAGCGCGCGGCAGAGTTGCTTTTCGCGCTCGCCCAGTGGCCGTTGGCCATCCGCTCCGGAGACGTGGCCGGCGCCGTAGGGGCTGCCACCGCCATCGCTTTCCATCAGCCCGCTCTCGGCGTAGGGCAGGCCGAGCAGCAGCATGCCGTGGTGCAGTAGCGGTAGTGCCATCGACAGCAGCACGCTCTCCTGGCCGCCGTGCGGGCTGGCGGTGGAGGTGAACACCGCCGCCGGTTTGCCGAGCATGTCGGCGCCGAACCACTGTGCGGATGTGCCATCGATAAAATGCTTCATCGCCGCGGCCATGTTGCCGAAATGGCCGGGGCTGCCGAGCAGCAGCCCGGCGCATTCGGTCAGATCCGCGGCGCTGGCGTAGGGCGCGCCGCTGTCCGGCACGGCGGCCGCCACCGCGGCGCACTCGGCGGACACCGGCGGCACGCTGCGCAGGCGCGCGGCGCAGCCGGGGATCGATTCGACGCCGCGCGCGATCTGTCGTGCCATGGCTGCGGTATGGCCGCCGCCGCTGTAGTAGAGGACGAGGATTTCGCGCATGGCTCAGAGAATGTCCAGCACTTGCTGCGGCGGCCGGCCGATGGCGGCGCGGCCGTTGGCGATGACGATCGGCCGCTCGATGAGGATCGGGTTGGCGACCATCGCGGCGATCAGCTGCTCTCGATCGAGCTGCGCGTCGTCGAGCCCCAGCTCGGTGTAGATCGCCTCGCCGCGGCGCATCAGTTCGCGCGGGTGCATGCCCAGCAGATCGAGGATTTCGCCCAGTTCGGCGGCGCTCGGCGGCTTGTCCAGATAGCGCTGCACCTGCGGCGTGATACCCTGCGCTTCGAGCAGCTCCAGGGTGGCGCGAGATTTGGAGCAGCGCGGGTTGTGGAGAATTATCGGCGTGGATTCTGCGTCGCTCATTGTGGCGGCTCCCGGTATTGTGGTGACGGCTGCTTGACGCTCGTGACAGCGCGGTGCTAGCGTCCGCTGCCATGATTCAGCGCGTCTCTGAAAAGCCGCCATTCTACCGCTTTCGCCACTGCTTGCGGCCACTGCGGTGGCTGCTGGTCGGTGGTGCGATCAGCCTGCAGGCCTGCGCCAGCGTCCCGACTCAGGAAATGAGCGATGCGCGTCAGTCGATCCAGGCGGCACGCCTTGCGGCGAGCGCTTCCGGCGTCGATTCCAGTGGGTTGGAGCGCGCCGAACTGCTGCTTCGCCAGGCGCGCCAGGATCTGCGCGTCGGCAACTACCGCGCGGCCCGGCGCAGCGCTAATGAGGCGCGCCTGCTGGCCTCGAAGTTTCGTCAAAAAGTCGCCGCAAATTAACGCGCAATCTGAATATGGCGCCTCACCGAGTAGCAACTTGACGGGTTTTTGCCCCGATGGTAGCTTCTCGGCCTAGTCTGCGCCGGGCGATCTGTTTTCCTTGAGATAGCCCGATATTCCAAACGATCAAAGTCATTTCGCCGGAGGCATCTAGATGAATAAGAAAGCACTCGCCAAGCAGCTCGGCATCGCCGCGCTCGCCCTTGGCGTGGCAGTGGGTTGCGCCAGTACGCCCGAACCGGAACCTGCTCCCGAGCCCGAAGCCGCCGAGCCGGTAGGCATGAGCGCTGAGGCACGAGCCGCCATCGCCGAAGCTGAAGCGCTCAACAAGAAGGCCAGCAGCATGGGTTGCGCCTGGCGCGACACCGGCAAGCTGATCGACGCCGCCAAGGCCGAGGGCGAGAAGGGCAACAACTTCCGCGCCATCGCAATCGCCAACAGAGCGAAGCAGCAGGCCGAGAACGCCATCAAGCAGTGCGAAGAAGAGCGCAATAAGGTGCAGCAGGCCGAGACGCAGACCGCAGTGACCAGCTACACCGTGGTCCGCGGAGACTCGCTGTGGGGCATCTCCGCGATGCAGGATATCTACAACGATCCCTACCTGTGGCCGTTGATCTACAAGGCGAACAGCGGGGCGATCCGCGACGCCGACCTGATCTACCCCGGGCAGGTGTTCAGCATTGAGCGCAATGCACTGACCGCCGAAGTCAATGCTGCTATCGCCCATGCTAAAAATCGTGGCGCCTGGTCGGTCGGACAGATCGAAGCCAGTGATCGCGAGTATCTGGCCCAGTAAGGCCAGAGCAAAGGCCGGCTCGTAAAAGCTGGTCGAATATGTCAGTCCGACCCGGGGTCGCCCCGGGTTTGGAGTCGGATCATCGGTCGCTGCGAGGTACAGCAGCGGCCGAGGATTCGGTGAGAAAAAAGCAGCAAGCTCGAGTTCGGGCTTGCTGCTTTTTCGTGTCCGCGATGCGATGGCTCCAGCCGCACTGCCGCGCGCATAAGGCATGGCGCCGGCCCCTCAGGCCCCCAGCCGCATTGCCCTGAAATTCCCCGCGCAATCGGGATATACGCGCAACCATCGATTGCTGATAGCATCCGCAGCATGCCGTATACCGGAGCCAGCGTGATGCCCAGTCGCCTGAATTTCCTCTCAGAAAAGTCCTTCGCTCTCCTGTTTCTGGCGGCCTGCCTGGCGCTGACTAGCGCCGATGCTGCAGCCCCCCGTGATCCCTACGAGTACTTTTTTCACGAAACCTTCGGGGATTTTTCCGAGGAGTTGGAGCGCGCCCGCGAGGAAGGCAAGCGCGGTGTGATGCTGTTTTTCGAGATGGACGAGTGTCCCTTCTGCCACCGCATGAAGCAGACGGTACTCAACCAGCCCGAGGTTCAAGACTACTATCGCGAGCGCTTCCTGCTTTTCTCGGTCGATGTCGAGGGCGACCTGGAGATCGCGGATTTCGCCGGCGAGCCGGTCACCCAGAAGGAATTCGCCTTGCAGCGCCATCGCGTGCGCGCCACCCCGGTGTTCGCTTTTTTTGATCTCGATGGCAGGGTCGTCGCGCGCTACACCGGGGCGGCCTCCGGCCCGCAAGAATTCATCTGGCTCGGCGAATATGTCGCCGACGGGCACTACAGCAAATCCCGATTCACCCGCTTCAAGCGCGAAAAGCGCGCAGCGCTCGACTGAAATCGTGATGCGCGCCGGGGTTTTCTCCTTGCGTCGGTCGCCGCTCGCATCGCTGGCCCTGCTCGGCGCAACCCTCTGCGGTCAGGCCGGCGCCGCCAGCCTCACCCTGGAAGATGCCCTGGCCGGCGTCGATCAGCACCCGTTGGTCGCCGTCGCGCGCGCCGATCTGCAGGCCGCGCAGGCCGATGCCCGGGCGGCGCTGGCGGATGGCGACTGGCGCGTCGATCTGCACGCCAGAGCGCGCTGGATCGGGCCTGCGGAGGTCGCCGCGGATCAGGGTAGCGATGACCACAAGCTGACCCTGCTGGCCTCGCGGCCGCTGTACGAATTCGGTCGCGATGACGCTCGCCGCGCCGCCGCCGAGGCCAGTGCGCGCAGCCAGCAGAGCGCCATGCTCGATGCGCTCGATCGGCAGCGGCTGGAGATCATGCGGCGCTATTTCGATGTGTTGCTCGCCGACCTGGCCTTCGCCGTGCAGAACGAGCGCATGGCCATCGACTTCATCCGCTGGGATCGCGCCCGCGAACGCAATCAGCTGGGCGAGGTTTCCGACGTCGAAGTCTATCGACTGGATGCCGACTATCAGGCGCGGCTGGTCAAACGCAGTGCAGCGCAGCAGCGCCAGCGCATGAGCCGGGCGCGTCTCGCCGCAGCCATGGGCCGTCCCGACGAGTTGCCCGACACCCTGATCGAACCCGCCGCCGTGCCGCGAGACCGCGAGCTGCCCGAATACCCGGAGCTGCTGCAGCGTGCGCTGGCTGGCAATCGGCTGCTGCTGGCGCGCCGCCAGCGGGTCGAAGCCGCGCTGCAGCGGCTGGAGCTGGCGCGCGCTGGCGACCGCCCGCGGCTGGATGCGCAGGCCGAAGTGGCCGGCTATTCGCGCGAGGAGGGCGGCAACGATCGCTGGAGGCTCGGCGTGCTGCTGAGCGTGCCGTTGTACCAGGGGGATCGGCTCTCCGCGGCGAGTGCTGCGGCTGCTGCGCGCCTGCAGCGCGAGCGCGCCGCACTGGCCGACGACGAGGCCCGTCTGCGTGCCGACCTGCTCGAAATCTGGCAGCAGATCGGCCTGCTCGCCGCGCGCCGCGAGGCCGCTGCGCGGCAGCTGGATTACCGCGAGCTGTATCTGGATCGCAGCCGCATCCGCTACGAACTGGAGGTCGGCAGTGATCTCGGCGATGCCATGAGTGAATTTTCGCGCGCCCGGCTGGAAAGCGCTGAAGTGCGCTACTCACTACTCCTGGCCTGGGCGCGGCTCGACGCCCTGCTGGGCGAAGCCAGCGCCGCTGCCGAGCCACCCGCCGAATGACCGCTCCTCGATTGGAGAAACCACCGATGTCTCGTCGCACGCTCCGCCGCAGTGATCCCAGTCCCGCTATCGTCCTCTGCAGTGGCGCCCGCCACGCGCCACGGCTGAGCCTGCTGGCGGCACTGCTGCTCGGGGTTTTTGTCGCGCCGCAGGTGATCCGGAGTGCCGCTGCGGCCAGCCTCAGCGGTGTCATCGAATGGTCCGGCGAGCGTCAGCTCGGGCTCGTTGAGAGTGGTCGTCTGGCGCGCGTGGAGACCCGCGCTGGCGCTGTGCACCAGCCTGGCGAGCTGTTGCTGGCGCTCGATCCGCAGCGCTTCGATCTGGCGGTCGAGCTGGCCGCTGCGCGCCGCGATGCCCTGCGCCCACAGCGCGACGAAATGGCGCGCGAGCTGCAGCGGGCCGAGGAAATGTACGCCGCGACGCTGATCTCCACCGTCGAGTTGCAGCGTGCGCGCAACGCCAGTGAGCAGGTGGCGGCGGACTACCGGGCCGCCGAGGCCCAGTGGCAGCTCGCCCAGCTGGCCCGCAAGCAGAGCGAGCTGCGAGCGGATGCTGCGATGCGGGTGTTGCAGGTGCACGCCGCGGTGGGCGCGATCGTCGTCAACCGCCTGCAGGCGCAGCCGCTGCTCAGCGTTGCCGACGCCGAGCGCATGGCGGTGCGCGTCGAGGTGCCGGCAGCAGAGTTGAACAGACTGCCGCCGGGGCGCGAGGTTGCGGTGCGCGTCGCCGGTGAGCGCTACGGCGCCAGCGTTGTGGGCAGTGATCCGCGCGCTGTGTTGCGCGATGGCACGGCGCATTATGCGGTCTACCTGCGCTTGCCGGTGGCCAGCTCCGCGCCGCTGCCGGTGGGCCAGAGCGCGGAAGTGGAATATTGATGCAGCGGCGCATTCAGTGCCGCGTTAGCGGGCGCGTGCAGGGCGTCTGGTATCGCGCTTCGGCCTGCACCGAGGCGCGCCGCCTCGGTCTCTCGGGCTGGGTGCGCAACTGCGCTGATGGCAGTGTTGAGCTGGAAGCCGCCGGTGCCGAGAGCGATCTGCGCGAGTTGCTGGCGTGGTTGTGGCGCGGCCCGCCGGCCGCCGAGGTGGCGCAGGTCGAGAGCCGCTGGCTGGACAAGGCATCGCCCGTCGATGAGCCGCCGGGCGAGTTCCACATCCGCTAGCGATCGCCGGCCCGCGGCGGCGGCAATGCACAGCGCGAGCGGTGTCGATAACTGCCTGAGTTGCTTATTTCTTGTCCGGGGCGATCAAGTTCCTGGATTTGCCGCTGGCTCGACTACACTCGATCTACCTCCGTTGATGCCGTGAGCGACGCCATGTATTCGACCTGCGATGACAGTCATCGCGGCAATGCCGCCGTTGTCGACACTACCCGTCCCCACCCGGGGCGGCGGCTGCGTCGCTGGCTGGGTTTCGGGGCCGCTGCGGGGGTATTGATACTGTGCCTCTGGTGGCTGTCGAATGGCGGCCAGCTCGTGGCTGGCAGCGCGCCGGGTAGCGCTTCGGTCAATGCTTTTCACCTGTTTTATCTGCGCCATCCGTATCTGGTCTGGGTCGGGCTTGGCGTGCTGGTGGGGCTGACTCCAACCACCACGCTGCTGCTGATCTTCCGCGCTCACCGGCGGCGTTCCGAGGCGGCGCTGCGCAGCAGCCGGCAGCGCTTCATGGATTTTGCCGATACCGCCGCGGACTGGTTCTGGGAGACCGATACCGAGCTGCGCTACACCTTCATCTCCGAACGCCACGCCGAGATCACCGGGGTCGCGCGCGAGCGCCTGCTGGGCCGCGCCGGGCTGGCTTGCAGCGTCGATGTGCCCGATGAGGAAGCCTGGCTGGATTTCAGTGCCAAGATCGCCGAGCGCTTGCCGTTTCGCGCGCTGCACTACGTCTACCAGCGCAGCGACGGCGCCATGCTGCACTGGTCGATCAGCGGCAAGCCGATCTACAGCGACAGCGGCGCTTTTCTCGGCTACCGCGGCACGGGCACCGATATCACCGAATCGCAGAGCCTGTCGGCACGCCTGAGCTACCAGGCCAGCCACGACGCGCTGACCGGCTTGATCAACCGCCGCGAACTGGAGCTGCGCCTCGAACGCGTGCTGCAGACAGCGCGCCAGGAGGGCACCCAGCACGCCATGTGCTACCTCGATCTGGACCAGTTCAAGGTGGTCAACGACACCTGTGGACACGTCGCCGGTGACGAGCTGCTGCGGCAGATCAGCAGTCTGCTGCGCAGCCGCACGCGGCGCCGCGACACAGTGGCGCGCCTGGGCGGCGATGAGTTCGGCATCCTCATGGAGCACTGCTCCTTGCAGCAGGCGCAGCGCGTGGCCAACTCATTGCGCGAGTCGATTGCCGACTTCCGCTTTTTCTGGGAGGAGAAGAGCTTCACCCTCGGCGTCAGCATCGGCGTGGTGCCGATCGACGCCGGCAGCGGTGACATCGCCCGCGTGCTGTCCGCTGCGGATGCCGTCTGCTACGCGGCCAAAGAGGGCGGGCGCAATCGCGTGCGGGTCTATCAGGAGGACGACGATCAACTGGCCAGCCGCATCGGCGAGATGCAGTGGGTGACGCGCATCCAGTGCGCACTCGATGAGGGGCGTCTGCGCCTGTCGCGGCAGTTGATCTGCCCGCTGGGCCAGAGCGGCGATGATGCACCGCATTTCGAACTGTTGCTGCGCATGCGCGATGAGCAGGGGCGACTGGTGCCGCCGCGCGCCTTTCTGCCGGCCGCCGAGCGCTACAACCTGATGCCGCGCATCGACCGCTGGGTATGCGCCGCCGCCTTCCGCTGGCTGGCCGCCCAGGGCGAGCAATTGCCGCCGCGCTATCTGTGCTCGATCAACCTCTCCGGCCACTCGCTGACCGATGAGCACTTCGCCCACTACCTGATCGACGAGATGAGTCGCAACGGCGTGCAGGGTGGCAACATCTGCTTCGAGATCACCGAGACCGCGGCGATCGCCAATCTCACCCACGCGCGGGATTTCATCGCCGCGCTGGCCGCGCGCGGCTGCCTGTTCTCGCTGGATGATTTCGGCAGCGGCCTGTCGTCGTTCGAATATCTGAAGAACCTGCCGGTGGATTTTCTCAAAATCGACGGCATCTTCATCCGCGACGTGGCGCGCGATCCGATCGACTACGCGATGGTCAAGTCGATCAACGAGATCGGCCACGTGATGGGCAAGCGCACCATCGCCGAATTCGTCGAGAGCGACGAAGTGCTACGCCGGCTCTGTGACATCGGCATCGACTACGGCCAGGGATTCGCCCTCGGCCGGCCCGAGCTGCTCGACGTGGAGCCGGCCTGAGCGATGGCGATGCCCGCCGGCCGGGCTTGACCGACCGGCCGCGGCCGCGATGATTCCCCTGCTCAGCCGGCAGCGCGCAGAAATTCGACGATGGCTGCGCGCGGTACGTCCTGCGCCTGTTCGTCGCTGCGGCCCTTGTACTCCAGCGCGCCGCGCGCCAGGGCTTTTTCCGAGACCACCACGCGGCGCGGCACGCCGATCAGCTCCATGTCGGCGAACATCACCCCGGCGCGGGCGTTGCGGTCGTCGAACAGCACGTCGAAGCCGGCCTCCAGCAGCTCGGCGTAGAGCGCCTCGGCGGCCTCGCGCACCGCGTCCGATTTGTACATGTTGATCGGCACCACGGCGACCTGAAAGGGCGCCAGCGGCGCCGGCCAGAGGATGCCGCGCTGGTCGTGGTTCTGCTCGATGGCCGCCGCCACCACGCGGGTGATGCCGATGCCGTAACAGCCCATGCTCATGGCCACCGGGCGGCCATCCTCGTCGAGCACCGTGGCATCCAGCGCCTCGGAGTACTTGGTGCCGAGCTGGAAGATGTGGCCGACCTCGATGCCGCGCACGATATGCAGCCTGCCGCGGCCATCGGGACTCGGGTCACCCTCGACCACGTTGCGGATGTCGGCCACCTGCGGCAGCGGCAGGTCGCGCTCCCAATTGATGCCGAAGTAGTGCTTGTCGTCGCTGTTGGCGCCGGCGCCGAAGTCGCTCATCGCCGCCACGCTGCGGTCGACGATCACCGGCAGCGGCAGACCCACCGGGCCCAGCGAGCCGGGGCCGGCGCCGATCGCGGCGCGGATCTCCGCCTCGCTGGCCATGCGCAGCGGCGCGGCCACCTCGGGCAGATGCTCGGCCTTGATCTCATTGAGCTGGTGGTCGCCGCGCACCAGCAGGGCAACGAAGTCGGCTTCGATGTCATCCGAGGCGGCGACGATCAGCGTCTTGATGGTTTTTTCGATGGCCAGCCCGTGCTTTTCCACCAGCGCCTGGATGGTTTTTACATCCGGCGTGTCGACCAGCGTCATCGCCTGCGTCGGCGCGTCGCGTTCGGCCTCGCAGATGGCCTCGGCCTTTTCGATGTTGGCCGCGTAGTCGCTGGCATCGCTGTGCGCGATGGCGTCCTCGCCGCTGTCGGCGAGGACGTGAAACTCCATCGATTTGGCCCCGCCGATTTCGCCGCTGTCCGCCTCCACGCCGCGAAAGCGCAGGCCGAGGCGACTGAAGATCGCCTGGTAGGCGTCGTGCATGGCCTGGTAGGTGTCGTCCAGCGAGGCCGGATCGGCGTGGAAGGAGTAGGCGTCCTTCATGATGAATTCGCGCGAGCGCATCACCCCGAAGCGCGGCCGGATCTCATCGCGGAACTTGGTCTGGATCTGGTAGAAATTCAGCGGCAGCTGCTTGTAGCTGGACAGCTCGCGGCGGGCGATATCGGTGATCACCTCCTCGTGGGTCGGGCCGTAGCAGAAGTCGCGTTCGTGGCGATCGACGATGCGCAGCAACAGGGGGCCGTATTTGTCCCAGCGGCCGGATTCCTGCCACAGCTCGGCCGGTTGCACCGCCGGCATCAGCAGCTCCACGGCGCCGGCGCGGTTCATCTCCTCGCGGACCACCGCCTCGACCTTGCGCAGCACGCGCAGGCCCAGCGGCATCCAGGTGTACAGGCCGGAGGCGAGGCGCTTGATCAGGCCGGCGCGCAGCATCAGCTGGTGGCTGACGATCTCCGCGTCGGCGGGGGTTTCCTTGAGGGTGGAGAGGTGGAAGCGGGATACGCGCATGGTGCTGCTGCCTGTGGCCTGCAAAGCGGCGAATTCTATGCGCGATGGCGATCCGGGTACAGCCGCCGGGGATGGCGAACCGGCAGGTTATCGCGGTATCGGGAGGCGGTTTTGCCGGCGGCCACCCGACTCGGCGGCGGGCGCGCGGCCCGCTGCAGCCGCTTCAGTTGGCGCAGTGCTCGTCGATCTGCCCCTGCAACTCGCTGCGGCGGGTGTCGATCTCCTCCGGGCTCAGGCGGCGATAGCTGCCGTCCGGCTGCTTCAGCGCCAGCCGCTTGCCGGAGCCATAGTCGGCGATGCGCTCGTGCGCCTGTGCGCAGAAGGCCTCCAGTTCGCGCTGGCGGGCCAGCTCCTCGCTCTCACCGCGGGCTGCGGCCTGGCGTTCCTCCTGGCGTTCGTTGAGCGATTGGACGCGCGATTGCAAGGATTCGCGGGCCTCTGCCTGGCGCGCTGTATCGCCGCTGCGAGTGCTGATCTCCTCGGCTTCGCGGCCGGTCGGCGGACTCTGGCTGTAGTGGGTGATGCCTTTGGCGTCGATCCATTTGTAGATCTTACCGGCCTGTGCCGGCGCCGTGCACAGCAGCAGTACCGCGGCTGCGGCGGCGGCCATTGTCGCGATCGGCGTGGCGGTCGATGGCGATGCTGCGGTGCGCTGGATGCGAGTGGCCATTGCGGGTCTCCGTGGCGATCAGAACAAACCCCGAGATTAGCAGAAGGCAGCTTGCAACCGCTTGCGGATGGGTTATATTAGTATTTCATAATATACTGACAACTGCTATCCTGCAGTGCAACAGCAACGCCCGCCAGCGGGGCGAAATCCGCGGCCGCACGGGCTGGGCACTGATCTATCCTCGCTGCTACCGGGCCGCGCTGCCAACATCCAGCGTGGCCCGGGCAGCCCGGCCCGGCACCAGGCCAGTACAACGGAAAATCCAGCCATGCGCACATCGCCTCAAACCCGCACCGCCTTCCCAATGCCGCGCGCCGCGCTATTCGCCGCGATCCTGCTCGGTTGGTGCTGCGCGGCACCGCTGGCCAGCGCGCAATCGTCACTGGCGACGGCCGAGGTCGCCCGCGTCGCGGTCGCCGACGAACTGCTCTTCGACGGCAGTGTCGAGGCGGTCAATCGCGGCACGGTGTCGGCGCAGACCAGCGGCCGGGTCGCCGAGCTCGCCGTCGATGTGGACGACGCGGTGCAGGCCGGCGCGGTGATTCTGCGGCTGGTCGATACCGAGCAGCGCGCCGCGCTGGATCAGGCCGGCGCGCAGCTCGCCGAGGCCCGCGCCCGCCGCAAGCAGGCCGCCGATGAGCGCCAGCGCGTCGCCGATGTCTACCGGCGCAAGCTGGTGTCGAAGGCCGAGCTGGATCGCGCCGAGGCGGCTCATCGCGCCGCGCAGGCGCGCGTGGCCGCCGCCGAGGCGGCGCTGGTGCGTGCCGAGGAGCAGCTCGGCTACACCGTGATCCGCGCGCCCTACGCCGGCATCGTCACCCGCCGCCACATCGAGGTCGGCGAGATGGCCAACCCCGGCACGCCGCTGATCAGCGGTATCTCGCTGGACGAACTGCGCGTGTCGATGGAGGTGCCACAGCGGCTGATGGCCGCGCTGCGAGGCGCCGACAGGGTGTCGGTCATCGCCGCCGACGGCACCCGGCTTGACGCCGGCGAGCTGGTTTTCTTCCCCTACGCCGATCCGGCCAGCGGCAGCTTTCGGGTGCGCGTCGCTCTCGACGAGGGGCGCGCCAGCGGCCTGTTGCCGGGCATGTACGTGAAGGTTGCGGTGGCCGCCGGCGAGGTCGAGCGACTGCTGATCCCGGCCACCGCGGTGCGGCGCCGCGGCGAGCTGAGCGCGGTCTACGTGGTCGGCGAGCGGGGGCGGATCGCGCTGCGCCAGCTGCGCCTGGGGCCGGTTCATCGCGGCGGGCGCGTCGAAGTGCTCGCCGGGCTGGCTGCCGGCGAGCGCATCGCGCTGGACCCGGTGGCCGCCGGCATCGCGCTGAAATCCGCTGCCAGCGCCGGCAGCGGCAGCGGGGGTGATTGAGATGGCCGGCACTGAAAAACTGGGCCTCTCCGGCAGCGTCGCCAAGCGCTTTCTGGATACCGAGATCACCCCGCTGCTGGCTCTGTTGGGCCTGCTGATGGGGTTGTTCGCGGTACTGGTCACCCCGCGCGAGGAAGAGCCGCAGATCGACGTCACCATGGCCAACGTGTTCGTGCCCTTTCCCGGCGCCACCGCCGCCGAGGTCGAACAGCTGGTCGCTACCCCGGCCGAGCAGGTGATGTCGGAGCTGCCGGGCGTCGAGCACGTCTACTCGGTGTCGCGCCCGGGGATGGCGGTGCTGACCGTGCAGTTCGAGGTCGGCGAGCGCCGCGGTGACGCCATCGTGCGGCTCTACAACCAGGTGTTTTCGCACGGCGACTGGTTCCCGCAGAACCTCGGCGTCGGCCGGCCGCTGGTGCGGCCGATGGGCATCGACGATGTGCCGATCGTCGCGCTGACGCTGTGGACCGCCGATGAAACGCGCGGCGCCCACCAGCTGAAACAGGTGGCGCAGGCGCTCGAAGCGGAGCTGAAGCGGGTCCCCGGCACGCGCGATATCTACACCCTCGGCGGGCCGGAGCGCGCGGTGCGCGTGCTGCTCGATCCGCAGCGCATGGCCGGCCACGGCATCGCCATGAGCGATCTGCGCAACGCGCTGGCGGCCTCGAATGTCGCCAGCGAAGCCGGCAGCCTGGTGCGCGATGGGCGCGAAATCAGCGTGCGCGCCGGTGAGTTTCTGCTCGCACCGCGGCAGGTCGCCGAGCTGGTGGTCGCTCTGCGGCCCAGCGAAAACGGCCCCGGCAAGCCGGTGTATCTGGCCGATGTGGCCGATGTGCGGCTCGGCCCGGACCACCCCGAACAGCTCGTCTGGCATGGCGAGCAGGGCCAGCGCCACCCCGCCGTGACCATCGCCATCGCCAAAAAAACCGGCAGCAACGCGGTGCGGATCGCCGATGCACTGATCGCCCGCGTGGCCGATCTGCGCGGCACGCTGATCCCGGAGGGGGTCGAGGTGGCGGTCACCCGCAACTACGGCGAGACCGCCAACGACAAGGCGCAAACGCTGATGTTGAAGCTGGCGTTCGCCACTGCGGTGGTGATCGCGCTGGTCGCCTTTGCGCTCGGGCTGAAAGAGGCGTTTATCGTTGGCTTCGCGGTGGTCGTCACGCTGGCGATCACCCTGTTCGCCTCCTGGGCCTGGGGCTTCACCCTCAATCGCGTGTCGCTGTTCGCGCTGATCTTCTCCATCGGCATCCTCGTCGATGACGCCATCGTGGTGGTCGAGAATATCCACCGGCACCTGGCGCTCGGCGCCAGAAATCTGCTCGAAGCCATCCCGCGCGCGGTCGATGAAGTCGGCGGGCCGACGATTCTCGCCACCTTCACGGTGATCGCCGCGCTGCTGCCGATGGCCTTCGTCAGCGGCTTGATGGGGCCGTACATGAGCCCGATCCCGATCAACGCCAGCATGGGCATGCTGATCTCGCTGGCGGTGGCGTTCGTGGTCACGCCGTGGATGTCGTACAAGCTGCTGAAAAACCGCGCGCACCACGCCGAAGAAGAGCAGCGCGAAGGGCGCATGCACCGCTTCTTCGCGCGCATCATGACGCCGTTTTTACGCGGCCGCGAAGGCCGCTGGGCGCGCCTCGGCCTGTTCTTCGCCATGCTGCTGCTGATCGCCGGCTCGGTGTCGCTGGCCGCGGTGCAGTCGGTGGTGCTGAAGATGCTGCCGTTTGATAACAAATCGGAATTTCAGATCGTGGTCGATATGCCCGAAGGCACGGCGCTGGAGGAGACCCAGCGGGTGCTCGACGCCCTCGGCGACGAGCTGGCGACGGTGCCGGAAGTGCGCGACTACCAGACCTACGCCGGCACCGCTGCGCCGATCAACTTCAACGGGCTGGTGCGCCAGTACTATCTGCGCAGCGGCGCGAACGTCGGCGATATTCAGGTCAATCTGCTGGATAAGCGCCAACGCGAGCGCAAAAGCCACGACATCGCCCTGTCCGTGCGTGGGCCGCTGCAGCGGGTCGGTGAGCGCTTTGGCGCCAATGTGAAGATCGTCGAAGTGCCCCCCGGCCCGCCGGTGATGGCGCCGCTGGTGGTGGAGATCTACGGGCCGGAGTACGCCGGCCAGATCGCGCTGGCGCAAACCGTGCGCGAGCAGCTCGCCGCCACCGCCGACATCATCGACATCGATGATTCGGTCGAAGCGCCGGCGCAGAAGCTGATTCTCGCCGTCGATCGGCGCAAGGCCGCGTTGCTCGGCGTGTCGCAGCGGGCGGTGGCGGCGAGCGTCGCCGCAGCGCTCTCCGGCGAGGACATCGGCTATTTGCGCGATCCGCAGGCCAAATATGCGCTGCCGGTGCGGATGGAGCTACCGGAGTGGAGCAAGTCGCGGATCGAGCGCGTGCTGGCGCTCAAGGTCCGCAGCCAATCCGGCGCGCTGGTGCCGCTGTCCGAGGTGGTCACGGTGCGCGATTCGACCCTGGAGAGGTCGATCTACCACAAGGATTTGCTGCCGGTGGTGTTTGTCACCGCGGACATGGCGGGGCCGCTCGACAGCCCGCTGTACGGTATGTTCGAGGTGTTTTTCAACATCGACGAGCTGGACGAAACCCCGCAGGGCATCAGCGCCCAGCACCTGATCGACCAGCCGCAGAACACCTGGGCCTACAGCATCAAGTGGGACGGCGAGTGGCAGATCACCTACGAGACCTTCCGCGATATGGGCCTGGCCTACGCGGTGGGGATGATCCTGATCTACCTGCTGGTGGTGGCGCAGTTTCGCAGCTATCTGGTGCCGCTGATCATCATGGCGCCGATCCCGTTGACGATCATCGGCGTGATGCCCGGCCATGCGCTGCTCGGCGCGCAGTTCACCGCCACTTCGATGATCGGCATGATCGCGCTGGCCGGGATCATCGTGCGCAACTCGATCCTGCTGGTGGACTTCATCAATCAGCAGCTGGCCGAGGGCGTCGAGTTTCAGGCCGCGGTGATCAACGCCGCGGCGGTGCGCACCCAGCCGATCGTGCTGACTGCGCTGGCGGCGATGCTCGGCGCGTTTTTCATCCTCGACGATCCGATCTTCTCCGGGTTGGCGGTGTCGCTGATCTTCGGCATCCTGGTGTCCACGGTGCTGACCCTGGTCGTCATCCCGGTGCTCTATTACGCGGCCTTGCGGCGGCGCTACGCCGCGTGAGTGCCGGCTAATCAACCGTCGCTGATCACCAGCCAGGCCGCCAGCGCCAGCAGGATCAGCAGGCTGACCAGCAGCAGGCCGCCGAGCAGGCCGCGCCAGTTCTGGCACAGCTCGCAGGCGATGGGCTCGGTGCGGATTTTGATCCAGCGCGCCAGATCGGTGGCGCGGGCGACTACCGCCAGGCCGGGGAAGATCTCGATCAGCACCACGGCGACGACGATGGTGCCGGCGCCGGGTTCTTCGAACAGCCAGTGCACCAGCCAGTGTGCACCGAAGCCGAGAAACACCAGCAGCAACAGCGCCAGCGCAATGGTGGCGCCGAACATGCTGCCGGCGGCGGCGTTGCCGAACTTGTCGCAGGAGATCCCCGGGAGGTTGCCCCCCTCCGCCTCGTCCTTGCCGCCGAAGGTGCGCTGCCAGGCATCCATGTCCTGATCGAGATCCTGCAGCTTGCGCTGCAGCAGGCTGAGCAGGTCGTCGCGCGGCTTCTGCCCCTCCGGCGAGTTGCGCCAGAAACGGCGGATCTCGTCCACCAGCCCCTTCACCACCTCGTGGCTGTGGCGGTGGCCGCCGACGTTCAGCGTCTGCTGTTTTTGTTCTTCCTCGGCCATGCCTGCTCGCCGCCTGGGTGGGGGATCGACGCGGCGCACGCCGTTCTGGCGGGCCGCGCACGATTGGGCGGAACCTTAACCCACAGCCCGCGCGAGTCGCCAGCGCGCAATGCGCGCGGCCATCGGGTAGCATGCGCCGGGATCGAATAGCGCCGCGCTGCGGTGCGTCGCGCGGGAGTTGAGCATGTCCGACCGACGTTTGCAGGTGTTCTACCGGGTGGCTCGGGCGCTGAGTTTCACCCGCGCGGCCGAATCCTTGAGCATGTCGCAGCCCGCGGTGACTTTTCAGGTGCGCCAGCTGGAGGAGGATTTCGGCACCCGCCTGTTCGATCGCAGCCACAACAAGATCAGCCTCACCCCCGCCGGGCGCGCGGTGTTCGATTACGCCGAGCGCATCTTCACCCTCTACGACGAGATGGAGCAGGCGGTGCAGGCGATGACCGGCGAAAACCGCGGCACGGTGACCATCGGCGCTTCCACCACCATTGCCGAGTACATGCTGCCGGCGCTGTTCGGCGACTTCCGCGATGCCTACCCGCAGGTGCGCCTGCGCCTGCAGGTGGGCAACACCGAGGAGGTGGTCGCACAGGTCGCGGACAACAGCATCGAGCTGGGTATCGTCGAGGGCGCGGTGCATAACAAGCATCTGCTGGTCGAGCCCTGCCGCATCGACCGGCTGGTGGCGGTGGTGCCGCCGGACCACGATCTGGCCAGCGCCGAGCGCCTGCCGGCGCGGCGCATCGCCGACTTTCCGTGCATCTTCCGCGAGCAGGGCTCGGGCACCCGCAGCGTGTTCGCCCAGTACCTGCGCGAGCAGGGCATGGACGAGGCCGACCTCGACAACGCGCTGGAGCTGGGCAGCACCGAGGCCATCAAGGGCGCGGTGGAAGCGGGCATGGGCCTGTCGGTGGTCAGCGAGGCCACGGTGGCCAAGGAGCTGGCGTTGGGCAGCCTCTGCGCGCTGCCGCTGGAGCCGCCGCTGACGCGCGATTTTTCCTTCGTGCGCCAGCGCCAGAAGTTCCGCTCGCGACTCGGCGAGGCGCTGTTCGAATTCGCCCGCGGCTACTGCCGGCGCCAGGCCGACGCCGGCTGAGCGGGCGCCGCAAAAAGCATCGCGCCCCGCTCAGCCGAGCGGGTCGAAGCGCGCCGCATCCAGCTCGATCAGCGTCGGCAGCTGCGCCGCGGCGGCCGCATCCAGTGCGGCGTCCAGCTCGTGGAGGTTGGCCGGGCGCGCGCTGCGCCAGCCGCAGGCGGCGGCGATGCTGCAAAAATCCATCGCCGCCAGCGCCACCCCCTGCGGGGCGATGCCGCGCGCAGCCATGAAATCGCGGATCTCGCCGTAGCCGCGGTTGTTCCACAGCAGCAGAATCAGCGGCTCGCCGGCCTCGGCGACGCTGCCCAACTCGCCGAGTGAAAACTGCAGACCGCCGTCGCCGCACAGGCAGATCAGCGGCCGCCGCCGGTCTTTGTCGCCCGCTTCGCGCAGCGCCAGCGCCGCACCCAGCGCCGCCGGCAGGGCGTAGCCGAGGGTGCCGTAGCCGGTCGCCGAATTGAACCAGGCGCCGGCTGCATCCGGCGAAAAGTACAGGTTGCCGGCGTACACCGGCTGGGCGGAATCGCCCACCCACAGCGCCCCCGGCAGGCGCGCGCGGACCCGCTCCAGCAGCGCCAGCTGGCCGGGCAGGCCGCCGCTTCCCGCAGCGCCGTCGGCGCCGGCGCTCAGCGCGACCAGTTCGGCGCGGGCCTCGCGGCGCGCGGCGGCGGCGCGGTTGGCGGCGCGGCGCGCGGATTGCAGTGCCGCATCGCTGGCGGCATCGCCGGCCGCGGCGCTGCTCGACAGGCTCGACACGGCCAGCGGATCGTCGTCGTGCAGCAGGGCGAGCAGCTCGGCGACGCAGGCGCCGACATCGCCGAGCAGGGCCAGATCCGGCGCGTGGTTGCGCTGCAACTGGCGGGCGTCGATGTCGCAGCGGATCAGCGGCGCATCGACATGCAGGCCGCCGTCGAGGTACATGTCGTAGTCGGTGGGGCCGAGTTCGGTGCCCAGCGCCAGCAGCAGGTCGGAGGAGGCGATCAGCGCGCGCACCGCGGCCAGCGAGGGGCTGGCCGGCAGCGCCAGCGGGTGATCGTGCGCCAGGCAGCCGCGCGCGTTGACGGTCATCACCGCCGGTGCGTCGAGGCGTTCGGCGAGCGCCGTCAGCGCTGCGCTGGCGCGCCGCGCACCGCCGCCGAGCAGCAGCAGCGGGCGGCGCGCGTCGCGGCACAATCGGGCCGCGCGCAGGAGTGATTCTGCCGCCGGGCGCGGTGCCAGCACCGTCGCTGCCGCTCTGGTCGGCAGCGGCGCGCAGGGCGCATCGAGCAGATCGGTGGGAATCTCGATATGCACCGGCTGCGGGCGCTCAGCGGTGAATACGGCGAAGGCGCGATCGAGCACTGCGGGCAGTTCGGCGGCCTCCAGCAGGCTGTGGCTGAAGGCGCAGACGCCGGCCAGCAGGCGGCTCTGATCGGGCAGCTCGTGCAGGTGGCCGCTGCCGTGGCCGAGGCGTGCGCGGGCGTTGACCGAGGAGATCACCAGCAGCGGCACGCTGTCCGCCGCCGCCTGCGCCAGTGCGGTGAGCAGATTGGTCAGCCCCGGGCCGGTGATCGCGAAGCACACGCCGGGCTTGCCGCTGACCCGCGCGTAGCCGTCGGCGGCGAAGCCGGCGCCCTGCTCGTGGCGCGGTGTGTGGTGGACGATGCCGCTGTCCGCCAGGCCGCGGTACAGCTCGACGGTGTGCACGCCGGGGATGCCGAAGACCCGCGTCACGCCGCGCGCGGCGAGCAGCGCCGGCAGCTGTTCGCCGAGGCTTTGTTGGCGCTGCCCGCTCGCGTCGCTCATCGCTCGCCGCTCCCGGGCTGC
Organism: uncultured Chromatiales bacterium; assembly: GCA_965602395.1. Taxonomy (GTDB): domain Bacteria; phylum Pseudomonadota; class Gammaproteobacteria; order CBFCYW01; family CBFCYW01; genus CBFCYW01. The sequence goes on from CBFCYW010000024.1 coordinate 18,648, forward strand.
GCTGCTTCCGCCCGGGGGCGGCGGCGCATGAAGTCGGCGATCCGCCGGCAGCCTTCGGCGAGCCGCTGGTCGTCGTCGCTGAAAGAGAGGCGCACATAGCCGTCGGTGGCGGCGCCGAAGGCGCTGGCATCGAGCACCGAGACGCCGCAGTCGGCGTACAGCCGGCGGGCGAATTCGCCGCTGCCCAGACCGCTGTCGCGCACGTCGACGAGCAGAAACATGCCCGCCTGTGGTGGATCGCAGCGCAGCCCGGGGACGCCGTCCAGCGCGGCCAGCAGCAGATCGCGGCGGCGGCGGTAGATCTTGCGCATGCGCGCCGGTTCGTCGCGCGCCGCGCCGAGCGCCTGCACCGCGGCGGCCTGCACGAAGCCGGGCAGGCCGTAGAGCATGCACAGGGCGAGGTTTTCCAGGTGGCCGATCAGCGCGCGCGGCGCCACCACCCAGCCCAGTCGCCAGCCGGTCATGGCGTGGGATTTGGACAGGCTGCCGATGGTTGCGCAGCGCTCGGCCATGCCCGGCAGGCCGGCGATGTGCTGCATCCGGCCGTCGAAGACCAGATCCGCGTAGACCTCGTCGCTGACCACCCACAGATCGTGGGCCACGGCCAGCGCGGCGATCGCCGCCAGCTCGTCGCGGCTCATGGTGATGCCGCTGGGGTTGTTGGGCGTGGCGATGAAGATGGCGCGCGTGCGCGGGCTGATCGCCGCGGCGATGGCATCGATATCCGGGCGCAGGTCGGCGCGCGATGGCACCCGCAGCAGCCTGGCGCCGCCGGCCTGCAGCGCCGCTTCGTAGGTGACGTACATCGGCTCCAGGGTGATCAGCTCGTCGCCTTCTCCGGCCAGGCACAGCGCGCAGGCGAACAGCGCGTTCTGCGCCCCGGCGAGGGCGATCACGTTGCCGGCATCCACCGGCTGACCGCTGCGCTCGCGGTGGCGCGCGGCGATCAGTTCGCGCAGCTCGGCGCGGCCGGCGACCTCGGTGTAGTGGGTGTCGCCGGCGCGCAGGGCGCCGATCGCCGCGTCGCAGATGCTGGCGTGGGTGGCGAAATCCGGGTCGCCGACACTCATCACGATGACGTCTTCGCCGGCGCTGCGCGCCTGGCTGGCGCGATAGTGGATGTCCCAGGCCGCGGCGCCCTCGCCGCCGACCCGCTCGACCATCGGTGAAAAGCGCGGCATGGCGTGGCTCCCGTGGTGTGATGGAGATTGGCTGGTAGTTCGGTGGCGCGCCCGGCGATCGAGCGCGGTGCGCAATCAGGGCGCAAGGCTAGCATGATCGCATCGCCGCTCCAGCTCTAGCTCTTGCCGGCACTGGCCGCCGCCAGCACCGGCCGCCGCCAGCGCTGCTGACAGGCTTGCCGACAGGCTGCTCGGGCGTGGTAGTCTTGCCGCTACCGCCCGCTTTGCGCGGGCCGGCCCAGGCAATGACAAAAGCGCCGCCGCCGCCGTTTTCGATGTCGCGTGGCGCACCGAAAAACCCACCCGGGAGATCTTGAGGAATGAAACGTTTGACCCTCGCCATCGCCGCCGCGGCGATGCTTGCTACTGCCCCTGCCAGCCACGCCGGCGCGACCCTCGATCGGGTCATGTCCGAAGGCAAGCTGGTCGCTTCCACCGACCCCGAGTACCCGCCGCAGTCCTCGCTCAATGCGGACAACGATTTCGAGGGCTTCGACATCGACGTGGTGCGCGAGATCGCCAGCCGCATGGGTGTCGAGGTGGAATTCGTCACCCCCGGCTGGGATGTGATCACCGCCGGCAACTGGGCCGGTCGCTGGGATGTTTCGGTGGGCTCGATGACGCCGACCAAGGCGCGCGCCGAGGTGCTCGATTTCCCGGCCGTCTACTATTTCACCCCGGCGGCGCTGGTGGTGCACGACGGCAACGACAGCATCAAATCGGCGGCTGACGCTTCCGGCAAGCGGATCGGCGTCGGCGTTTCGACCACCTACGAGAACTACCTCAACCGCAATCTGGAGATCGACGCCGAGGGCGTGCCGGCTTTCAGCTACCAGATCGATTCGCCGGATATCCGCACCTACGACACCGATCTGCTGGCGCTGGATGACCTGCGCCTGGGCGATGGCGTGCGCCTCGACGCGGTGTTCACCGCGCTGCCGACGGTGCTCGAAGCGCAGAAGAACAACTATCCGGTGCGCGCGGTTGGCGAGCCGCTGTTCATGGAGCCGCTGGCGGTGGCCACCGACAAGGGCGATGCCGAGTTCGACGCCAAGCTGGCCGAGATCGTCTCGGCCATGCACGCCGATGGCACGCTCAGCAAGCTGTCGGAAAAGTGGTACGGCGCAGATCTGACCCAGTGATCTGCGCGGGCGCGGAGCGGCCGGTGTGAACCGCTGGCTGTTCGAGCTGGCCGAGCGGCCAGCGGCGCGCTGGCTGCTGCTCTGCGGACTGCTTTTTGCGTTGTTGTCGGGGGTCGATGTCGCCGGCCTCGCCGGCCTGGGCGGTAGCGCCGGCCTGGGCGGTAGCGCCGGGGAGGTCGCCGCCGCTGGTGACGGCCTTTTCGATTGGCTGCTGCGCGCGCTGTTCGCACTGGCTTGCACCGCCGGGCTGATGGTGCTGAGCAGACTGGCGATGCGCACCCAGGTGATCGTCACCTGGGTGCTGCTGCTGGCGCTGTTTTTGCTGTTTTTCTACAGCTTCCAGCTGTCCTACGAGTACATCTGGGGCCGCCTGCCGTACCTGCTCGGGCTGGGGCTGAAGAACGGCTTTCTGATGGGCGCCGCGCTGTCGGTGTTCATCTGCGTGGTGGCGATCATCGCCTCCACCCTGCTGGCGCTGATGGCCGCGCTGGCGCGGCTGTCGCACAACGGTATCGCCGTCGGCACGGCGACTTTTTACATCTCCTTCTTTCGCGGCACGCCGCTGCTGCTGCAGATCCTGCTGGTCTACCTCGGCCTGCCGCAGCTGGGCGTGGTGATCGACCCGATCCCCGCCGCGGTGATCGCCCTGTCGCTGTGCTACGGCGCCTATATGGCGGAGATCTTCCGCGCCGGCATCCAGTCCATCGCCCACGGCCAGCGCGAGGCGGCGCTGGCGCTGGGCCTGCGGCCGACGCTGGTGATGCGGCTGGTGATCCTGCCGCAGGCGATCCGCGTCATCGTGCCGCCCACCGGCAATCAGTTCATCGCCATGCTCAAGGACAGCTCGCTGGTGTCGGTGCTCGGCGCCTGGGAGCTGATGTACATGGCGCGCACCCACGGCCGCGCCGAGTTCAAGTACATGGAGATGCTGATCACCGCGGCGATCATCTACTGGGTGCTGTCGATGTCGCTGGAGTACCTGCAGTCGAAGGTGGAAAAGCACTACGCCAAGAGCGACGCGCGGCATAGCTGACGGCTGGTCGGGCGGCGGCCATCAGCGCGCGCCGCGACGGCGGATGCCGACGCTCTTCGACTGGTAGTAGCTGGCCAGCGCCTCCTGCCCCTTTTCGCGCCCGTAGCCGGACTTGCCGAAGCCGCCGAAGGGCGTTTCGACGCCGCCGGCGAACCACTCGTTGACGTACACCTGGCCGGCCTGCAGGCGCTCGGCGGTCCACAGCGCGCGGTCCAGATCACGGGTGAAGACCCCGGCGGCGAGGCCGTAGTCGCTGCCGTTGGCGATGGCGATGGCTTCGTCGACGCTGTCGAAGGGGATCACGCTGAGCACCGGGCCGAAGATCTCCTCGCGGGCGATGCGCATCTCCGGGGTGACATCGGCGAAGATGGTCGGCGCGATGAAGTGGCCGGGCAGCGCTGCGATCCGCTCGCCGCCAACCAGCAGCCGCGCACCCTCGGCGCGGCCGATGCGCAGGTACTCGGCGACCCGCTGGCACTGGCCGGCGGAGACCACCGGGGTGGCGAAGTGATCGTCGATGCCGGGGCCGACGGTGAACTCGCCGACCAGCGCCTGCAAGCGCGCCAGCAGCTGCTCGTAGATCGGCCGCTGCACCAGCAGTCGCGACATGGCGTTGCAGGCCTGGCCGGCGTTGAGAAAGATCCCCCAGCGCACGCTCTCCACCACGTCGTCGAGGTTGGCGTCGGCGCACACCAGGCCGGCGGACTTGCCGCCCAGCTCCATCACGCAGGGCAGCACGGATTCCGCCGCGGCGCGCAGGATGCTCTGCCCGGTGGCCACCGAGCCGGTGAAGACGATCTGGTCGATGTCGGCGTGGCTGGCCAGCGCCGCGCCGGCATCAAAGCCGTGGCCGCAGACCAGGTTCAGCGCGCCGGCCGGCAGATCGAGGTCGGCGCACAGCTCAAAGAACAGCGCCACGTTCAGCGGCGTCAGCTCCGGCGATTTCACCACCACCGCGTTGCCGGCGGCCAGCGCCGGGGCCAGCGAGCGGGTGGTCATGCCCAGCGGGTAGTTCCACGGCACGATCTGCGCAGAAACGCCGTAGGGGCAGGGCACGACGTAATCGACGTAGCCGTCGCCCAGCGGGATGTACCGGCCCTCGATCTTGTCGGCGAGGCCGCCGTAGTACTCCAGATAGCGCGCCGAATCCTCCACCTCCATGTGTGCCTGGCTGATGTTCTTGCCCTGTTCGAGGGTGATCAGCCGGGCGAACTCATCGGCGCGGGCGCGCAGGCGGCGGGCCATCTCCACCAGCCACTGGCCGCGCACGCAGGGCCGCGGCTCGATCAGCGCGCGCGATTCGACGCAGGCCCGCGCCGCGGCGACCGCGGCGTCGATATCCGACGCTGTGCCGCGGGCGATCTCGGCCAGCGTCTCGCGGTCGGCCGGGTTCTCGACGGCGATGCGCGCGCCGTCGCCGCCGTCCACCCAGCGGCCGCCGATGTAGTTCTGCCAATAGGGCTTGAGGCCGTCGCTCATGGTTTACTCGTCCGCTGCATCCAGCTCGGCAAACACGCGATTGGCGATGCGATGGCACTCCACCCCCACCGGCACGCCGGCGTAGATGGCGATCTGGGTGATGATGGCCTTCAGTTCGTCGCGGCTGACGCCGTTCTTCAGCGCGCCGCGAAAGTGCAGCTCCCACTCGTGCATGCGATTGAGCGCGGCGATCATGCTGACGTTGATGATCGAGCGGGTTTTCTTGTCCAGCGTGTCGTCGCCCCAGGCCGCGCCCCAGCAGTACTCGGTGAGCAACTCCTGAAAATCGCGGCTGAACTCGCTGGCGTTGGCCAGCGATTTCTCCACGTACTCGGCGCCGAGCACCGATTTGCGCATGGCGAGGCCCTTGTCGAAGCGTTCTTGGCTCATGGTGATTTCCCTCTGATTTGGCGGGTGAGACAGCGCCGCGGCCACAGGCGGCGGCGTCTCACCTGTTTAAAGCGCCTTGCAGGCCTCGTCCAGCGCTTCCACCGTCTGAGCGAAATCCTCGTCGCTGTTGACCGCGGCGGTGAAGCGGCGCACCCCCGGCAGCAGGTAGATGCCGCGGCGGATCAGTTCCACATCCAGCCGCCGCACCGTGGCCATGTCGCTGCTCATGATGTCGGTCTGCGCGCGCGGCTCCCGCGCCAGCCAGAGGATCTGCCAGAAGGAGGCGCGGCCGGCGACGATGGCCGGCAGGCCGTGCTTGTCGAGCACCGCTTGCAGGCGGGTCGTGAGCTGCTCGGCGCGCTGGTGCAGTCGCTCGTAGAAGCCGGGTTTTTCCAGCTCGGCGATCGTCGCCAGGCCGGCCACCGCGGCCAGCGGGTTGCCGTGCAGGGTGCCGTTGATGTAGGCGTAATCGGCCTGGCCCTTGTGGCGCGGATTGCTGCGCTCGATCACCTCGGCGCGACCGGCGACGCAGCCCAGCGGGCCGCCGCCGCCGACGATCTTGCCGAAGGTGGCCAGATCCGGGGTCACGCCGTGGTAGGCCTGTCCGCTGCCCAGCGCCAATCTGAAGCCGGTGACCACTTCGTCGAAGATCAGCAGCACGCCGTTGTCGTCGCAGATGCGCCGCAGGCCGGCGAGAAAGCCCGGCTGCGGGAAGATGATCCGCTGCACCGGTTCGACGATGATCGCCGCCAGTTCCGCCCTGTTTTCGCGCACGATGCGCTCGGCGGTGTGCAGATCGTTGTAGGGCGCGACCAGCACCGTGGGCTGCAGCTCGGGCGGCACGCCGCCGGAGTCGGCCACACCCAGCGGGTAGTCGGCCGGCTCGGTTGGGAACAGGCTGAAGGCGGAGTAGTCGTGGTTGCCGTGGTAGGCGCCCTCGAATTTCATGATCTTGTTTTTGCCGGTGAAGGCGCGCGCCATGCGCAAGGCGTAGAAGGTCGCCTCCGAGCCGGTGGTGGTGTAGGCGATCTTTTCCGCGCAGGGGATCAGCTCGACCAGCTTTTCGGCCAGCTCCACGGCGCGGTCGTTGAGGGTGCCGAAGTAGTGCAGGCCGCGCGCCGCCTGCTCCTGCACGGCGGCCACCACCGCCGGGTGGCAGTGGCCGAGGATGTTGGCGCCGGCGCCGCCGGTGTAGTCGATGTACCAGCGGCCATCGACCGACTGCACGCGGCTGCCCTCGCCGCGGGCGGCGATGAAGCGCACGTCCTCCGGCAGCGAATAGCCGCCGAGGCCGGCGCCGGGCAGGCTGCGCTCGGCGGATTGGTAGAGTTCGGCCTGGCTGCGCCGGGCGGTGGCCAGTTCGGCGGCCAGTTCGGTGGCCAGTTCGGTGGCCAGTTCGGTCGCGTTTGCGGTGCTCATGTTCCTGCTCCGTTTGTTCGGTTCACGCGTCGCTGCGCGGCAGCTTGCTCATCGGGTCGTAGGGCGGCTCACCGAGCACTCTGGCGCGGCGCATTTCGCCGAGAATCTGCACCTCCAGCTCGCTGCCGGGGACGGCGGCTTCAGGCTTGAGATAGGCGTAGGCGAGGCTCATCTGCACCCGGTGGCCGTAGCCGCCGGAGGAGATCTGCCCCACCGGGCGGCCGTTGCAGAACACGGTTTCGCTGCCGATGCAGTCGACTTCGCTATCCACGTGCAGATGCGCGCACAGCCAGCGCTTTTCGCCCTGCATGCTGGCGATGGTCTGCTCGCGGCCGATGAATTCGCCCTTGTCGAGGCGCACGAAACGCATCACGTCGGCTTCCGGCAGGGTCACTTCGTTGGTCAGCTCGGTGGCGCCTTTGAAGCCTTTTTCCAAACGCATCGAGTTCAGTGCGTAGCTGCCGAAGTTGGCGATGCCCTGCGCCTCGCCGGCCGCCCAGATGCGCTCGTAGACGGTTTTCAGCTGGCCCATCGGCAGGTGCAGCTCCCAGCCCAGCTCGCCCTGATAGGACATGCGCAGGGCGCGCGTCGGCACGCCGGCGACGTCAATCTGCTGGCTGCGCAGCCAGGGGAAGCTGGAGTTGTCCAGCGCTGCGTCGCTGAGCTGGCCGAGCACCTCGCGCGAGCGCGGGCCGGACAGCACCAGACAGCCAAAGTCACGCGAGACCACCGCGACGCGGGCGTCTTCGCCGTCGCGCTTGTGCTGCTCCAGCCAGTCGCGCACGCGCAGCTCGGAGAACAGCGCGAACATCAGGTAGTAGTGCTGCTCGCCGAGGCGCGCCACGGTGACCTCGGCTTCAATCGTGCCGCGCTCATTCAGCATGTGGCTGAGCACGATGCCGCCGGCCTTCTGTGGCAGGCGGTTGGCGATGCAGCGATCCAGCAGCGCCGCGGCGTCCGGGCCGGTGACATCGATCTTGCCGAAGGCCGACAGGTCCATCACCCCGACCCGCTCGCCGACCGCGCGGCACTCCTCGGCCACCGCCTGCCACCACTCGGCGCGGCGGAAGTCGTGGGCGTCCTCGCGCGGCCGGGCGTCGCGGGCGAACCAGCGCGGGCGCTCGGTGGCGAAGATCTCCTCGTGCACCGCGCCGCGGGCTTTCAGCTGCTGGTACAGCGGGCTGGTGTGCTGCGGGCGGCCGCGGTAGCGCTGGCGGCCGGGGTAGGGGATCTCGTGGCGCAGCACGTAATCCTCCTTGGCGCGCTGGATCTGGTAGTCGCGCGGCAGCACCGGGAAGCGCCGCGGATCGAAGTCGCGCATGTTGATCTCGGCGCTGCCGTGGATCATCCACTGGGCCAGATAGTTGCCGGCGCCCGGTCCCCAGGCGATGCCGACGTGCGAGCCGCAGCAGTTCCAGAAATTCTTCAGCCCCGGCGTCGGGCCGAGCAGCATCTGGCCGTCCGGCGGCATCGGGATGGCGCCGTGCACCTCGCGCCTGATGCCGCGCTCGGCGAGAATCGGCATGCGCTCGATGGCCTTTTCGAGGAACGGCATGATGCGCTCGTAGTCGGCCTCGAACAGCTCGTGTTCGACCTCCCAGGGCGTGCCGTCGTCCCAGATGGTCGGTGGGTCGGTCTTTTCGTAGATGCCGATCAGCGCCGACTGCTGCTCCATGCGGATGTAGCCGGAGTAGGTCATGTCGTCGCGCACCACCGGCAGCTCGCGGTCGAGATCGGCGAATTCCGGCACCGCATCGGTGACGAAGTAGTGGTGGGTGGTGTTGGCCATCGGCAGGTCGTAGCCGACCCATTCGCCGATCTGCCGCGCGTAGGTGCCGCCGGCGTTGACCACGTGCTGGCAGGTGATATCGCCCTGCTCGGTGATCACCCGCCACTCGCCGTTTGCCGCCGGCTCGATATTCAGCACGCGGCAGTGGCGGATCACCTTCGCGCCGCGATCGCGTGCGCCCTTGGCCAGGGCGAAGGTGGCGCCGGCCGGATCGACGTGGCCGTCGTCCGGGGTGTGCAGCGCGGCTTTCACGCCGTCGAGGTTGAAAAAGGGGTGGATTCTGCGGATCTCGTCCGGGCCGATGATCTGCATGCGCACGCCGCCGACGCCGCGGCCGACATCGAGAATGTGGCGGATCGAGTCCATCTCGTCGTCGTTGTAGGCCATGCGCAGGCTGCCGCAGCCGTGCCAGCTCACCGACTGGCCGGTCTCCGCTTCCAGCCGCTGGTACAGCTCGACGCCGTAGGCGTTGATCTTCGCCAGTCCCCAGTGGGCCAGGCCGTGGGTGATCTGGCCGGCGGCGTGCCAGGTGGAGCCGGAGGTCAGCTCGCCCTTTTCGATCAGCAGGCAGTCGCTCCAGCCCTCGCGGGCCAGATGGTAGAGGAGGCTGGCGCCCATGATGCCGCCGCCGACGATGACCACGCGGGCCTGTGTTTGCATAGGGTCTGTCTCCGCGGTGCTGATCGTGGTGCCGTGGCGCGGTTCGGGTCGCGGCGGTCGCCGGATTGCCGCCGCTGCAGGGCGAAGCCGGATGGTAGAGGATGCAAAAAATGCATGTCAAATTGAATATGGTACAAATGTATAATTGTCGCGATCAGCGAAGACCTGTCGCATTCTGGCAGGTGGTGACCGGCAGGTTTACGATGCAGATTGGCAGAGACGGTGGTGGAGTGGATGAAGCAGGCGAGCAGTGACGACATCATCGGCCGCTTGAGCGGCCTTTACGGCGAGCTGAGTCCGCAGTTGCGGCGCGCCGCGCAGTACCTGCTCGACCACCCCGCCGAGGTCGGCGTCAGCTCGATGCGCGCGGTGGCCGCGGCCGCCGAAGTACACCCCAACACCCTGGTGCGGCTGGCGCGGGCGCTGGGCTTTGACAGCTATCAGGATTTTCGCGAGCCGTTTCGGGAATCCCTGCGCAGCAGCGGCGAGAGCTTTCCGGATCGCGCCCGCTGGCTGCAGTCGCTGGCCGCCGGACACAGCCACGGCCAGCTCTACAGCCAGATGGCAGCGGCCAATCTGGTCAATATCGAGCACCTGTTCTCGGCCACCAGCGTCGATGAGGTAAAGGCGGTGGCGGACAGGATCGTCGCCTCGCGCTTCACCTACGTGCTGGGTGTCGGCGCGGTCTACTCGATGGCGCACAACTTCTGGTACGTGACGCGCATGGCGATGGACAAGATCGTCCAGCTGCCGCGCCAGGGCAGTCTGCCCAGCGACGATCTGCTGCAGACCGGCCCCGACGACCTGCTCATCGCGATGACCTTTCACCCCTTCCGCGCCGATGTGGTCGATGCGGTCAGTCTGGCCCGCAGTCGCGGCATGACCATCGTCGCCATCACCGACAGCCGCTCCTCGCCGATCGCCCTGCAGGCGGATCACGTCTTCGTCGTGCCCAACAGCTCGCCGCAGTTCTTCTCCTCCCTGCTCAGCACGCTGGCGCTGCTGGAGATGCTGACCTCCTTCATCATCGCCGACGCCGATCCGCAGGTGATCGCGCACATCGAGGAATTTCACCGCAAGCGTCGCGAGGCCGGGGTCTACTGGCAGGACGACTGAGCCGGCGGCGGCCAATCGCGCCTGATCGGAGATGGTACAAACGTGCAAATGTGTTGACCGGTCGGTTCATCTGGTGCCAAATTCGCCGAATCCGGGTGATATCCGGGCGATGGCATGCGCGGCGCCGGTCGCGCCGCTGCCCGCCGCCATCGAAACGACACCATCGGCACGGGGGAACCGGCATGCCCGAGCATCAGCACAGCGTCGCGCAGATGACGCTCGCATCCAGCTACTACACCGACGCGGCGATCTTCGAGCGCGAAAAGGAGGCGATCTTCTACCGCAGCTGGCAGTACGCCGGGCACCTTGCGCAGATCCCCGAGCGCGGCGACTACTTCACCCTGCAGATCGCCGACGAGCCGCTGCTGGTGATTCGCGGCGAGGGTGGCGCGGTGCGCTGTTTCTACAACGTCTGCCGGCACCGCGCCCACCCGCTGCTCAGCGATGCCGGCAACGCGCGGATCATCGCCTGCCCCTATCACGCCTGGACCTACCGCAGCGACGGCAGGCTCAAGCGCGCCCCGCACAGCGAAAAGACCGCCGGCTTCGACAGGGAAAAGATGTGCCTGACGCAGCTGCGCGTGGAATTGCTCGGCGGCTTCATCTTCATCAACCTCGACCCGGATGCGGCGCCGATGGCGCAGTGGTATCCGCAGATGGCCGAGCAGCTGCGCGACTACCTGCCGGATTTCGACGAGCTGGCGCCGGCGCTGCGCGTCGAGGTCGAAGAGCGCTGCAACTGGAAGGTCTCGGTGGAGAACTACTCCGAGTGCTACCACTGCCCCGGCAATCACCCGACCTTTTCCAGCGGCGTGATCGACCCGAAAAACTACCGCATCCTGCCCCAGGGCTACTGCCTGCGGCACAGCACCGTGGCCGCGCCGGGCGCGCAGATGAGCTATCCGGTGGATGAGAACCGGCCGCACGCCCGCGACTACAGCTCGTGGTTTTTATGGCCCGGATTTTCATTCCAGGTGTATCCCGGCAACCTGCTCAACACCTACATCTGGCGGCCGCTGTCGGTGGATCGCACGCTGGTCTATCGCGAGTGGTTTTCCGTCGGCGGGGTCAGCACCGCAGTGGTCGAGCAGCTCGCCGCGCAGGATCGCGACACCACCGTGGCCGAGGACATCACGCTGGTTGAATCGGTGCAGCGCGGGCTGAACAGCCGCGGCTACGGCAGCGGCCCGCTGGTCATCGACCCCGACAGCGGCGTGCACAGCGAGCACACCATCGCCGCGCTGCGCGACTGGACGCTGGAGGCGCTGGGCTAGGCGGCCGCAGACGTCGGGAGGGGCTCCCGCAAGGCCTTGTCAGCCCTTGTCGCGACTGATCCGCGCCCAGGCCGAGTGGTTGTGGATCGACTCGAAGTTCTCCACTTCCAGATCGTAGCTGCGGATGCGCGCATCGCGGTTGAGCACTTTGGCGATGTCGCGGATCAGGTCTTCGACGAAGCGCGGGTTGTCGTAGGCGCGCTCGGTGACGTGCTTTTCATCGGCGCGCTTGAGCTGGCTGTACAGCTCGCAGCTGGCCTGCTGCTCGGCGATCTCGATCAGCTCCTCGATCCACACCGTCTCGGTGATGCGCGCGTCGATGGTGACGTGCGAGCGCTGGTTGTGCGCGCCGTAGTCGGAGATCTCCTTCGAGCAGGGGCAGAGGGTGGTGACGGGCACGACGACGCGCACGTGGATGTCCGGCTCGGCGCCTTCGTTGATGTCCGCGCGCAGCGTGACCTGGTAGTCGAGCATGCCCTGCACGCCGCTGACCGGCGCGGTCTTGTTGATGAAGTAGGGGAAGTGCATCTCGATGGTGCCGCCGTTGGAATCCAGGCGCTGGTTCATCGCCCGGAACAGCTCGACGAAGTTCTCCACCGAGTGGGCGTTGTGGTCGTGGTCGTTGAGCAGCTGGGTGAAGCGCGACATGTGCGTGCCCTTGCGATCCTCGGGCAGGAACACGGTCATGCTGAATTCGGCCACGGTGTGCTGTAGCGCGCCGCTGCGGTCGACCACGCTCACCGGGTGGCGGATGCCGCGAATGCCGACCCGATCGATGGGTACGTTGCGGCTGTCGGTGTAGGCCTGTACGTCGGGGATTTCGTGCACGCTGGCATCCATTGGGGTTCTCGTCTCGCGCTGCGCGCCAGCCGCTGGATGGGCTTGCGGCGGCGTTTGCGCGTCAAAAAAGGGGACGCATACTAATACGCCCCCCGAATCGCGCGCAATGCCGCCTGCGGCCTGCTCCCCGCGGCCACAGGGGCGGCCGCGGCGGCGCTCAGAACATCTCCGCCGAGCCTTCGTCCATCGCCGTCTGGCTGACCGCTTTGTGGTTGAGTTCGGCGAAACGCGCTTCGCTGCGGCGCTTGATCTCGCGCAGGCGGGTTTCGCGGGTTTTGTCGTCGGGCAGCTCGGCGAGGGTGTCGCGCTGCAGCGACAGCAGTTCATCGCTGGTGCTTTCCAGCGCGCCGATGCGCGTTTCCACGTGGGCCATCAGCTGGTGCATCAGGTCTTCGAACTGCAGCGACATGACACCGCTGAAGACGTGCTCGCGGATCTGCAGCGAGATCTCGTTGACGTGCTCGAACTGGCTGCCGGCGCGGGCGTTGAGATCGCGCATCACCTCACCCATGCGGCGCACCTCGTCGCGCGCCTCGTGGGCGACGCCGAGATCCAGCCTCTTGAGGCGCTGCACCTCGCTGCCCATATCGCTGGCGTGGGCGCGGGCGTCCTCGATGACCATCCGCAGCTCGGTGCTGAAGCGGCGCGTGCGCTCGGCGAGATTGCGCACATCCATGGCGATCCGCGCCAGGCGGCGGCCCTCTTCGCTGGCGCGCACCGAATCGATGGCGGTGTGGGTGGCCAGCAGGTTGATCTGCTCGTTGATGGTATCCACCTCACGGGTGTGGTGGAGGATGTCCTCGACGCGCTGCAACAGGCCGGTGAAGGCGTCGCTGGCGCGCTCGCCGCAGCCGGAGAGTTCGCTGAGGCTGTCCACCAGACGGGTGACGATGGCGTCGCTCTGCCGTGCGAAGCGGTGGATGCCGTGGCTCTGCTCCTCCTGGGCGCCGCCGCTGGTGGTGGCGAGCAGCTCGTCGACCAGCTCGCGCAGTTGCTGGCGCTGGCCGGCGGAGGCTTCATCGAGCCCGGTGAAGCTGCTGGAGAGATTGTCGGTGGCATCGCCGAGAATGCCGCGCAACTGCTGGAATTCACCGCGCACCAGCTCGAACTGGTTCTGCGTGGTGGCGCGCGTCGCATCCAGCATGCCCAGCGCTGGCGATTGGCCAGAGCGGGGCGTCGGCGCGCGCGGGATATCGCGGTGGGCGGCGGGGCCATTGCCGGGGCTATGGCCGGGGCTATCGCCGGGGTCATCGCCGGGGCTATGGCTCAGCGGCGCGGCCGGGCTGGCCGCCGCGTGCTCGCTGGCTGCGCTGGCCGGATTGCCGGATGGCCGGTCGGCGCCGGCGCGATGCGACAGAGCCTGGCTGCGCGCGCCGCGCATCGCCGTTTCAGACAGCGATAGTTCCTGCGGCAGGCGCAGCCACCAGGCGAGTGCCGTGCTGGCCAGACCGAGCAGTGCCAGGGTCGCGGTCAGCAGGCCCGGCGCGCCGGCTACCGCGGCCACCGCGGCGGCGGCCTGGGCGATGGCGGCGAAGGGTAGCAGCAGTGTGTAGATCATCGACGCTTGACTCCACTTGATGCGCCGCACTCCCCGCGACGCGTGCGCAGACTAGCGACCGCGGTCGCTGGGCGCTTGAGTGCTCATGCGCCGCGCGCCGCACTCGGCGGCGGCGCGTCACGAGATCCGGCCGATCGTCTGCATTCTGGCCGTGGCGACGGTCACGGACGGGGCGGCGGTGGGCGACTCGCCAGCGTGTTCCCGGATGAATTCCAGCGTGCGCTGGCGGATGCCGGGCAGATCCAGCCCGCATTCGGCGAGCAGCTGCTCGCGGCTGCCGTGTTCGACGAAGCGATCCGGCAGGGCGATGTTGAGTAGTGGCGTGGATAGCCCGCGCTCCTGCAGCAGCGCGGCGATGGCCTCGCCGGAACCGCCGGCGGGGGACGCTTCTTCGAGGCTCACCAGCAGCCGGTGGCGCTCGGTCATGGCGACGATCAGCGCCTCGTCGAGCGGCTTCACGAAACGCATGTTGACCAGCGTGGCGTCCAGCTCTGCGGCCAGCGCCGCAGCCGGTTCCACCAGCGTGCCGAAGGCCAGCAGGGCCAGCTCGCCGCTGCCTTCCCTGCGCAGCTCGGCGCAGCCGATGGGCAGCGCCTGCATCTCTTCGCGCACCGCCACGCCGGGGCCGCTGCCACGCGGGTAGCGAACCGCCGCCGGGCCATCGTGCAAAAAGCCGGTGTAGAGCATCTGCCGGCATTCGTTTTCATCCGCCGGGGCCATGATCACCATCTCCGGCAGGCAGCGCATGTAGGCCACATCGAAGCTGCCGGCGTGGGTCGGGCCGTCGGCGCCGACCAGCCCGGCGCGGTCGATGGCGAACAGCACCGGCAGCTTTTGCAGGGCGACGTCGTGCACCAGCTGGTCGTAGCCGCGCTGCAGAAAGGTCGAGTAGATGGCCACCACCGGCTTGATGCCCTCGCAGGCCAGCCCGGCGGCCAGCGTCACCGCGTGCTGTTCGGCGATGCCGACATCGAAGTAGCGATCCGGGAAGCGCTTGTGGAAATCCACCAGGCCGGAACCCTCGCGCATCGCCGGGGTGATGCCGACCAGCCGCGCGTCGGCCTCGGCCATGTCGCACAGCCATTCGCCGAACACCTGGGTGTAGCTCGGCCCGCTGGGGCCACTGTTGCCGGAGGCGGGCAGCTTGTCGCCGGTGGCCGGGTCGAAGGGGGTGACCGCGTGCAGCGCCAGTGCGTCGTCCTCGGCCGGCTTGTAGCCCTTGCCTTTCTGGGTCACCGCGTGCAGCAGCAGCGGCCCCTGCATCACCTTCAGGTTCTGCAGCACGTGGACCAGCTCGTCGACGTCGTGGCCGTCCACCGGGCCGTAGTAATTGAAGCCCAGCTCCTCGAACAGGGTGCCCGGCGCGACCATCCCCTTGGCGTGCTCCTCGGCGCGTCGCGCCAGCTCCCACACCGGGTGCGGCATGCGCTTGAGCACGCTCTTGCCGCCCTCGCGCGCGCTGGCGTAGGTGCGGCTGGAGAGAATCCGCGTCAGATATTTGTTGAGCGCGCCGACGTTGGGCGAGATCGACATGTCGTTGTCGTTGAGCACCACCAGCATGTCGGCCTTCCAGTCGCCGGCGTTGTTCATCGCCTCGAAGGCCATGCCGGCGGTCATTGCGCCGTCGCCGATCACCGCCACGCACTTGCGCGACTCGCCGCGCGCGCGCGCCGCCATGGCCATGCCCAGCGCGGCGGAGATGGACGTGCTGGAGTGGCCGACGCCGAAGGTGTCGTACTCGCTCTCCTCGCGCTTGGTGAAGCCCGCCAGGCCGCCCTGCTTGCGCATGGTGTGCATGCGTTCGGCGCGCCCGGTGAGAATCTTGTGGCCGTAGGTCTGATGGCCCACGTCCCACACCAGCCGATCGCGCGGCGTGTCAAAGACGTAGTGCAGCGCCACGGTCAGCTCGATGGTGCCGAGGCTGGCGCCGAGGTGGCCGCCGGTCTTCGCCACCGACTCCACCAGATAGCCGCGCAGCTCATCGCACAGCTCGGGCAGCTGATCCTGCTCAAGCTGGCGCAGATCGGCGGGAGTCGGGCACTGGGCGAGGAGGGGATAGCGGCTGAGGTAGCTCATGTCGTGTGTCGCGCTGCGGGCAGAAAGGCATTATCTGGGCCGCGTTGCTGCGGTGCAAGGTGGGACTCCGGTCGGCGGCCTGGCTGGCCG
>CBFCYW010000025.1:0-34059 GCA_965602395.1 uncultured Chromatiales bacterium
TCGCGGGCCACTTCGCGGGCTGGCGCGGCCGCGCCGCAACCGGGGGAGACAATATGCGACTGCTGCTGGTGGAAGACGACGAAATGCTCGGCGAGGGCATCTGCGCCGCGCTGCACGCCGCCGATTATCACGTCGAGTGGATCGCCGACGGCGAGCGTGCCGGTCGCGCGTTGCGCGAGCATCAGCACGACCTGATCCTGCTCGATCTCGGCCTGCCCGGCGTCGACGGCATGGATCTGCTGCGCAGCCTGCGCCGCCGCAGCGACAGCGTGCCGGTGCTGGTGCTCACCGCGCGCGATGCGGTCGAGGAGCGCATCCGCGGGCTGGAGGCCGGCGCCGATGACTATCTGGTCAAACCCTTCGATCTCGATGAGCTGAGGGCGCGCATTCGCGCGCTGTTGCGACGCAGCGGCGGGCGCCTCGCCGAGCGCGTCGAGCTGGGCGATATCGAGATGGATCTCGACGCCCAGGAAGTGCGCCGCGACGGCCAGCCGGTGGCGCTGACCCGCCGCGAGTACACCATACTGCGCGAGCTGCTGCTGCATTCCGGCAAGGTGCTGACCCGCGAGCGCCTGGAACAGGCGGTCTACGGCTGGGATGGCGATCTCGACAGCAACGCCCTCGAAGTGCACATCCACCACCTGCGCAAAAAGCTCGGCAGCGAGCTGATCCGCACCGTGCGCGGCGTCGGCTACATCGTCGAAGCGCGCGGCTGATGCACTCCATCCGCCGCTTTCTCGGCATCGGCCTGCTGCTCGCCGTGGGTGGCGGCATGCTGCTGACCTCGGCGGCCACCTATTTCGTCGTGCGCCACGAGGTCGAGGAGCGTTTCGATGCCCAGCTCTCGCACAGCGCGCGGCTGCTGCGGGCGATGATCACCGCGCCGCTGGATGCCGGCGAAGACCCGCGCGCGGCGCTCGCGCGGCGGCTGCAACTGCAGGATTACCTCGGTCTGGAGGCCGGCATCCACGGCCACCACTACGAGACCAAGATTGCCTTTCAGGTGCTCAGCGAAGGTGGCGATGTGCTGTTTCGCTCCATCGGCGCACCCGAGCGTGCCTTCGGCGATCTGGCGCTGGGCTTCGCCAATCAGGTGCACGCCGAGCGCCAGTGGCGGATCTTCCGCATCCACGACGAGCGCGCCGGGCTGTGGCTGCTGGTCGGCGAGCGCAGCGACGTGCGCGGCGAGATCGTCCACGAACTGGCCGAAGTGGCGCTGCTCGCCAACGCCCTCGGACTGCCCGCGCTGGTGGCGCTGATCTGGGCCGTGCTGCATTTCGGCCTGCGCCCGCTGCTGCGCATCTCGCACTCGATTGCCGGGCGCGCCGCCGATCGTCTCGAACCGATCGACGCCCACGGCCTGCCGCGCGAGCTGGCCGGCGTGGTCGAAGAGCTCAATCGCCTGCTCGGCCGGCTGGATGCGGCCATCGAGCGCGAGCGGCGCTTTACCGCCGATGCCGCCCACGAGCTGCGCACCCCGCTGGCAGTGCTGCGCGTGCAGGCACAGAACGCCGCGGCGCTGGATGATCCGCAAGCCCGCGGCCAGGCGCTGGCACAGCTCACCCGCGCGGTGGATCGCGCCGCCCACCTGGTCGATCAGCTGCTCACCCTGGCGCGTCTGGAGCCGGGCAGCGATGGCATCGAACGCCACGCGGTGGATCTGGCGCGGGTCGCCCGCGAACAGACCGCCCAACTCGCACCGATGGCGCTGCGCAAGGGACAGGAGATCATTCTGGACATCGCCGCGGATAGCGAAAGGGCCGGTGAGCTGCGCGTGCTGGCCACCGAAGCGGCGCTCTGTGCGCTGTTGCGCAACCTGATCGACAACGCCATCCGCTACGCCCCCGAGAGCGGCGAGGTGCGGGTGCGCTTAGCGCGCGCGGCCGGCGCTGCCGACGGCGCTGGGCGGGTGCTGCTGAGCGTTTGCGACGACGGCCCCGGGGTGGGCCCGGAGCTGCGTGAACGGATCTTCGAGCGCTTCTACCAGCAGGCTCCCGGCAAGGGTCAGGGCGCCGGGCTGGGGCTGTCCATCGTCGCCCGCATCGCCGAGCTGTACGGCGCCGATATCAGCGCTGAGAACGGCGCCGGAGGCGGCCTGTGCGTCGCCGTTCACCTGCCTGCCGCCGAGCCTGGCCCTCGCGCTGGTGCCGGGCCTGGCGCTGGACTGGTAAACGCCGAGCGGCACGGCGCCGGTTGATGCGTCCGCGCGGCGAGGCGTTCAGTTTGCGGTCAGCAGTAGCCCGGGGCGCGGCGCGATGCGCTGGTGCTCGCGGGCGCTGAACTCAAAGGGCACTGAATCCAGCCGCAGGCCGCGATTGAGTTGCACGGCGAAGTGCAGGTGCGGGCCGGTGGTGAAGCCGGTGTTGCCCGACTCGGCGATCTGCTGGCCGCGGGCGACGCGATCTCCGGCGCGCACCAGTGCGCTCTCCCAGCGCAGGTGGGCGTACACCGCCATGCTGCCGTCGTCGTGCAGCAGGCGCAGGTAGTTGGCGCGGTTCAGATAGCGCTGGCGGTCGCTGCCGCCGCTGAAGAAATCCTCCGCCACGTCCATCACCACACCGGCGCGCGCCGCGTGGACCGCGGCGCCCTCGGGCATGCCGAAGTCCACCGCGTAGCGATTGGCCGCGTCGTGGTGGCTCCACGGCCCGCCGAAGGCCTGGGCGATCACATAGCGCTGGCCGCTGGCGTAGGGCAGGGCATAGCTCGACTGGTCGTGGCGGGCCGCCGGATCACCGGGCGTCCAGCGGTAGCGATAGCGATAGCGCCAGGCGCGGCGCGCGTCGCGGGCGGCGAGTCGAAAGGCGGTGACGGCGCTGTCCGCCGGCACCACCAGGCGCAGCGGCAGCGCCGGTTCGCTGTGCAGGTTGTCCGCTTCGGCGAGGCTGAAAGCCACCTCCACCGGGCCGTGGTAGCGGTTGTCCACCTCGATGCGCGGCGCCTGCTTGGGGCCGCGCTGGTAGACGCGCAGATTCTTTTCGGTGCGCTGCACCGCCAGCCGGCGGACGGTGACCTCGGCGCCCTCGACCGCCGGCGGCGAATCGCTCAGATGCAGCTGGCCATCGGCGTCGCGATAGCTGTACAGCGATTTGCCGCGCGCCGCCGACGGCGCTGCGCCGAGGGCGCCGAGGGCGAGCAAACGCTGCAGAAGCTGGCGGCGGCGGGGGTTCACGGCGGTCGATGTGCTCTCTCAGTGCGGCGTCTATCCATTCTAGCCGGCGCAGCGACCGCCGCCAGCGGCCGTCCGTCGCGCTTTCGACAACTGTCGGCGGCGAACCCGATCCAGCCGCCCGGCGGCGCGCTCAGCGGGCGCGCTGTGTAGAATCCGCCGCCATGCCCAACAGGTGATCAGCCCCGTGATCAAGCCCGTGTTCGCCGCCGCCAATCGATTCGCCCCGCAGCTGCGCGCTGCCGGGCGCAGGGCGCGGCGCGCGCTGGGCGCTCTGGCCTGCCTCTTTCTGGCGTCGCCCGGTGCCGCGGCGCACGCGGGCGATGGATCACCGCCGGGCGCGATGCCGAATGCGGCGCAGCGGTTGCCAGCGGTGCTGATTATCCCGGATATGTCCGCCAGCGCGCTGCCCCTGGTAGCACCTTTCGATCCCGGCGCGCTGCCTGCCGCCGGGCACTGGCGGGCCGTTGTCGGCGTCGATATCGGCAACGATTTCCGCTACGCGGTGGGCGGCGGCGAAGCGCTGCTGCTCGACGCCGAGACCCGCCGCAGTCGCCTGCAGCTGCTGCGCGGCCTCGGCGATTGCTGGGCGCTGGGCCTGCAACTGCTGCACATCGCTCACGGTGGCGGCGATTTCGACCGCTTCATCATCGATTGGCACGACGCCTTCGGCCTGCCGCAACACGGCCGCGACAGGTATCCCCGCGGCCGCTTCGACCTGCGCTACGAGCGCGACGGCGAGCAGTTGATGCATCTGCGCGGCGCCGCCGGCGGCGCTGGCGACACGCTGCTCAGCCTGCACCGCCGCGAGACCTGCGCCGGGCCGGCCTGGCAGTTCGGCCTCAAATTGCCCAGCGGCGAAGCCGCCGAGCTGACCGGCTCGGGGGCCGCCGACGGCTACCTGGGCGTGGTCGGCGGCCACCGGCCGAGCGGCGGCCGGGCGAGCCTGTGGGGCGGCCCGCTGAGCGTTCGCGGCGGCGCCTGGCTGGCGGCGCTGGGGCACGGCGATCTGCCTTTCGAGCAGCGCCGCGCGGCGCTGTTTTTCAGCGCCTCGCTGCACTGGCGCGCGCGCCCGCGCTTGCAGCTCGATCTGCAGCTCGGCGCGCACAGCCCGCTGTACCGCAGCGCGCTGGGCGAGCTGGGCGGCTGGTCACTGGGGCTGGCGCTGGGCGGCCATCTGCAACTGTCGCGCAACTGGCAACTGGCCGTCGCGGTGGGTGAAGATCTGTACGTGGAGAGCACTGCCGACGTGGTCTTGCAGCTGGCGCTGCGGCGCGATTTCTGAGCCGCCCGGCGGCCTGTGCGGGGGGCTTGCCCGGCGCCACTGTCTGCTACACTGGCGCGCCATGAAAATCCTTCTGCTGATCGCTCACGGCAGCCGCCGCAGCGCTGCCAATGATGAGATCCACCAGCTCGCCGCGGCGCTCGCCACGCGCGATACCGGCTGCGATGCGGTGCGCGCCGCCTTCCTCGAAATGGCCGCGCCGACGATCCCCGCGGCGATCGCCGCGGCCGTCGCTGAGGGCGCCGACGAACTGCTGTTGCTGCCGTATTTTCTCGCCAACGGCCGCCACGTGGGGCGCGACATCCCCGAGTCGGTGGCGGCCGCCATCGACGCCCACCCGGGGGTCGAGATCCGCCTCGCCGAGCACCTCGGCGCGCGCGCCGCACTGCTCGATCTGCTCGCCGACGAAGTGCGCCGCGACGCCGCGGCAGACTGAACGCAGGTGTCGCTGCCGCGGCTGAACATCATCGGCGCCGGCCGCCTCGGCCAGACCCTCGGCCTGCTCTGGCGGCGCGGCGGCGCGCTGCGCATCGGCGCGATCTGCAACCGCAGCGTGGACAGCGCGCAGCGCGCCGCGCAGCTGATCGGCGCCGGCCAGCCGCTGGATGACCCGCGCCAGCTGCCGAGCGCCGAGCTGACCCTGATCGCCACCCCGGACGCGGCCATCGCCGCCGCCGCCGCGCGCCTCGCCGAGTGCGCGCCGATCGCCGCCGGACAGGTGGTCTTCCACGCCAGCGGCGCACTGCCCGCCGAACGGCTGGCGCCGCTGCGCGAGCGCGGCGCGCTGCTCGCCAGCGTGCATCCGATCCGCGCCTTCGCCGAGCCGCTGGCCGCCGCCGAGGGCTTCGCGCCGACCTTTTGCGGCTGCGAGGGCGACGCTGCGGCGCTCGATGTGCTGCGCCCGCTGTTTGCCGCCATCGGCGCCGAATGTCTGGATATCGACGCCGCGCGCAAGCCGCTCTACCATGCCGCGGCGGTGCTGGCCTCCAATTATCTGGTCGGGCTGGTAGATCTGGCGCTGGATGCCTACGCCGCCGCCGGGCTGGAGCGCGCCGATGCGCGGCGATTGCTGGCGCCGATCCTCGCCGGCACGCTGGAGAATGTGGCGCGGCGCGATACCGCCGCGGCGCTGACCGGGCCGGTGGCGCGCGGCGATGCCGCCACGGTGGCCGCGCAGCTGGCCGCGCTGGGCGACTGGTCCGGCGATGCGGCGGCGCTGTACGCGCTGCTCGGCCGCCGCCTGCTGGATCTGGCGGCGCGCCAGGGCGGTGCCGACGAGGCTGATCTGACACGCATCGGCGCGCTGTTCGATGAGCAGCTGCCCGACGAGCAATGGCGGAGTGATTCCCGATCATGAAAATTGGCATCCTGCAGTGCGATCGCGTCGATCCGCAGTGGCGCGAGCGCTTCGGCGACTACCCGGATATGTTCGCCGCGCTGCTGCGCGCGGTGGATGCGCAGCTCGATTTCGAGACTTTCGCGCTGGTCGATGGCGAGCTGCCGCGCGGCGATGAGGCGGTCGCCGGCTGGCTGATCACCGGCAGCCGCGCCGGGGTCTACGATGAGCTGCCGTGGATCGCCGCCAGCGCCGATCTGCTGCGCCGGCTGCACGCCGACGGCCAGCGAATGGTGGGCATCTGCTTCGGCCACCAGCTGCTGGCGCAGGCGCTCGGCGGGCGCGCGGCGAAGGCCGACGCGGGTTGGGGCTGTGGTCGCCACCAGTATCGCCTGCTGGCCGACGAGCAGTGGCTGCAGGCGCCGGGCGGGCGCTTCGCGCTGCAGGTGATGCATCAGGATCAGGTGCTGGCGCTGCCGCCGGGGGCGACGCGGCTGGCCGGCAGCGATTTCTGCCCCAACGCCGCCTATCGCATCGGCGACCGGGTGCTGGCCTTTCAGGGGCACCCGGAGTTCAGCGCCGACTACAGCCGGATGCTGATCGAAAACCGCCGCGGCACGCGCATCCCCGAGCCGCTCGCCGCGGCCGCGCTGGCCGCACTCGATGTGCCCACGGACCACCTGCGGGTGGCGCGCTGGATGCGCGATTTCATCGCCGGCGAGGCGCCCGTCTGAGGCCTCCCGGCAGCCTGTCCCGCAGGCTGCGGCAGGCTCACTGGTAAAGCTGCTGGCGCGGTGGTCGCTAAGCAGCCCATCGCCTCGATGCGCGTTGAACCACGTGACTGAATCCGACCACCGCCCCACCCCTGCCAGCGACGCCGCCGACATCAGTGTCGACGAGTTCGAGCGCCTGCGCCGCTGTCAGCAGATCGCCCGCCTGGGCTATTGCGAGCTGCCCGCCGATGGCGGTGAGTGGCACTGCTGCGAGCTGTTTCGCGCGCTGCTCGGGGTGCGCCCGGGCGAGCGCGTCAGCGGTGATCTGGACGCGCTGCTCGGACATGTCCACCCGGCCGACCGCGGCGCTGTTGGCGAGGCGCTGGGCAGGGTGCGGAGCAGCGGTGAGCCGGCGCGACTGGATCTGCGTCTGGTCAGTGCGCTCGGCGATCTGCACTACGTACACCTGGATTGCTGTCCGCTGCCGGCGGCGCCGCAGGGCGCGGCGGGCGGCGGCCTTTTTCTGGTGGCCTGCGATGCCACGGATAATCGCACCGTGGCGATGCTCAGCCAGCGCCTGCGGCAGCTGCTCGACAACAGCCCCGACGAGATTGTCGCCTACGCTGCGGATTCGCTGCGCGTGCTGCAACTCAACGCCAGCGCGCTGCGCAATCTCGGCTATCGCCAGGAGGATGGCGAGCGCCTGCGCTGCCTCGATCTGTACCCGGATCTGAGCGCTGCGGAGCTGGATGCGCTGCTCGCTCCGCTGTACGACGGCAGTCGCGGACAGGTGGTGCTGAAGACCCGCCAGCGCCGTGCCGACGGCGGCTGCTACCCGGTGGAGGCACGTTTTCAACTGCTGCGCGAGCCGGCTGGCGCAGTGATTCTGGCTAGCGTGGTGGATATCAGCGAGCGCTCCGCCGCCGCCGAGGCGCTGCAGCTTTCCGAGCAGCGCTATCGCACGATATTCGACAACTCCGGCGCGGCGCTGGCGCTGGTCGGCCCGGGCGGTGAGCTGGAGCTGGTCAACGAGGCTTTTGCGCAGATGATCGGCGCGCCGGCGGCGGTGCTGACCAGCGGTCGGCAGTTTGTCGATTGCGTGGCTGGCGAGGATCGCGAGCGGGTTGTCGCGCACCTGCGCCGCTGTCGCCAGCGGCCGCTGCGGGATTCGAGCTTCTCCGGCGATGGCCTGCCGGGTGACGGCCTGCCCGGCGATGAGTCGCGGCGCGATGGCGCTGCTGCGCAGCGGCTGGAGTTCCGCTTTCGCGATGTCCGCGGCAAGCTCGGCTGGGGGTATCTGGCGGTGGCCGCACAGCCGGGCAGCGACTCGCTGGTGGCCTCGGTGATCGATATCAGCCAGCTCAAGCGCACCCAGGCCAGCCTGCACTACCTGGCCAATCACGATGCCCTCACCGGGCTGCCCAATCGCTCGCTGTTTCGCGAGCGCCTGCGCGCGGCGCTGGAGCGGGTCGGTCGCGAATGCCGCTTCACCGCGGTGCTGCTGATCGATCTGGATCGCTTCAAAACCATCAACGACACCCTCGATCACCACTGGGGCGACGAGCTGCTGCGCGTGGTCTCCGGGCGGATCGCGGCCTGCGTGCGCGACGGCGACTCGCTGGCGCGCCTCGGCGGCGATGAGTTCGGGGTGATCCTCGGCGGTCTGCGCGAGCGCCGCGACGCCGGTCGGGTGGCGGAGAAAATCCTCGGCGCATTGAGCGCGCCGGTGGAGCTGCGTGGCCACCGCCTGTACATCACCGCTTCCATCGGCATCGCCCTGGGCCCGGATGACGCGGATACGGTGGACGAAATGATGGTCGCCGCCGATGTCGCCATGTATCAGGCCAAAGACGGCGGCAAAAACACATTCAACTACTACGCCAGCGGCATGAACCGCAACAGCTACGAGCGGCTGGATCTGGAGAGCGGCTTGCGCAGCGCGCTGGAGCGCGGCGAATTCAGGCTGGTCTACCAGCCGCAGGTGGATCTGCGCGATGCCAGCGTCTGCGGCGTCGAGGCATTGCTGCGCTGGCAGCCGGCGCAGCGCGACATGGTGTTCCCGGATCAGTTCGTGCCGCTGCTGGAGGAGACCGGGCTGATCATTCCGGTGGGCAGGTGGGTGCTGGAGCAGGCCTGTCGCCAGTCGATGGAGTGGATCGGGCAGGGGCTGCCGCCGTTGCGTGTGGCGGTCAATCTGTCCGCCCGCCAGGTGGTCGCCGGCGGCCTGCCGGAGACTGTCGCCGAGGTGCTGCAGCTCACCGGGCTGGCGCCGCAGCTGCTCGAACTGGAAATCACCGAGAGCCTGCTGATGCAGGATGTGGAACACACGCGCAAGGTGTTGAGCGAGATCGGCGCGCTGGGCGTGGGCCTGTCTATCGACGACTTCGGCACCGGCTATTCCTCGCTGGCCTACCTCAAGCGCCTGCCGGTGCAAGCGCTGAAGATCGACCGCTCGTTCGTCATGGACATGGCCAACGACAGCGATGACGCCGCCATTGTGCGCTCGACTATCGAACTCGGACACAACCTCGGACTGGAGGTGGTGGCCGAAGGCCTGGAGGACAGGGTGACGATGCACACACTGCAGCGCATGGGCTGCGACTACGCCCAGGGATACCACCTGGCGCGCCCGCTGCCAGCGGACGAAGTCGGCACCGCGGTGCGCCGCCTGCCCCCCGCGATAGCGCCTTCGGGCGGGGCGGGTGCGGCATGAGCGATCCCCGACAACAGTCAAATCGGCCCGACCGGCACTGCTTTGAGGCCGCGCTGGAGCTGACCGCGCAGCAGGATCAGCACTCGCTGACCAGTTGCCTGCTGAAGCGGGTACGTCAGCTGCCCGGCTGCCGGCACGCCGCCATCTTCGAGATTTGCACCGCCGACGGCGGCGACGACTTCGCCACGCGCTACGCTGGAGATCTGATCTTCCGCAGCTTTGGCCACACCTGCTGTGACCCGCAGGAAACCCCGGTGCGCGGCGTGATCTTCCAGTGCCTGCGCGAATCGAACCCGGTGCACACGGTAGATCCGCGCAGCGGCTACAGCTGCAGCGCCTTTCCGGTATTCAGCGGCAAGCGCCTGATGCGCGCCCTGCTGCTGGAGAGCGACAGCCACGACAACGCGCGCAATCAGTACGTCTCCAGCCTGGTGGGGCTGTACCGCAACCAGCTGGAGATGATGGATCAGCGCGAGCGCGACTCGCTCACCGGGCTGCTCAACCGCCAGGTGTTCGATGCCAGCCTGGCGCGGGTGCTCTCGCAGAGCAGTGATCGCGCCCTGCAACTGGGTCGCCAGCACGGCGATTGCTGGCTGGCGCTGCTCGATATCGATCACTTCAAGCAGGTCAACGACTGCCACGGCCACCTCTACGGCGACGAGATCCTGCTGCTTTTCGCACGCATTATGGAGCGCGAATTTCGCTTGACCGATCTGCTCTTTCGCTACGGTGGCGAGGAATTCGTGGTCATCGTCCACGGCTGTGATGGCAGCGGCGCCCGCGAGGCGCTGGAGCGCTTTCGCCGCGCGGTCGAGAGCTTCGATTTTCCCGCCGTCGGCCGGGTCACGGTGAGCATCGGCTTCACCCGCATGTGGCCCGGAGCGCTGCCCACCTCGGTGGTCGACCGCGCCGATCGCGCCCTCTACCGGGCCAAGGACGCTGGCCGCAACCGCGTCATCGAAGCCGAGGATCAGGTCGATGGCGGCAGCGACGGCGCCGATGGCCAGGCCGTCGAGCTGTTTTGATCCGCTGCCGGCCGGCTGGCGCAATCTGCGGTCTGCTTCAGGTACAAGCGCGCCCTGCCGACCTAGGATTGAGCACGCCAACCCACTGATACGAAAGGAGCGAGTCGTGAGTGTGAAGCAGTTGCTGGAGCAATGGCACGAGGGCAGCGGCAACGGCCGCGAATACGAGGAATTCTCGGTGCGCCTGCCGATCGATCAGGCCGCGCGCATCCACGCGCTGGCCGAGCTTTTCCCCGGCCAGGGGGAGCCGCGCATCGTCGCCGACCTGATCGAGTCCGCCCTCGGCGAGCTGCTCACAGAGATCCCCTACGTGAAGGGGGAAAAAGTGGTCGCCGAAGACGAGCTGGGCGATCCGATCTTTGAAGACGTCGGCCTCACCCCGCGGCTGCACGCGCTGACCGAAAAGCACTACCGCGCCCTCTGCGAACAGTGCGAGCAGTGAGTCTTCGCTGCAGCGAGTAATCGCTGCAGCCGGTCTCGACTCCGGCCGCGATTGCGGCCAGCAAAGCCCTCTTTTTGCAATCCGTGCGCGGCGCGCGCCGCGGCGGTATAGTGCGCCCTCCCGCGGCCTGCGCCCGCCGCCGGCAGCCTTTCCGGGCCGAGCCTTTTGCGGGCCGAGCCTTTGCGGCCAAACCGCTGGCGGCCAAACCGCTGGCGGCCAAACCGCTGGCGTAGTTAGCCGGCACGGTCCCGCGCCGGATTGACGCCGCCGCGGGCCAGTCTCCCCCGCGTTGCCACTGTTGAGCCGAGCCGTCGCCGTGATCCCGCCCGCTGTGATCCCGTTTCCCCGCCCGAATCGATTGCCGACCGGCACAGCCGTCGGCGGCTGCCGCTGATGTCCGTCGCGCCGCGGCAGTTACTGGTGAGCGCGGTGCCCGGCCTGTTTGTGCTGCTGTGGAGCACCGGCTTCATCGGCGCCAAATTCGGCCTGCCGTACATCGAGCCGCTCACCTTTCTCTTCTATCGCATGTGCATCGTCGTGCTGCTGCTGGCGCCGCTGGCGATCCTGCTGCGCGCGCGCTGGTCGGCGCGCTGGCCCGGCAGCTGGCGCGAGGTCGGACACATCGCCGTCGCCGGGCTGCTGATCCACGCCATCTATCTCGGCGGCGTGTTCGTCGCCATCGATCGCGGCATGCCGGCGGGGATCGCCGCGCTGATCGTCGGCCTGCAGCCGCTGCTGACCGCCGCCTGCGCCGGCGCGGTGCTCGGCGAGCGGGTGCGCGCGCTGCAGTGGCTGGGGTTGCTGATCGGCTTCGTCGGCGTGGCGCTGGTGATCGCCCAGCGCTTTGACGGCGCCAGCTTCGAGGGCTTCGACGGCGTCGCCGTGGGCTTCGTGATCGCCTCGCTGCTGGGCATCTCCCTCGGCACCCTGTACCAGAAGCGCCACTGCCCGCACTACGATCTGGTCGCCGGCGCCATCGTCCAGTACAGCGCCAGCGCAGTGCTGCTCGGCCTGGCCGCGGTGGCTACCGAGGAGATGCGCGCCGAGTGGACCGGCGAGCTGATCTTCGCCATGACCTGGCTGGTGCTGGTGCTCTCGGTGGGCGCCGTGTCGCTGCTCGCGCTGCTGATCCGCTGGGGCGCCGCGGCGCGCGTCGCCAGCCTGTTCTACCTGGTGCCGCCGGTGGTCGCACTGGAAGCCTGGCTGCTGTTCGACGAGCGCCTCTCGCCGCTGGCCCTGCTGGGCATGCTGGTGACTGCCTTCGGCGTGTATCTGGTGGTTCGCCCGCAGCGGGGATAGCCATTCGCCGCGCCGCTCGACCGGCCAGTGCGCGCCGAATCAGTCGCCGTGCGCCGCCTGCTGAGCGTTCGCCCCGTAGCTTTTGAACTTCTCCAGCACGCGCTCCATCTCGGCGTCGTCGAGCAGCACCGGCTCGCCGACCATCAGCGCCTGGCAGTAGCCGCGGGCCAGATTCTCCACCTCCACCGCCAGCGCCAGCGCGCGTTGCAGATCCCGCTCCAGCACCAGCAGGCCGTGATTGCCGAGCAGGCAGGCGCGGCGCCCGTCGAGCGCCGCCAGCGCCGCGTCCGACAGCGCCTGCGTGCCAAAGGTGTGGTAGGCCGCGCAGCGGATATCGCGGCCGCCGGCCAGCGCCACCATGTAGTGAAAGGCGGGGATGCCCTCGCGCTGGCCGCGCTCGGTGCAGGCCAGGCTGGTGCACCACGGCGAGTGGGCGTGCAACACCGCGCCGGCGTCATCGCGAGCGGCGTAGATGTCGCGGTGAAAGCGCCACTCCGAGGACGGCTTGCGCGCCCCGCTCCAGCCGCCGTCGAGATCCATCGCCACCATGTCCTCGGGCCGGCAGCGGGCGTAATCCATGCCCGATGGGGTGATCAGAAAACCCGCGCCGCAGCGCTGGCTGAGATTGCCGGACATGCCCTGATTGAGGCCGCTGGCGTTCATCGCCAGCGCGCTGTCGATCAGCGCCTGCCGCAGCCGCTGCTCGGCGCTCACGCGGCGCGCTCGGGAAACAGCCCGGCGAGGCCCGCGGCACTGGCCGGGCAGACGCCGCGCTCGGTGATCAGCGCCGTCACCAGCCGCGCCGGGGTGACATCGAAGGCGGCGTTGCAGGCCGGCGAATCGGCCGGGGTGATGCGCACTTCGCGGATCTCGCCGTTGGCGTCCGCGCCGCGCAGGTGGGTGATCTCGCGCGCCTCGCGCTCCTCGATGGGGATTCCGGCGATGCCGTCATCGAGCGTCCAATCGATGGTCGGGCCGGGCAGGGCGACGTAAAACGGCAGGTCGTTGTCGGCCGCCGCCAGCGCTTTGAGATAGGTGCCGATCTTGTTGCAGACATCGCCGCGAGCGCTGACCCGATCGGTGCCGACCAGGCACAGATCGACCTCGCCGCGCTGCATCAGATGGCCGCCGGCGTTGTCGGTGATCACCGCGTGCGGCACCCCGTGGCGGCCCAGCTCCCAGGCGGTGAGCGCCGCGCCCTGGTTGCGCGGGCGGGTCTCATCGACCCACACATGCAGCGCGATGCCGGCATCGTGCGCCTGGTAAATCGGCGCCAGCGCGGTGCCCCAATCGACCGTCGCCAGCCAGCCGGCGTTGCAGTGGGTGAGGATGTTCAGGCGGCCGCGCTCGCCTTTCGCCCGCCAGGCGTCGCGCAGCAGTGGCAGGCCCTGTTCGCCGATCGCCGCGTTGATGGCGACATCTTCGTCGCAGATCGCCGCCGCCTCGGCGCGCGCCGCGGCGGCGCGTTCGGCGACCGGCAGCGGCGCCAGCCGCGCGCGCAGGCGATCCAGCGCCCAGCGCAGATTGACCGCCGTCGGCCGGGTCGCGGCGAGCCGGGCGATGGCCGCATCGAGCGCCGCGTCACCGGCCGCTTCGGCCATCGCCAGCGCCACACCCCAGGCCGCGGTAGCGCCGATCAGCGGTGCGCCGCGCACCTGCATATCGGCAATCGCGCGGGCTGCGGCGGCGCAGTCGGACAGCTCGCGAACGACGAACTCGTGCGGCAGCCGGGTCTGGTCGATGATCGCCACGCGACCGTCGTCCAGCGGCCAGATGCTGCGGTAGGGGATGCCGTCGATATTCATGCCGCTCGCTCTCCGGGTCTGATTGGCTGGCTGCCGGCGCGCCGGGTTCACAGCAGCCGCGGTTCGATCTGCAGCCACACGCCGAAGCGTCGCTGCACGTCGGCGCGGATGCGCTCGGCCAGCGCCAGCAGCTGCGCGCCGCTGCCGCCGGCGCGGGTAAAGTCGTGCACCAGCACGATGGCCTGGCGGTCGTGGACGCCGATCGCGCCCTCGCGGTAGCCCTTCCAGCCGGCGCGCTCGACCAGCCAGGCGGCGGCCAGCTTGACCCGGCCGTCGGCCTGCGGGTAGTGCGGCAGCTGCGGGTGCTGCGCGCGCAGCGCGGCGAACTGCGCCGCGTCGACCAGCGGATTGTGAAAGAAGCTGCCGGCATTGCCCAGCCGCGCCGGGTCCGGCAGCTTGCTGCGGCGCAGCGCGATCACCGCGTCGGCCAGCTGCCGCGCCGTCGGCGGCGCGGCGTCGGGCAGCCTCCGGGCCAATGTCTCGGCCAGCGCGCCGTAGCCGATCTCGAATTCGGCGCGCGCCGACAGCCGCAGGCGGATCGCGGTGATCGCGAATTGCCCGGCCAGCCGGCCTTTGAACACGCTGTCGCGATAGCCGAAACGGCACTCATCGCGGCTGAATTCGGCGGCCGCGCCGCTGGCGATCTCGATCGCCTCCAGCGAGTCGAACACATCCACCAGCTCGACCCCGTAGGCGCCGATGTTCTGGATCGGCGCGGCGCCGGCACTGCCCGGAATCAGCGCCAGATTCTCCAGCCCGTGCCAGCCGCGGGCGATGCAGTGCTCGACCAGCGCGTGCCAGTTTTCACCGGCGCCGACGCGCAGCAGCAGCTGCTCGCCGCGCTGTTCGAGCAACTCGATGCCCGGCAGCGCCGGCTGCAGCACCAGTCCCGGCAGGTCGCGCGTGAGCAGCAGATTGCTGCCGCCGCCCAGCAGCGTCACCGCCCAGTGCTGGCGGCGCGCCTCGGCCAGCGCGGCGCGCAGCTCGTCGAGCTCGCTGACCCGGCAGAAGTGCTCGGCGCGCGCGGCGAAGCCGAAGCTGTTGAGGCGGCGCAGATCGTGGTCGCGCAGAATGTTCACGGCGTGCCCCGCAGCGTCGGTGAATCGGTCGCGCCGTCGGCCGGCGGCGCGCGCAGCGCCGCCAGCAGGCGCGGGTAGTAGTAGCCCAGGCTCAGCGCGCGGCAGGCCATGAACAGGTACAGCGCCAGCCACAGGCCGTGGTTGCCAAACGCCGGCACCAGCAGCTGGCAGGCGAGCAGGAACACGCCCAGCGAGAGCAGTGCGCCGTTGCGCATCTCGCGGCTGCGGGTGGCGCCGACGAAGATGCCGTCGAGCTGGTAGCTCCAGAAGAATACCAGCGGCGCGCCGGCCAGCCACGGCAGGTACTCGGCGCAGGCGGCGAGCACTTCGGGGATGTCGGTGAGCAGGCCGACGATGGCCGTGCCGGCGAAGGCGTAGAGCAGGCTGCACAGCGCCGCGGCGAGCAGCGCCCACAGGCTGGTGGCGCACACCGCCGCGCGGAACGCCGCCGCGCGCCGCGCGCCGTAGGCGCCGCCGGCCAGCGCCTCGGCGGCGTGGGCGAAGCCGTCGAGACCGAAGGCGAGGAAATTGACCAGATTCATCAGCACCGCGTTGGCCGCCAGGGTCAGCTCGCCGAGGCGGGTGCCCACCGCGGTGAAGTAGAAAAAGCCGCTGAGCAGGCACACGGTGCGCACGAACAGATTGCCGTTGAGCGTCAGCAGCGCCGCCAGCCGCTGGCGGTCGAACAGCTCGGCGCGCGGCAGAATCCGCCAGCCGGGATGCCGGCCGAGCAGCCACAGGCCGATGCCCAGCGCCAGGTATTCGGCGAGCAGCGAGGCGCTGGCCACCCCGGCCACGCCCCAGTCGAAGCCGATCACGAAGAGCAGATCCAGCGCCACGTTGGAGAGGTTCAGCGCCAGCTGCACCAGCAGTGCCGCGCCGCTGCGCTGCAGGCCGATCAGCGCGCCGAGCAGCGCGTAGTTGGCCAGCGTCGCCGGCGCCGACCAGATGCGCACCGCAAAGTAGTCGTCGCGCGCCAGCGCCTCCAGCTCGGCGCCGCCGTCCACCACCCGGAAAGCCAGCGCCGCCAGTGGTCGCTGCAACAGCAGCAGCGCCGCGGCCAGCAGTGCGGCCAGCAGCAGCGCGCGTTGCAGCAGCGCCTGCAGTTCGTGTGGATCGCCACTGCCGGCGGCCTTGCCAGCGGCCTTGCCAGCAGCCTGGGCCACCAGCCCGGTGGTGCCCATGCGCAGAAAGCCGAAGCCCCACAGGGCGAAGTTGAAGATCACCGCGCCCAGCGCCACCGCCGCCAGCGCGGTGGCATCCGGCAAGTGCCCGACCACCGCCGTATCCACCGCGCCGACCAGCGGCACCGAGAGATTGGAGAGGATGATCGGCCCGGCCAGCAGCCACACGCGGCGATGCCACTCGGCGCGGCTGTGCGGCAGATCGGGGCGGGTGCTGGGCATGCGGGTGCTGGACAATCGGGCGCCGCGCGCGCGGCCGGGCGCGCATTATACGCAGAGCGCTCGGGCCGCGAGCGCTGACCGGCCATCATCCGCCACGGCCGAAAGAGAAGCTCCGCAACGCCGCTGAGCTTGCTCGGCCGGCGTCGAAAACAGACCGGAATCGCGCGCTTTCAGCCTGCTTTCAGCGCCAAAAGCGGCGCTGCTCGTCCAGCTGGCGCCAGATTTGCGCGACGGATTCAATCTCCTCCGCCGCGCTGCGGGCCCGCCAGCCCAGCAGACGCCCAGCGGCCAGCCACTGCCGCTCGCTTTTCAACTGCAGCTCGGTGATGCGCTGCTCGGTGACGGCGATGTCGTTGAGCTGGCCGAGGGCGCTCTGCATGCGCGCCAGCGGCCGGCGGATTCGGCGCACCTGCTTGCGCGGGTAGAGGCTGGAGAAAAAGTCGCAGGCGTAGCGCATTTTCTTGGCGTCGATGCGCAGTGCGTGGCGCTCGGCGATGCTCAGCGTGGCGAAGCGATTGGCGCGCCGGCGCAGCTTTTTCCAGCGCCGTTGCAGCAGGCGGCCGGCCAGTTTGCGCAGCGCTGTGCGCTGGCGGGCGCGGGTTCGCTTGTCGCTGCCGCGGCGCCACTCGCGACCCTCCAGCCACTGGCCGAGGCGCAGCAGCAAGCGCGTTGCGCGGGGCGATTCCAGCGCTGCGGCGGCCTCGCGATACGCGGCGCTGCGGCGCGCTTGGGCAGCGCTGCGGATCGCTGCCAACTCGTCGTCGCCACCAGCGGCATCGCCCAGCGCGGCGCGCGTCGCCGGCAGGGTCTCGCCGAGGAATACGTCCCAGTCGCGCGCCGCGGCGAGGGCGCCGGCCAGCCACTTCAGCTCATCGCGCAGCCAGCCGGTGGTGGCGTCATCGGGCAGGCAGTCGCGAAACAGGGAGAGGGCGCTGCGCAGCCGGCGCAGGGCGACGCGCGACTGGTGGATGCCCTCCGGGTTGTCGCCGCGCAGAGCGCAGTCGCGGTTGCCCAGCAGCATGCCGAGGTTGTCGCGCAGGATCATCTGCAGCGCGCGCTCGGCGCTCCAGTCGCGGCGCAGCTCGATGCGTCGGCGGCGGCGTGGCTGCGGCGCCGGCGGGGTTTCGCCAATGGCCGTGGCGTACAGCGCCAGACCGCGCTGCGCCTTGTTGTCGGTGGCGATGCGCAGCGGCAGGTGGTCGAGCAACGCCAGCGCGACCCGGTAGAGAAAGGCCGGCGAGCCGCGCTGCAGCTCCAGCTCCAGCTCGAACAGTGCCTGCTGCTTGCCGGCGGCGCTGATGTGGCCGCTGTCGATACACAGCTCGACCGCGTTCGCGCCGTCTTCGAGCAGCGCGCTGGCGCGTTCGAAATGGGTGCCGAAGATCGGCGTGAGGCGCCCGGCGACGGCCGCCAGCGGCGCGGCGACCGCGCTGTTATCGATTTCCGCGGCGGCCAGCTCCGGCCGCGGCCGCGGGTCGTCCAGCGGCCACTCCCACTCGGGCCGCGCCTGCAGGCCGGAGCTGTCCACCGCGCGCGCCTTGACGTGCTGCAGGCAGCGCCCGCCCTGTTCGCGCACCCGCAGCGCGATCCGCTCGGCGGCCAGCTCGCGCGCCGGGCTGTCGTAGTAGCTGTTGCGGCTGATCTCGCGGCGCAGCGGGTCGCGCTGCCAGCGCTGCAGGGCGGGGCAGTCGCGCAGCCGCGCCGCCTGCTGCTGGCTGAAGGTGAGTTTGAGTTCGACTTCGAGGCTGGGGCTTGCGGTTTTCGACTCGGGCATCGCTGCTGGGACTTCGCGGTTGTCGTCGGGTGTTCAGGATCGCCGCTGGCGCCACCGCTGCGCAAGGGCGACTCGTCGGGCGCAGCTCAGCCGGCCAGCTCCAGCAGGGTGTGCAGCAGCAGCGTGCAGCCGGCCTCGATGTGTTCCGGCGCGGTGAATTCCTCCGGGGCGTGGCTGATGCCGCCGGCGCTGGGCACGAAGATCATCCCGGCGCGGGTCAGGCGGGCCATCATCTGCGTGTCGTGGCCGGCGCCGCTGGGCATGTGCACGGCGCGCAGGCCGAGCTTGCGCGCCTGGCGGGTGAAGGCGGCGACGATCTGGGCGCTGCACGGCGTCGGCGCCAGCCAGCTGGCCTCGTGCAGCGACAGTTGCAGGCCGTGGTCGTCGGCCGCAGCGCGCAGGCGCGCGCGGCAGGCGTCGGCGAGCGCGCGCATCACCGCCTCGTCCGTGTCGCGGCCGATGAGGGTGAAGTCGCAGCCGCCGGGCACGGTGTGGGCGAAGTTGGGCTGCAGTTCGACCTGGCCGACGGTGAGCCGGCTGGCCGGGGTGCCGGTGGCGGCGATGAGCTGCGGGATCGCCGCGGCGAAGTCGGCCAGCCCGCGGAAGGCGTCGCGGCGCAGATCCATCGGCGTGGTGCCGGCGTGGTTGGCCTCGCCGCGCAGCGCCACCGCCCAGTTGAACACCCCGGAGATGCCCTCGACGATGCCCACCGGCGCGCCGGCGCGATCGAGCACCGGCCCCTGCTCGATGTGCAGTTCGAGAAACGCCGCCACCTGCGCCGGGTCGCGGCGCGCCGAGGGGTAGTCGCCCGGGTCGAGTCCGGCGCCGCGCAGCGCCTCGCGCAGCGGCTGGCCGCTGTCGTCGACGGCGCTGTCGAACCAGTCCGCGTCGACCAGCCCGGCCATCGCCTGGGCGCCGAGCATGCCGCCGAAGCGGCCCTCCTCCTCGCTGGTGGCGACCACCTCGATGGGCGCCGCCGGGCGGATGCCGGCGTCGCGTAGCGCCTGCACGCACTCCAGCGCGGCGATCACCCCGAGGGCGCCGTCCAGCGGACCGCCGCGCGGCACCGAGTCGAGGTGCGAGCCGAGCAGCACCGCCGGGCGCGCGGCGGCGGCTGGCGTCGGCTCCCAGCGGCCGATGACATTGCCCACCGCGTCCATGCGCGCGGCCAGGCCGAGCTTGCGCATCTCGTCGATCAGCCAGCGCCGCGCGGCCATGTCCGCGGCGGAGAAGCTCAGCCGGTGCACGCCTGGCTCGCCGGGCAGGGCGCCGAAGCGATTGACCGCGGCAAGGCGCGCGGCGAGGCGTTGCGGATCGATGGCGGGCTGCGGTTGTGGCATGCCGGCTCCTGTGGGGGCGCTGCGTGGCTGGCGGGGCGTCGGTCAACCGGCGCCGGGATGGCTGAGATTCAGTATAATAATCATGAACAATTCTTGCTAAGGCTAATTTTATAATGATAAATTTGCTCGCGGCCTGGGGAGAATCTCGAAAGAATCGGAGGAAAATCATGCAAGCCTTGCTCAACAAGATCAGATCGCTCGGCGCGATCGGCCTGTTCGCCGCTGCACTGGCCACTGCGCTGGCCGCCCCCTGGGGCAGCGCCGCGGCGCAAACCCCGCCCAATGTGCTGGTGGTGGGGCAGATCGCCGAGCCGAAGTCGCTCGATCCGCACACTGTCACTGCAGTCAACGATTTCCGCATCCTGATGAACGTCTACGAGGGGCTGGTGCGCTATGCCGACGGTACCCTGCAGGTGGAGCCGGCGCTGGCCGAGTCCTGGAGCATCAGCGACGACGGCCTGAGCTACACCTTCAAGCTGCGCGCGGGCGTCAAGTTCCACGACGGCAGCGCGCTGGACGCGGCGGCGGTGAAGTTCAACTTCGACCGCATGCTCGACGAATCCCACCCCTTCCACGACACCGGCCCCTTCCCGCTGTCGTTCTTCTTCAGCGCCATCGACGGCGTCGCCGCGCCGGACGCCGGCACCGTGGTGTTCACCCTCAAGGAACCCTACGCGCCGTTTCTTTCCAACCTCGCCTATCCCACCGGGCTGATCGTCTCCCCGGCGGCGGTGCGCGAACACGGCGCCGAGTTCGGCCGCAACCCCTCCGGCACCGGGCCGTTCCGCTTCGCCGAGTGGCAGAGCAACGCCAAGGTGGTGGTCGTGCGCAACGATGACTACTGGGGCGCCGCGCCGTCGCTGGAGGCACTGATCTTCCGCCCGATCACCGATGCCAACACGCGCGTCGCCGAGATGCTCTCCGGCGGCCTGGACCTGATGGTCGAGGTGCCGCCGGACAACGTCGCCCAGTTCGCCGCGGACGACGCCTTCACCGTCTACGAGCAGGCCGGGCCGCACGTCTGGTTCCTGATCCTCAACGCCAAGGAGGGGCCGATGGCGGACAAGCGCGTGCGCCAGGCGGTCAACTACGCCATCGACAAGCGGGCGCTGGTGGACAACGTGCTGCAGGGCACTGCGGCGGTCGCCGCCGGGCCGACGCCGCCGGCTTTCGCCTGGGCCTACAACGAGTCGCTGCAGCCCTATCCGCACGATCCGGACAAGGCCCGCGAGCTGATCGCCGCCGCCGGCCACGAGGGTGCCGAGCTGACCTTCTACGTCACCGAGGGCGGCTCGGGGATGCTCGATCCGGTGCCCATGGGCGCCGCCATTCAGGCCGATCTGGCCGCGGTGGGGCTGCAGGTCGAGATCGAGACCTATGAGTGGAACACCTTCCTCGGCAAGGTCAATCCGGGCCTCGAAGGCAAGGCGGACATGGCCGAGATGGCGTGGATGACCAACGATCCGGACACCCTGCCCTACCTGGCGCTGCGCACCGACGCCTGGCCGGACAAGGGCGGCTTCAACTCCGGCTACTACTCCAATCCCGAGGTGGACGAGCTGCTCGAAGCGGCGCGCCGCTCCACCGACCAGGCCGAGCGCGCGCGGCTGTACAAGGAGATGCAGACCATCGTCCGCGACGACGCGCCCTGGGCCTTCATCGCCAACTGGAAGCAGAACGCGGTGAGCGGTGCGCGGGTCGAGGGCTTCAAACTGCAGCCCTCGTTCTTCCTGCTGCTCGGCGGCGTCACCAAGCAGTGAGTGCGGCGCCGCCGCGGGGGTGACCCCGCGGCGGCGAGCGCGCCGAGACGCACCCGCATGGGCTACTACATCCTGCGCCGTCTGTTGTCGGCGATTCCGGTGGTCTTCGGCCTGACGATCATCGTCTTCCTGATCATGGCGATGATCCCCGGTGACCCGGCGCTGGCCATCCTCGGCGCCTACGCCACGCCGGAGAACATCGCCAGGATCAACCGCGAGCTGGGCCTCGACAAGTCGCTGGTCGAGCAGTACGCGATCTGGCTGGGCAACCTGCTGCAGGGTGACTTCGGCCGCTCCTACTCGCTCAACCGGCCGGTCATCGACGAGGTGCTGGAGCGCTTCTCGGCGACACTGATCCTCGCCGGCAGCGCGCTGCTGATCTGTTCGCTGCTCGGCCTGCTGGCGGGTATCGTCTCCGCGGTGCGCCAGTTCGGCTGGGCGGACCGGCTGATCACCTTCACCGTGCTGATCGGCATCTCCACGCCGTCCTTCTGGCTCGGGCTGCTGCTGATCCTGCTGTTCGCCGTCACCTGGCAGCTGCTGCCGGCCAGCGGCATGTACGCGATCTACGGCGGCGGCGATCTGCCCGATCTGCTGCTGCACCTGATCCTGCCCGCCTGCACGCTCTCGGTGGTGGCCACCGGGGTGATCGCGCGGCTGACGCGCAGCGCGATGCTCGAAGTGTTGCGCCAGGACTACATCCGCACCGCGCGCGCCAAGGGGCTTGACGAGCGCCGGGTGATCTACCGCCACGCCTTCCGGGCGGCGCTGGTCAGCGTGATCCCGGTGATCGGCATCCAGGCCGGTTTCGTGCTCGGCGGCGCGGTGTACATCGAAACCGTCTTCCAGTGGCCGGGCATCGGCGGCATGCTGGTCAAGGCCATCGCCACCCGCGACCTGCTGCTGGTGCAGGGCGGCGTGCTGGTGGTGGCGACCAGCTACGTGCTGTTCAACCTGCTCGCCGACGTCGCCCAGTCGCTGCTCGACCCGAGACTCAAGTCGTGAGCGTCGCCAGCCTCGCCGGCAGCGGCCGCCCCTCCGCCTGGGCGCTGCTCGGCGCCAACCGCCTCGCCGCCACCGGGCTGGCGCTGTTTGCCGCACTGCTGCTGCTCGCCCTGCTGGTGCCGCTGCTGCCGCTGGCCGACCCGGACGCCACCGCGCCAGCCGATCGCCTGCTCCGTCCACTGGCCGACGCGGGCCACCCGCTGGGCACCGACCAGCTCGGTCGCGACCTGCTGGCGCGCCTGCTGCACGGCACGCGCACCTCGCTGGCGATGGGTATCTCGGCGACCCTGGTGGCGGCGCTGATCGGTTCGCTGATCGGCCTGGTCGCCGGCTACTTCGGCGGCCGCACCGACAACCTCATCATGCGTGGCATCGACATGCTGATGGGCTTTCCCTACATCCTGCTGGCGCTGGCTATCGTCGCCGCGCTGGGGCCGGGCTTGATGAATGCGCTGTACGCCATCGCGGTGGTCAACATCCCGTTTTTCGCACGCAACATCCGCGGCGTCACCGTCGGCCTGGCGCGGCGCGAATTCGTCGACGCCGCGCGCCTCTCCGGCAAGGGCCACGCGCTGGTGCTGGCCACCGAGGTGCTGCCCAATGTGCTGCCGACGATCGTCATCACCATGTCCACCACCGTCGGCTGGATGATTCTGGAGACCGCCGGGCTGTCCTTCCTCGGTCTCGGTGCGCAGCCGCCGCAGGCGGATCTCGGCTCGATGCTCGGCGAGGGCCGCAAGCTGCTGTTCACCGCGCCGCACGTGTCGATCATCCCCGGGCTGATGATTTTCGCCCTGGTGATGAGCATCAATCTGCTCGGCGACGGCATCCGCGACCTGCTCGATCCGCGCCTCAAGTCCGGCGCCCTGACGCGGCCGGCGGCGCGCACCGCGGTGGATGCGGCGCGCCCGCGCCCGGCGGCCACTGCCGCTGGCGAGAGCGGGCAGCCGCTGCTCGATGTGCGCGGGCTGCAGACGCAGTTCGAGATCGGCCGGCGCGTCTACCGCGCCGTCGGCGGCGTCGATCTGCAGCTGCGCGAGGAGGAGTGCCTCGGTCTGGTGGGCGAGTCCGGCAGCGGCAAGTCGGTGACCGCCATGTCGCTGCTCGGCCTGGTGCCGACGCCCGCCGGGCGCATCGTCGGCGGTCGTGTCGGCTACGCCGGCGAGGACCTGCTCGACGTGCCCGACGCGCGCCTGCGCGAGCTGCGCGGCGGCGATTTTGCGTACATTTTTCAGGACCCGCTGTCCAGCCTGCACCCGCTGTTCCGGATCGGCGAGCAGGTCGCCGAGGCGCTGCGCGCGCACCGCCCGCTGGGCCGCGCCGAGGCGCGCCGACGGGTGGTCGAGCTGCTCGAACTGGTGCAGATCCCCAACCCCGCGCAGCGCCTCGACGCCTATCCCCACGAGCTGTCCGGCGGCATGCGCCAGCGGGTGTGCATCGCCATGGCGCTGGCCAACGATCCGCGCGTGCTGATCGCCGACGAGCCGACCACCGCGCTGGATGTCACCGTGCAGGCGCAGATGTTGCGCCTGCTCGACCGCCTGCGCCGCGAGCGCCGCGCCGCGGTGCTGTTCATCACCCACGACTTCGGCGTGGTCGCCGAGATCTGCGACCGGGTGGCGGTGATGTACGCCGGGCGGGTGGTCGAGCTGGGACCGGCGGCCGCGGTGCTGGCCAGCCCGGCGCACCCCTACACGCGCAAGCTGATCGACTGCGTGCCGGTGCTCGGCGAGCCGCGGCGCAGCCTCGATGCGATCCCCGGCCTGCCACCGGCGGTGGATCGCCTGCCGCCCGGCTGCGCCTTCGCGCCGCGCTGCCCGCGGGCGCGCGACGACTGCGCGCGCGGCGAGATCGACCTGCGGCCGCTGCCCGACGCCGGCGGCGGCGCGGCGGCTCGCGAGGTGCGCTGTCGCTACCCGCTGCCGCTGGCCGGCGACCCCGCGCCGGCAGCGTCGCCAGCGGACGGGGGGACATCGTGAGCCAGGCGAGATCCGGCGAGCCGTCGCTGCGACCTGCGCTGCTGGAGGTCGAGGCGCTGCAGCGCCGCTTCGGCGGCGAGCGCCGCCTGCTGCGCGGGCGCGCGCCCAGCCTCTACGCGCTGCGCGGTGTGGACCTGAGCATCGCCGAGGGCGAGACGCTGGGCATCGTCGGCGAGTCCGGCTGCGGCAAGTCGACCCTGGCGCGCATGCTGGTCGGGCTGGACCGGCCCAGCGGCGGGCGCATCCGCCTCGCCGGGCACGACATCCGCGGTGGACTGGGCGCCGACGGTCGCGCCCTGGCGAGCACCGTGCAGTACGTTTTCCAGGATCCGCTCAGCTCGCTGAACCCGCGCAAGACGGTGCGCAGCATCCTCAGCGCACCGATGATCCACCTGCTCGGTCTGGACCGCGCGGCGCGCGACGTCCGGCTGCGCGAACTGATGGCGGCGGTCAACCTGCGCGAGGAGTTTCTCGATCGCTATCCGCACGAGTTTTCCGGCGGCCAGGCGCAGCGCATCGGCATCGCCCGCGCGCTCGCTGCGAGGCCGCGCATCATCGTCCTCGACGAGCCGGTCTCGGCGCTGGATGTCTCGGTGCAGGCCCAGGTGCTCGGTCTGCTCGCCGAACTCAAGCAGCGCTTCGGTCTGACCTACGTGTTCATCAGCCACGATCTGTCGGTGGTGGAGAGCATCAGCGACCGGGTGGCGGTGATGTACTTCGGGCGCGTGGTCGAGCTGGCCCCGGCGGCGCGCCTGTTCGCCGCGCCGCAGCACCCCTACACGCGGCTGCTGCTGGATTCGGCGCCGGTGCCCGGGCGGCGGCGCATGGCCGGCGAGCCGAGTCCCGCCGAGCTGCCCGATCCCTATGCGCCGCCGCCGGGCTGCGCCTTCGCCGCGCGCTGTCCGCGCGCTGCCGCCGAGTGCCGCGGCGACGCGCCGTCGCTGCGCGCCGCCAGCGGGGAATCGGCGGCGCTGGTTGCCTGCTATGATCCACTGGCGCGCGCCGCGCCGGCTGCGCGCAACCCTGCCCCAGACAGTCCTACGGAGACCGAATCGGCATGAGCGATGCCGCACCCCGCCGCCACGCGGCGGACCCGGAGCGCGCCGACGGCGCCACGCCGCGGCGTTCGACGCCGCGGCCGACGGAGATCGCCGGGCGACTCAAGGAACTGATCGTGCAGCAGGGGCTGCAGCCGGGCGATCGCCTGCCCCAGGAGCGCGAGTTGATGGCGCAGTTCCGCGCCTCGAAGAGCACGGTGCGCGAGGCGCTCGGCGCGCTGCGCGCCCAGGGTCTGCTGCGCACGCGCACCGGGCCGGGCGGCGGCGCCTTCGTCGCCGCCATCGACGGCGATCGCGCCATGCAGCTGCTCGGCAACTATTTCTTCTTCAGGCAGCC
This sequence comes from uncultured Chromatiales bacterium, assembly GCA_965602395.1. Classification (GTDB taxonomy): domain Bacteria; phylum Pseudomonadota; class Gammaproteobacteria; order CBFCYW01; family CBFCYW01; genus CBFCYW01. The sequence continues at coordinate 25,523 of CBFCYW010000025.1, forward strand.
GACTATCGGCGCGGTCTACGAGTTGCGCAAGCTGCTCGAACCCGAGCTGGCGGCGAGCCTCGCCGGGCGTCTCGGCGAGGCGGATTTCCGCTGCCTCAACGACACCATCCGGCTCTACGACCACCCGGCGGCGAACACCGGTGAGGAGTACCGCCAACGCCTCGCCGAGCTGGATTTTCACAGCGTGATGGCAGAGTTGTGCCCGAATCCGGTGCTGGGTTTCTTCTGCGGCTTTCTGCAGAACCTGCTGCGCGAGCTATCGATCTGCCGGCGCATCTACGACGCGCCCAATCCGCAGCTGCGCGAGACCGGTCTGGACTACCAGATTCGCCTGCTCGGTGCGCTGCAGCGCGGCGACGCCGAGGCGGCGCGCGACATCATGTATCGGCACATGTGCGCGGCGCAGCGCTACATGGAGAATTGTGAGGCAGAGCTGAACTGGCGGCTGACGCCGCCGGAGGAGGGTGGGCGGTGAAGTCTCGTGCGGCGCCTCAGGCGGCGCCGAGATCGCGGCTGCCGAGGCCGCGCTGGACCGCGCCGCTGGCGTCGTAAGTGGTGGCGTTGCGGCGGCTGGCGCCGCTGAGCAGGGCCAGTGCTTCCTGGCTGTGGCGCTCGCCCTGCAGGGCGACCACGCGGTTGCCGTGGTTGCGCTCGCGGCAGTTGCCGAGGATTTCGCGCAGGCTGCGCCAGCTGCGGTGCAGCTCGCCGTGGTCGCTGCCGTCGAGCTGCCGTAGCAGGCTGCGCAGGCCGGCGCTGTCGCTGGCCTGGCCGCAGGCTTCGAGCAGCGCGCTCAGTTGCCGGCCAGCGTCGTCGAGCGCGGCGTGCAGTTGGCGCTGGGCGTCGAGCTGCCGGTGCAGGGCCGGATAGTCGCAGTCGCGCAGCGCATCGCCGATCGCCCGGCTGACATCCAGCAGGCGCTCGCCGTGTTCGCGCTGCTGGCGCAGCAGCGCGCCGAGTTCGCCGCGCGGGTCGGGTCGCTGCGCACTCATCGTCGCGCTAGACCTTGCCGAGGGCGCGCTCGACCTCGATGAATTTCTCCGCCACGCGCTCGGCATCGATTTTGTAATCGCCAGCGGCAAGCGCGTCTTTGACCGCGGCGACGCGCGCCGGGTCGACGGCCGGTTCGCTGGCCATCTGCTTTTCGATCTGTTGCAGCGAGGAGGCGGTGTCGGTCAGCTTGACCAGATCGCCACCCGGTGTTGCCGGGGCGCTGCCGTTGGCCGGTTTCTGCGCGCCGTTGGCGGCGCCGATTTCCGCGGCGATGGGGGGGCGACTGCGGCCGATTCCGTCGATAGGGTTGTTCATCTCTCTCACTCCCGAGTGAAGCCATGCACGCGATAGCGGTCAACATATCCGAAGCTTTAGCGCTTTTCGAGTCGGATAGTGTCAACAAGCTGACGCCTGCAACCTGATCTATCGGCAGTGATCAGCGCGGGTTGAGTTTTATCACCCCCGGCGCGCTGGCGGTACCCTCCACCACGCGCCCGGAGCTGGCGTTGCGCGCCGCGACGCGCTCGCCGCGCGCGGCGTCGGCCAGCGCGGTGCCGCGCATGCGTACGCTGACCGCGCCGGTGTCGAGGATCAGTGCGACCCGCTCGCCGCGGCGCACCACCTTCGGCGGCACCACGCTGTTGGGCGAGAGCACCGAGTTGCCGGCCAGCGGGCGGCGCAGCTGCATGCCCACCAGTTCGCTCGGGTCGGTGAAGTAGCCGCCGGGCAGGTTGGCCAGATTGCGCCGCGCCAGTTGCAGGTCGGCGGCGCTGAGCACGGCGCCGCGTGGCAGCGGGCGGCGGCTGATGGCGACTTCGCCGAACAGCTGCAGGTCGATCGGCACGTAGATGGTCCAGGGCGCCGGCGCGGCGCAGCGCACGGCGACGAAGGCGCGCGCCGAGTTGCGCTGCTGCTGGCTGTTGAAGGCGACTTGCAGCGGCGTCTCGCACTGGCGCAGGCGCAGCCGCGGGTCGATGTGGCCGACCACTACGCGGGCCTGCTCGGCGGTGCCGAAATCGTGCTCGCGGGCGAACTCGCGGATCGCTTCGCGCACCGCTTCCACATTCTGCCGCGGGATGCCCCCGGCGGCTTCGGCGCCGCGGCTCAGCGTGCCGAGCGCGGCTGCGGCCAGGGCGAACAACAGGGCGATAAACGGGCTGGCGAGCAGCGCGGCGCCAGTCGCCCGGTGGCGCCGTGGCCCGGGTTTCAGCCCGAATCGCGAGCGGCGCGGCGCTGGTTGCGGCGAATAGTCAATATATTGGCGCTTGTGGTATTGCATGCACCGAGCACTGCAAGAGCCGTTCCACCGGCTGATCCTCGCGCTGATTGCCGCCCGGTTCGCGGCGCGCCCGATTAAAGCCGATCCGGCTGCGGCCGACTCTGTGCCCGTGTGTGAGGCGGCCGCGCCGCGCTCCGCCAATCGACAATAACCGCCCGCGAGGGCGGCACAGAGGGAGGCCGATCATGTCTGGATTCATCGCGTCCGTGGATGCCCGCACCCAGCTCGCCGGGCACAACCGGATGGAGCTGCTGCTGTTCCGGCTCAAAAGCCCGCAGCGCTTCGCCATCAATGTGTTCAAGGTGCGCGAGGTGATCCAGTGCCCGCCGCTGACGCAGATTCCGCGCGCCCATCATGTGGTGCGCGGCATCGTCAATATCCGCGGCAAGACCATTCCGGTGATCGATCTGGGCATGGCGGTGGGCCTGCCGCCGATTGGCGAGATCGCCGGCTGCTTTCTCGTGATCAGTGAATACAACCGCCACGAGCAGGGCTTTCTGGTCGACTCGGTGGATCGCATCGTCAACCAGAACTGGCAGGAAATCCTGCCGCCGCCGAAGGGCAGTGGCGATTCCGGCTATCTGACCGCGGTGACCCGGGTCGATGAAGAGCTGATCGGTGTGCTCGACGTGGAGCGCGTGCTCGCCGAGGTGATCGGCAGCGACGACGTGGTCTCCGAGGCCGTCATCGGCGAGGCCAGACTCGGCGAACCCAACACCGTGCTGGTGGTGGATGATTCGGTGGTGGCGCGCAACCAGATCAAGCGCACCGTGCAGCAGATCGGTGCCGAATATATGCTCGCCAACGATGGTCAGCAGGCGCTGGATCTGCTCACCAGCATGGCCGCCGACGACCCGGACGCCTTCGCCCGCCTGACGCTGATCATCTCGGATATCGAGATGCCGCAGATGGACGGCTACACGCTGGTCACGCATCTTCGCAATCACGAGGCGCTGCGGCATCTGCCGGTGATCCTGCACACCTCGATGAGCGGCAATTTCAACAAGGCGATGGTGGATAAGGTCGGCGCCGATGAATTCATCGCCAAGTTCGAGCCCGACGAGCTGGCCAACGCCGCGCGGCGCTGGATTCTCAAGGGCGTCGGCGACCGCGCGCAGCGCCCCGACGCCGCCGCCTGAAGCCGCGCGCGCCGCGCTGGCCATCTAGCCGATGGTGTAGATCACCAGAGGCTGGCGCCGGCCGCGCACCTCCACCTCGCCGAGCCGGCGAAATTCCAGCTGCGTGTCGTCGATGCGCGCCCGCGTGCTCTCGGAGACGATCACCCGCGTGCCGTATTCCTTGTTCAGCGCTTCGAGCCGCGCCGCCAGATTCACATCGTCGCCGTGCACCGTGTAGCTGACCCGCTCGCCACTGCCCACCAGCCCGCCGACCACTTCGCCGCTGTTGATGCCGACGCGGGTGTTGAAAACGATCCCGTCGCCGAAGGTGCGGCCATCGAGCAGCCGCTGGATGTCCAGCGCGGCGAGCACCGCGTGTTCGGCGTGCTGGGCGTCCGGGCGCGGTGCGTTAAAGGTGGCGAGGATCGCATCGCCCTGGAACTGGCTGATCACCCCGCCGCGGCGGTGGATCGGTTCGGCGACCAGTGCGAAGTATTCGTTGAGCGCGGCGATCAGCGCGCGCGGCGCGCGGCGCTCGGCGATGCCGGTGAAGCTCTCGATGTCGGTGAACAGGATGGTCGCCTCCTGCACCTCGCCCTGGCCGGGGGTCACGCCGTCCTCGGAGCCGGCCACCAGCGCCGCCACCTCGCTGGGCACGAAGCGCGCCAGTTGCTGCGCGGTCTGCGCCTCGGCGACACCGTGTTCAAGCAGCCGTCGGGCGCGATCCACGCCGTAGGCGAGGATGCCGGTGACCACCAGTATCGAGATGATCTTGTCGAACTCGGCGCCGAGCAGGATGCGGTTGGAGGTCATGTACTCGACGTAATCGCGGGTGATCGGATCGGCGAGGCTCATATCGCCCATCGCGTACCACATCATCGCGCCCCAGCCGGCGGCCGCGGTGAAGCCGGCGGCGAGCACGAAGCGCGCCTCGAAATGCAGCGCGCGCAGGGCGATGAAAATGAACGCGTAGAGCAGCGTCGGCGCCTTCAGATAGAACGACGGGGGCTGCTCGTACTGCAGGTGAAAGCTCCAGATCAGACCCAGCAGCAGGCCCATGTCGAACACGATCGACAGGTACAGCATGAAGTCGTTGAGGCGTCTCTGGTGGGCCAGCAGCAGGCGCAGCACGGTAAACAGGAAGTAGCCGCCGAGTGCCCAGGGAACCGGTGCGAAGGTGTCATCGGCAAAGGTTTTCGGCGCCAGCGCGTAGAGCGTGGCGAAGGCGCTGACCACCGCCAGCTGCACCCAGCCGATGGCGATCTCGCTGCTTTCCTGCTGGCGCAGCACGGCGGCGCGCACGCGCGCTGGCAACTGTGAGTCGCTGAGGCGGTCGAACAGGCCGGCGGAGACATTCCGTCGGCGCAGCCACTGGCGCATGGCAGGGCTCCCCGGTGGTGGCGCAACGCGTATCCGCACGGTGGCGCCGGGCGCCCAGTGTAGCCGCTGGCGGATGCCGCGGGCAGTGGCCCGGCAGGCGATCACTTAAATCTGGAGGCAGTATGGGGGCGACGACAAGAATGGAGATGAATCAGCATTATAGCGGCGCCCGGGTGCTGATCTACAGCCACGACAGCTTCGGCCTGGGCCACCTGCGGCGCTGCCGCGCCATCGCCCATTCGCTGGTCGGGCACTACCCGGAGCTCTCCGTACTGATCCTCTCCGGCTCGCCGATCGTCGGCAGCTTCGACTACTGCAGCCACGTCGATTTCGTGCGCATCCCCGGGGTGATCAAGCTCAGCGACGGCGAATACACCTCGCTGGCGCTGGATATCCAGCTGGAGCAGACCCTGGCGCTGCGCGAATCGATCATCTATCACACCGCCGAGACCTTCGCCCCGGATCTGTTTCTGGTCGACAAGGAACCCGGCGGGCTGAAAGGCGAGGTGGTCAGCACCCTGGAGATGCTCAAAGCCAGGGGCACGCCCTGCGCGCTCGGCCTGCGCGATGTGATGGACGACCCCGCCGCGCTGCGCGCCGAGTGGCAGCGCAAGCGCGTGCAGCCGATCCTCGAACAGCTCTACGACGAGATCTGGGTCTACGGCCCCGAGGGCATGGGCAGCCCGCTGCGCGACGTCGGCATGCCGGCTGCGGTGGAGGACAAGCTGCGCTACAGCGGCTTTCTGCGCCGCGAGGCCCCCGCCGCGCGCAGCCTGCCGGCGCCGGTGGATACCAGCCAGCCCTTCGTGCTGGTCACCGCCGGCGGCGGCGGCGACGGCGAGGAGATGATCGACTGGGTGCTGCGCGCCTACGAGGCCGAGGCCGGCCTGCCGCGCGCGGTGATCGTCCTCGGCCCGTTCATGGCGCCGCTCCGGCAGGTGGCCTTCGGCGAGCGCGCCGCGCGCCTGCCGCAGGTCGAGACGCTGACCTTCGACAGCCAGCTCGAACTGCTGATGCGCGAGGCCGACGGCGTCGTCGCCATGGGCGGCTACAACACCTTCTGCGAGATTCTCTCCCTCGACCGCCCGGCGCTGATCGTGCCGCGCACCGCGCCGCGCCGCGAGCAACTGATCCGCGCCCAGCGCGCCAGCCGGCTGGGGCTGGTGCACATGCTCGACCCCGAGCAGTCGCGCGATCCGGCGCGCATGGCCGCCGCGCTGCGCGCCCTGCCGCGGCAATCGCCGCCCTCCGCCGGCGCCCACCCGGGCCTGCTCGACGGCCTGCTGCGGATCAACGACATGGTGGCGCCGTACCTCGACAAGCGCCACCGCAGCGCCCGACAACCGGCCTGATGGCAGCCGCGCTGCGCCGTCTCGACGTTTTCATCCACGTTCAGCACCTGCTCGGCAGCGGCCACCTGCGCCGCGCCGCGGCGCTGGCGCGGGCGCTGGCGGCGCGCGGCCACCGCGTGCTGCTGGCCTCCGGCGGACGGCCGCTGGCGGATCTCGACCACCGCGGCTTCGCGCTGCTGCAACTGCCGCCGATCCACGCCCGCGATGGCGATTTCGGCGATCTGGTCGATGCCCGCGGACGGCCCTTCGACGCCGCCCTGCGCGCCCGCCGCCGCCGGCTGCTGCTCGACCACTTCGCCGCGCGCCGCGCCGATGTGCTGATCACCGAGACCTTCCCCTTCGGCCGCCGCGCCCTGCGCGGGGAGCTGCTGGCGCTGCTCGACGCCGCCGCGCAGCGAAGTCCGCGGCCGCTGCGGCTCAGCTCGATTCGCGACATATTGCAGCCGGCGCCGCACCGCGAGGCCGAGGTGCTCGACCTGCTGCACGCCCACTACGACGCGCTGCTGGTGCACGGCGACCCGGCGCTGGCGCCGCTGTCGCTGAGCTTTCCCGCCGCGCGCCTGCGCCTGCCGCTGGATTACGCCGGCTACCTCGACAGTGCGCCGCCGGCCGCCGAATCGCTTATTTCAGCAGCGCCGATCCAGCGCGCCGGCGGCGAAATCCTCGTTTCCGCCGGCGGCGGCGCGGTGGGACTGGCGCTGCTGCGCGCCGCGCTCGACGCCCGCGCCGCCCATCCCGCGGATGCCGCGCTGGCCGGCCGCCGCTGGCGGCTGCGCGCCGGGCCGAATCTGCCGGCGGCGGATTTTCACGCGCTGCAGGGGGCCGCGCAGCAACAGGCCGCGCAGCAACAGGCCGCGCAGCAACAGGCCGCGCAGGGGGGGGTGATCGTCGAGCGCAACCGCGACGACTTCGCCGCGCGCCTGGCGCACTGCGCCGCCTCGGTGTCGCAGGCCGGCTACAACACGGTGGTCGATCTGCTGCGCAGCGCTGCGCCGGCGGTGCTGGTGCCCTACGCCCGGCGCGGCGAGCGTGAGCAGAGCCTGCGCGCCGCGCGGCTCGCCGAGCTGGGCCGCGCGCAGCGGCTGGCGGAGGATGGCTTGAGCGGCGCAGCGCTGGCCGCCGCGCTGCAATCTGTACTGGCCGCGCCGCCGCAGATGCCGGCGGTGCATATCGACCGCGGCCAGCGCGCCGCCGAGCTGATCGAGCAGCGCTGCGCGGAGCGCGAGCCGTGAACGCCTTCGACGGCCTGCGCCGCGAGCTGGATCTGTGGGCCGAACAGGGCCGGGTGGCGAGCTTCTGGTGGCGCGACGACGACGCCTGCGCCGACGGCCCGGCGCTGCGCCGGCTGCTCGATCTGGCCGCCGGCGAGGGCGTCGCGGTGGCGCTGGCGGTGATCCCCGCCGAGCTGCGCGACAGCCTGCCGGCGCGACTCGACGCTTTTCCCGGCGAGCCGCCGGCGGCGGTGCTGCAACACGGCATCGCCCACCGCAATCGCGCCGCGGCCGGGGTGAAAAAGTGCGAATTTCCCCCCGGCCTGCCGCGCGCCGCGCTGCTCGCCGAGCTGGCCGCGGCGCGCGCGCGGCTGGCGGCGGCCTTCGGCGCGCGCTTCGCCCCGGTGCTGGTGCCGCCGTGGAATCGCATCGACGCCAGCCTGGCGGCGGATCTGCCGCGCGCCGGGCTGCGCGGCCTGTCCGCCATGTGGGCGCGGCGCGCGCCGCTGGCCGCAGCCGGCGTGCTGCGCGTCAACGCCCACTGCGACCCGGTGCACTGGCGCGGCGGCCGCGGCTTCGTCGGCGACTACCGCGCCTGCGGCATGCTGCTGCGCCATCTGGTGGCGCGGCGCAGCGGCCTGCGCGACGCCGACGAGCCCACCGGCCTGCTCAGCCACCACCGCGATATGGACGAAAACAGCTGGGATTTCTGCCGGCGGCTGATCGTCGCCACCCGCCAGCACCCGGCGGTGCGCTGGCAGCCGCCGCTGCGGGTCTGGCGCGGCGCGCGCTAGCCCTCAGTCCTGCGGCTCGATGCCGTGCCGCGCCATGATCCGCTCGATCTGCTCCGCCTCGGGAATCCGCATCTGCCGCGCCGCCGTCAGCGCCAGTTGCAGCAGCTCTGCCGCGCGGGCGTGGTCGCCGTCCGCATCGCGTTTGAGCAAGTGCATCGCAAAGTTGGCTCGGTCAATTAACAGCATCCGCGTATCGCCGAGTTGTTCGTACACAGGAAAGACATCTGCTTCATAGATGCGCAGCGCTTCGTCGAGCTGTCCGCGGGCCTGGAGGATGTCGGCAATCTTGCCCTGGGTGATGGCGATTAAGCGAACGTCGCCGAGCTGCTGGTAGACGGGCAGTTGGTCTTCGTTGCGAATGCGCAGCGCTTCGTCGAGCTGTCCGCGGGCCTGGAGGATGTCGGCAATCTTGC
>CBFCYW010000026.1:0-33631 GCA_965602395.1 uncultured Chromatiales bacterium
CTCTGGGCCGACGATCTCGACAGCGACGGCGGCCGCGAGCTGCTCGCCGCGCTGCTGGTTGGCTACGAGCTGGGCGCGCGCTGCGGCCGCGCGCTGCACGAATCGCCGGACACCGCGGCCCAGTACCACGCCTCGGGTTCCTGGGTGGCGCTGGCCTGCGCCGCGATGGGCGCGCGGCTGATGGGCTTTGATCGCGAAACCTTTCGCCACGCCCTGGGAATCGCCGAATACCACGGCCCGCGCGGGCTGATGCTCAAGGTCACCTGGCATCCGAGCATGCTCAAGGACAGCTCCGGCTGGGGCGCGATGGCCGGCGTCAGCGCCGCCTATCTGGCCCGCGCCGGCTTCACCGGCGCGCCGGTGATCCTGCTGGAGAACCGCCACCTGCAACACTACTGGGATGATCTCGGCGACAACTGGGAGACCCTCGGCCAGTACGTCAAGCCGCAGCCGGTGTGCCGCTGGGCGCAACCGCCGGTGGAGGCGGTCGCCGCGCTGATGCAGCGCCACGCCATCGACCACCGCGAGATAGAGGCCATCGAGGTGGAGACCTTCGAGGAGGCCTGCCGACTCAGCGTCGCGCCGCCGCGCGACACCGAGCAGGCGCAGTACAACATCGCCTATCCAATCGCCGCGCAGCTGCTGCGCGGGCGGGTCGGGGTGGCCGAGGTGAGCGATGCGGGATTGTTCACCGATGCCGACATCCTGCGCCTGATGGCCTGCCTGCGGATGCGCCGCGGCGCCGAGTACGACGCGCTGTTCCCGGCGGTGCGCAAGGCCCGGGTGCGGATTCGCCTGCGCGGCGGTGAGCAGCTCGACAGCGGCGCCACCGCCGCCCGTGGCGATCCCGACAGCATGCTCGACGCCGATGAGTTCCGCGCCAAGTTCGACGCCCTCGCCGAGCAGCGGCTGGATGCGCCGGCGCGGGATGCGCTGGCCGCGGCGATCACCGAGCTGGACCAGTCCGCGGATGCCTGGCGGCGCCTGCGCCAGCTGCTCGGCGGCACCGATTCGCGGCCGCGGCGGCTCAGCCCGGCAGGACCACGCCCTGGTGCGGCACCTGGTTGAGCAGCGGCACGCCGAAGAAGGTCAGGAACGCCAGGCCGAAGACCAGCGCGACCATGCCCGCCCCGGCCCAGCCGGGCAGGCTCAGGGTGGATCTGACGTGCAGCGCGATGGCGGCGCTCAGCCAGGTCAGCAAGGCCCAGACCTCCACCGGATCCCAGCCCCAGAAGCGCCCCCAGGCGTCCTGTGCCCAGGCCGCGCCGGTGGTGATCATCAGGCTGTCGAAGACGAAGGCCAGGGCGAGCAGCTGCCACATCGCCGCCGCCGGCTGGCGGCCGCCGCACAGGCGATGCACGGCGAGCCCGAAGGCCGCCAGCGCGCAGCCGAGAAACAGCTTGCCGAGCAGCACGTGGGCCCACAGCCAGGGGTTGTCGAAGGTCGGCGGCAGCGGCACCGATGCCTTGTCCGCCGCCAGCGCCCAGCCGGTCAGCAGCAGCAACACGGCGATCGCGCCCGGCGCCCCCGGGCGCGCCGGCGGGTACAGGCGGTACAGCGCGGCGTACAGCAGGCCCAGGCTGAAGGCGTTGCTGAGCAGGATCTCGTAGAGGGTCAGAAACGGCCCCTGGCCGAACTGGGACCAGCGCGCGGCGATGGCCACGGCGAGCAGCAGGGCGCCGAGTAGCAGGGCAGCGGGTAGCAGGGCAGCGGGCAGCAGGCCGGCCGGCAACGGGCCGGCGACGACCCCATCGCGGCGTGGCGCTCGCGGCAGCAACAGGCTGGCGGCAGCGATGGCGTAGCAGGCCGCGCCCGCCCACAGCGCCAGCTGTTCAGGCGTGGACATCGGCACACCTCTCGCCGTTCGCCGGGCGCCGCCACTGGCCGCGCAACAGGTCCTGGCCCAGCGCCAGCGCGCCCAGCGCGCAGAGCAGCAGCAGCCACGGCTGCTGCGGCTCGCGGCTAATGCGGTAGCCCATCCACATGCTCAGGCGCTCGAAGCGCAGTGCGCCGCCGGGCAGCGCCAGCCACTCGCCGGCGGCCAGACTGTGCACCCGGCCACGCTGATCGCTGATGCGCAGCTCGCCCGCGGTGACGCGGCTGTCCAGCCGCCAGGCGACCGCTGCGTCGACCCGCTCGGGCAGCAGCAGTTCGATGCGCAGCGCATCGCCACCGGGCGTGGTCCAGTCGAGCCGCTGCTGCCACTCGCGCGCCGGGAAGGAGGGAAAGTGCAGCGTGCCGCGGCCCGCCACCGAGTCGCGCCCGCGCCACTGCACCACCGCCGCGTAGCCCTTGTTCGGCGTGCTGTAGAACTGGTAGCCGCGCAGCGTCAGCGGCCGGCCGTCGCCAAAGGCCAGCGCCTCGCCTCCTGGCGGCGCGGCACTGGTATGCGTCTCGCCGCGCACCAATCCGGGGCGATAATCGACGTGGAAGTGCCCCTGCACGATCGTCGGCAGCTGGTCGACGCCGGCGGCCAGCACACCGGCATCCACCACCGCCACGGCATCGGCCTGCAGCGGCTGGCCGACGGTCAGCTCGATGCGCCCCTCAAAGCGCAGCAACTGGCCCAATGCACCCAGCAGTGCGACACCCAACAGGCAGCAGTGGAACAGCAGCAGACCGGGACGGCGGCGAAAGGCGCGATTGACGGCGATGGCCGCCAGCAGGTTGACCGCCAGCAGCGCCAGCGGCGGCAGCAGCCAGTCGCGATCCAGTTCGCTGGAGGCGGCGATGGCGAACAGGCTGGCGCCCAGCCAGAGCATGCCAGCGAGGCTCAGGCGCAGCGAGGCGAGATGTGCCAGGGCCTGCCTCATGGTGGATTCGCACACACCTGCTTCATCCACTCGCGGCCGACATCCGGGCTGCCGCTGGCCGAACCGCAGTTGGATTCCTCCCAGTTGCCGCTGCTGGCGAAGGTGCGGATCTTCAGCTTGGCGTTGACGTAGTAGGGGCCGCGCGTGTAGCTGTCGGCGTCGCTGCTGATCGGCACCTCGGCGCCGCCGGCGGGACCGCCACCCTCGATGCCGACGTCGTTGAGATTGACCAGCAGCGCTTTGTTCTTCCAGCCGTGCGGCACCGCGGTGTGGCACCACATGCATTGCAGCGGGCGGTCGATGCGCTTGGCGTGGAAGGCGTGCAGATTGCTGTCCTTGGGGCCGCCGAAGCCGCTCTCGAAGCCCTCTCGATCGCCTTCGTTCTCCTCGGTGGCGTAGTTGCTGTAGCTGTGGCAGCGGAAGCAGACCGCCGAGTCGTCGGCGCCGCTGGTCTGATCCCAGCCACCCTTGAGGATGAAGTCGTTCTCCGAGCCGTGCGGCCCCCACGGCCGGCCGCTGTCGCCGCCGACCGGCTCGGCGCTGCCGGGCGGGGTGTCGCTGCCGTGGCAGTCGCTGCAGTACATGGTCTGGCTGCCGATGTTGGCGCCGTTCCACGGGTCCAGAAACAGGTTGCCGCCGGCGCTCATGTTGCGCACCGCGGCGCTGCGCCCGGTGGGCCCGATCACCGGGTGCCAGCCGCGGTGGTTGTTGCTGGTGTAGGCGGCGCCGGCGCCGGAATCCAGCGTGGTCACCTCGCCGCGGTGGGCCAGCGGCGCCTGAAACTCCATCGCCTGGTTGGTGTACTGGCGCAGGTCGTTGGTGCCGAAGGGGGTGCCGCCGCCGCTGGCGCCGAGTTCCGGGCGCAGCGCCGACTCGGGATAGGCGTTGTCGTCGTTGTAGCCGTAGTCGCTGTGGCACTTCAGGCACAGCTGGTATTCGCGCGTCAGATAGCTGTTGCCGACCGCGCTGCCGGCGCCGAGCGGTGGGTCGCCGCGCTTTTCGATGTACTGCGTCGGCAGGCTGAGGAAGCTGGCCGAGCCGTAGGCCGGCTCGACGCCCCAGGCGCCGCGCAGCACGCCGGAGGCGATGTTGCTGTGCCCGGGGCTGATGGCGCTCGGGCCGTGGGCGTGGGTGCCGAAGGCATCGTCGCCGGCGGCGTTGAACAGCCGGTTGCGCAGCACGCGATGCGGGTTGTGGCAATCGCTGCACTCGGCGTGGCGGTTCTGCAGATCGCCGCGGCCGAGTTGCTGGCGCGACTCGCCGAGGTCGGCGTCGGCGATGTCGTGGCGCTCCTCGCCGGCCGGCTGATCGAACGAGGTGATCGGCATGTGCCGTGGCAGCAGGAAGTCGGTGCGGATATCCGGCACCGCGAAGCCGGCCAGCCCCTGGCCCTGCAGCACCGCGCTGCCGCCCAGCGTGCCGGCAGCCGAGTGGCACTGGTAGCAGGTCTCCTCGATCGCCGATTCGCCGCCGGATTTGGGCGACAACGGGCTGTCACTGCCCTCGCGCGCCAGGCGCCGCGCGCCGTGCACGGTGTGCGGGTCGTGGCAGTTGAGGCAGCCGGCCTGCCACACCGCGGTGCCATCGGGAAACTCGCGCTGCGCGGCGGCGTCGGCGCGATACAGTTCGTCGGCCACCGCCGGGTCGGCGTGCGCCGAGATGGCCCAGGACAAGCCCTTGTCGTGGCAGGCGAGGCAGATCAGGTCGTTGGCCGGACTGAACGCGCCGCCGCCGGGCGCGGCGCGCTGCAGGCGGTGCAGGCGCAGGAACTTGGCGTTCTCCTGCGGGTCCGCGGCGCGCAGGTGCGGGTCGTGGCAGGTGGCGCACTGCACCTGGCCATCGCCGCCGGGGCCGGTGGGTTCCAGCGGCACCAGCGGCTTGACGCCGATGTCGCGCACGCCGATGTGCGCGCTGCCGGCCGGGTCGCGCAGCTCGCCGTCGGCGCGGGCAAGAGCGCCGTCGTAGGTGAAGGAGATCGGGTGGTCGTTGCCCAGATCGGCACCCAGATTGCGCGTGAAACCGCTCTGCAGGCCGTCGCCGGCGGGTATCGCGCCGGCGTCTGTGCCGAGCATGTCGATGTTCGCCCCGGCCTCGCCATCGAGCACATTGACGCTGCCGATCGCCAGCGTGCCATCGTGGCAGGACAGGCACAGCTTGGAGCTGCCCGCCGGCTGGGCGAGGATGCCCTGCAACAGCTCGGCGTCCAGCGAGGTCGAGGTGTAGGGGGTGTAGGTGGCGCCGGACAGCGCGCGGTTCCACAGCGGCGTGGCGCCGGCCTCGGCAGCGTGCGGCGTGTGGCAGAAGACGCAGAGCTGCGACTCGCCGCTGGCGCGCACCTCGCCCGGGCCGCTCACCGAGAGGTTGTGGCGGGTGCCGGCGACATCGGCGACGCGGTCGTCGGCGCGGCCGCTCCCGGCGCCGCTGGCCAGCACTGCGATGGCTATCGCCGCGCTGGCCAGTGGCACTGCGACGACTCTGGCGGCGGGTGGGATCAGCGCTGGCAGCGGTGTGCGCATTCTCGTCAGGCCCCGAGAAACTGGATCACCACCACGCGGGCGTTGAACATGTCGGCCACGTAGATGCGATCGCGCCCGTCCAGCCACACGCCGGCGGGCAGGAAAAATTGCCCCGGGCCGCGCCCGGCGCCACCGATCGGCAGCAGCAGGCGGCCGCCGCCGTCGAACACCAGCAGGTGGTCGTAGTAGGACTCGACCACGTAGACGCGCTGCTCGTCGTCCACCGCCACGCCCTTCGGGCGGTACAGATCGCCGACGTACAGGCCGCGCCGGCCGATGCTGGCCAGCGCCTCGCCGTCGCCGCCCACGTCGAGGCGCTGGACGCGCGCGTTGAAGGTGTCGGTGACGTACAGGTCGCCGCCGGCGAAGGCCAGGTGGGTGGGTGCGTTGAAGCGCCCGGCGGCGCTGCCGGGGCCGCCGAGTACGTCGAGCAGCTCGCCGGAGGGGGCGAAAACCTTGATGTCGTGGGCCGCGGTGTCAGCCACGTAGAGACGCCCGCTGGCCGGATCGCGGGCCAGCCCGGTGGGGCGCTGCAGCAGGCCGTCGCCGATCCGCTCCCGCGGTTCGCCGTCGGCGTCGAGGCGGAACACCGCGCCGAGTTCCGCATCCGCCACCAGCAGGCCGCCGCCGGCCTCGGCGACGACGCCGCCGGGGGCGCGGAAGCGCTGCTCGCCCCAGGCGCGCTGCCACAGCTGCACGGCGCGCTGGCGCAGGTCGAAGACCGCCACCGCCTGCAGCCCGGCGTCGCTGACGAAGATGCGCTCGTCGGGCAGGCTGGCGCCGCTCACCGGGCGGCGCAGGCGCAGCGGCTGGCGGTGCCGCGCGTCGAGTCCGGTGAGCCAGTCGAAGGCGCGCCGCAATGCGCCGCGGCGGTCGTCGCGCAAGCCGAAGTTGCGCTCGCCGACCAGCTCGCCGAGATAGCGGAAGCGCGGCGTCTGCGGCAGCTCCGGCCAGAGCACCGCTGCGCTCGGCTCGAAGAGGCTGAGCTGGCGCGATTCGGGCGCGCTGGCGCAGCCGCCGAGCAGTAGCACCAGCGCCAGCAGTCCTGCGGATCGTGCGCTCACCACGGCCTCACCACCGACCTGGCCCCAGCGTCTCGTGGCCGCCGCGGATGCCGGTCTGCAGCCCCGGCCGGCCGGAGTGGCAGAGATCGCAGTTCTCGGTGCTCCAGGCCACCTCGCCGTTGTGGCACAGGCCGCAGTAGCGGCCGTCGACGATTTCCCGCATCGAGATGTCGTTGCCGCCGGCGCGCATCTCGAAGCCCAGCTCGTGGTGGCAGACCTTGCAGCGGAAGCGGATGCGGTGAAACCAGTGGGGAAAGATCACCGGGCGCATGCCCTCCTTTTCCGAGCGGTGGTTGAGCACCACGTCGCCGTACTCCGCTGGCGCCACCAGCGGCAGGCCCGAGAGCAGCAGGGTGAAGAGCAACCATGGGTGCCGCCGCATGGCTACTGCGCCGGCTGCGCAGTGGTCGGTTGCGCGGCCGGCCGTGGGTTCTGCATGGCGGTCTCCGGGTCGAGCACGTGGCAACGATCGCACTCGGTGAGCGGAAACGCCACCGCGCCGTGGCAGCGCCCGCAGTACTCGCCCTGCAGGATGCGCAACATGCTCACCGGGGTGGCGCCGGCCTCGCGGGCGAAGATCGCATCGTGGCAGTTGCTGCAGTCCAGCCACTCGCTGTGCGGGCGGTGCGGGAAGACCACCCAGGGGCGGTCGCCGGTGCGGCGCATGATCACCTCGCTATCAAGGATCTGGATGTCCGTCTCCGGGTAGATGTTGGTGCGCGGCTGGATGTAGCCATCGCGCAGCGCATCCACCCAGCGCACCATGTTGCCGGCGACGTCCGGCGGCAGACGCGACAGCGCCGCGCCCGGCTCCTGCAGGATCTCCAGCGCCGGGTTGTCGGCGTCGTGCAGACCATCCTCGGCGAGCGGCAGCCAGTTGTCCGCCGTCAGGTCGCCCGGCGCGCCGTCCGGGGTCTGCGCGACGGCCGTTGCGGCCGCCACCGCGGCGACCAGCAACAGCCCCGGGGTTGCGATCAGCGCTCTCATTTTCCGGCCTCAGTTGGGAATGTACACGCCGGCCATTCGGATCGCCCGCACCAGCTGCATGGTGGCATCCTCCAGGGTCTGCACCGCACTGGCGTGATCGCCGCGGCCGGCCTCGTCCTCGGCGCGCTGGCGCAGCTCGGTGGCGCGCTCGACCAGCGGCCGGGTCAGCTGCAGCACGCGCGGATCGGCCTTTTTCTCCACCAGTATCACCACCAGCATCTGGTGGGTGTCGTTGCGGTCGATCTCGTAGTGGTACTCCTCTTCCTTGCTGGCGAAGTCGAGGCTGCGCACCAGGGTATCGCCGGTGCGCAGCGCCTCGATGGCGACCTTCAGTTGCTGGTAGGCGCGATCCAGCGTGGCGCGCGCCGCGGTGTGCTCACCAGCGACGTGCAGCGCCTCGGCCTCGGCGATCAGCGGGCCGGCCGCCGCGGCCACCTCCGGCTGCGGCTGGCCCTTCTCCTCACTGACTCGCGCGTGGGCTTCGAGCAGCGCGCGGGTGCTGCTCAGGCGATCATCGAAATCGGCGCTCTGCTTGGCCGCGGCGACCGCCTCGCCGCTGGCCAGGCGGACCGCCTCGAACATCAGCTGCGACGCCTCCTGCAGCAGCCCGGCCGCGGCCTCGGTATCGCCGCCATCGAGCGCCGCGGCGGCGCGCGCGTGCAGCTCGCGCGCCTGCTCGCGGCGCGCCACCGCGCGCGGCTCGCTGCTGTCGGCCACGCTGCGCGCGCCGGAGGACGATTCGATCAGCTTGCCGACCATCTGCAGGCGCGCATCGAGGCGCGTCGCGTCGGCCGCCGCGTCCGCAATCGCCGCCAGCGGCGCGGCAGCCAGCAACGCCGCGCCCAGCAGCAGAGCTGTGGCCAGTCGCGGGCGCGCGCCGCGGTGCTCGTCGTCGGGGCTTTGCAAAGTCTCTTCTCCCGCGGCTCGCGCCGCCTACTGTGTGAGCGATACGCCGCCCAGGCGCAGCGCCTGGGCGAGCTGTCGATTGGCCTTTTCCAGCAGTTCGCCGGCGACCGCGAACTCGCCATCTGCAGCGTGCTGGAGCGCGCGCTGCTGCATGTCGTCGCCGCGCGTGCGCACGCGCACCGCCAGCTTGCGCGCCGCTGCCTGCGCGGGCAGGCCGTCGAGCACCAGCGCCAGCAACCGGCGCTGGCCGGCGTAGCGTCGCAGCTCGTACTGGTAGGCCGCCTCGGGGCTGTCCAGATCGAGCGTGTAGACGATAGTGCTGCGGTCGTGACGCTGGCTCAGGTAAGCCTCCACCGGCCCGGTCAGGCTGAGCAGCAGTTGGCCGGCATCGGCAAAGCGGTCGTTGGCGGCGAGTTCGCGCGCACGCGCCAAGCCGCTATCCAGCGCCGCCAGCGAGGGCGCCGCTGCATCGCTGGCGGCGCTGTCGCCAGCGCCATCGCCGCGCTGTTGGGCGCGCTGTCGGACGAACAGCTCGCGGTAGCTCTGCGCCAGTTGCAGCAGCTGCCGGTAGCGCGCCTTCGCCTGTGGCGAAACGCCGCTGGCCGGCGCGCGGCGCGACAGCTCACCGCTCAGCCGCAGGCCCTCGGCGATGGCGCTGGCGGCGCCTGCGACGTCGTCCTGTGCGGCCAGATCGCGGGCCGCGTCGAGGCGTTCGCGGGCGCGCGCCAGCAGTGCCGCGAGATCGGCGTCGGCGATGCGCTCGACGCGCCCGGGCAGCGCCGCGCCGGGCGCCAGCAGCGACTCCAGCAGGTTGATCCGCGGCGCCAGACCGGCGGCGTCGCCCAACACCGCGGCCGGCGGCAACAGGCTGGCGAGCAGCAGAGCCAGCGGCGCGGCACGCTGTCGAGCGCACATCGCCTCAGCTCACTGGCCGGCCGCCGCATCGGCGGTCTTGGCCCTGGAGTGGCAGCGGCGGCACTCGGACACCGGGAAGGCCACCTTGCCGTGGCACGCGCCGCACTTCTCGCCGAGGATGATCTCCGCCATGCTGATCTGGTTGGCCCCCTTGAGCGGAATGAAGATCGCCGGGTGGCAGTTGGAGCAGTCCAGCCACTCGGTGTGCTGCTTGTGCGGGTAGACCACGTCGGGCATCGAGCCCTTCACCTCGCGGACGATGTTGAGGTCCATCAGCACCGGCTTGGCGTCCGCGTCGAGGCGGTCGTAGCGCGGCGCGATGTGGCTTTCTTCGAGCGCCTTTACCCAGTCGACGTAGTTGCCGGAGCTGCTGTCGGGCAGATCGCCAAAGGCGGCGCGCGGCGCTTGCAGCAGATCGGTGCCGGGGTTGTCGGGGTCGTGGATGCCGTCCTCGGCCGGCGGCGGATTGCGCATCGACGGCGGCTTCATCAGGCGATTGAAGCTGTTCGGGTCGCCGGCCGACCAGACGGCGCCGGCGAGTAGCCCCGCGGCGGCGACGAGCAGCAGCCTGCGCCAATTGCTGTGGGTCATCGTCACTCCCTCCTCACTGGCTCGCGGCCGGCCGCGACGCCGGTGAGAGCAGCTTCTGCAGGGTGCTCTCGTGGACCTGGGTCGGCGTGCCCGGCAGCGCCGAGTGGCACAGGTCGCAGTTCTCCACCGACCAGGCCACCTCGCCGTTGTGGCAGGCGCCGCAATACTGGCCGTCGATGATCTTCAGCATGTCGATCTGGTTGCCACCGGCCTGGAACTGGAAGCCGAGATCGGCGTGGCAGACCTTGCAGCGAAAGCGCACGCGGTGGAACCAGTGGGGGAAGATCACCGGGCGCATGCCGGCGTCGTCGGAGTAGTTGTTGATCACCACGTCGCCGTACTCGGCGCGCGCCACTGGCGTCCCGGTCAGCGCCGCCAGCCACAGCGCGACGACGGCCAGCGTGCAGGCGGCCGATGCGCAGGTGGCGCCGGCACGCCGCCGGGCCGCGGTGCGGATCTGTCGCTTCATCTTCACTCTCGCTCCTCGCGCGCGCCTTCGCGGGCCGCGCGCATCAGTTGCCGAAGCGGCGCGTGGCGCGGAACAGCAGCAGATTGCTGGCCACGTCGTTCTCCCGCGTGTGGTTGAAAAGCAGCACCAGGTCGAGCAGGCCGATGGTGTAGTCGAAACGGTTCAGCCAGCTCAGCGACTCGCGCCCACCGACCTCCGCCGGCTCATCGAGCAGCGGCAGCAGGGCGTCACTGATCAGTGTCAGCCGCGAGTGGAAGCGCAGCCCGCGCACGCCCAGCGCGCGCAGGTGGCGATAGCTGGCGGCGGCGCTGGAAGCGGTCTTCCAGCGACCGTCGGCGACGCCGCCAAACTGGCGGTTGCGCTGCACCGTAAGGTTGCCGCTGAAGCTCGCGGCGCGGCTCAGGCGCAGGTTTTCGTTGGCCTGCAGGTTGACCAGCTGAAAGCCCGCGTCGCCGCCGGCGACGCGCCGCGAATCGGCCAGCGACAGACGCAGCAGCGAGGAGGCTCCGGCGGCCTGGCGCGACCAGCCGAGTGCCGCGCTGTGGCTGAGGCTGGCACTGCCGCCGCTCTCGCTGTCCTGGCTGCCGCCGAGGCTCTGCCCGGCGTCGAAGGTCAGCCGCGATGCGGGTTCGCCGGCCAGCGGCAGGACGCGCGACAGGCCGTGTCCGAGGCGCGCCGAGAGGGTCTGCCCGGCGCCGTCGTCGCCACCGCGGTTGCTCAGGCTGCTGCCGGCGAACCAGTCGTAATCGAATTCTCCCAACGGGCGCGATGTCGGGCGGTAGTTGATGCCGGCGCTCTGGCTGTGGTTGACGCGCGCCTCACCGTTGCCGGCGTAGGCCAGCGCGGCGTTGGCGAACACGTCGCTGTGCGGTGTCCACTGGTAGTCGATGCCGGCGTTGGCATTGAAGGTCTCGCTGCGCTGCGTGCCCAGAGCGTCGCGACGCGCCAGCTGCACGGCGCGCGCGCTGGCGGTGAACAGCAGGTCGCGGGCGTCACCGGGGCGCCAGAACAGCGTCGTGCTGAGCTGGTTGAAGTCGAAGCGCTGTTCGCCATCGTCCAGCTGGCTGGCGCTGCGGCTGTGGCTGAGCACGTCCTCGACGCTCAGCGATGCCGCCGGGCGGTAGCTGTGGCGCAGGAGCAGCGTGTCATTGCGTTCCTCGCCGCCATCGTCGCGACGCAGCTCGCGGCCGCCGGCGTCGAGGCTCAGCTCGTGCTCCTCGAAGCTGCGCTGGGCGGTGAATTGGGCGCTGTCGAGGCGATCGCGACCGCGGTCGCCGCTGTGCCGGTTGCGCTCGGCGCGTAGCGACATGCGCGTGCCATCGCGCGTGGTGTAGTGCTGCAGCAGACCGGCGCGCTCGCCGCGGAACCCTTCACCGCCGAGTTCGCCGCGCAGACGGCTGTCGGTCTTGTCGTAGTAGATCTCCAGCGGGAAGCGGCTGATGGGGAACAGCGACAGGCGCAAGCTGCCGGTGGTGAAATCGCTGCCGCTCTCGCCGGCGGCGTCGTCGCGACGCTCCTCGGTGAGGCCGAGGCTGGCGTTGAACAGCGCGAACCAGGGCTCCCAGAGATAACCGGCGGCGTCGAGGCGCAGGCTGGCCAGACGGCTGTCGCTGTCCGCGCCGCGCTCGAAGCGCCGCGAGCGCAACTCGTAACCGACCTCGCCGCCGAGGGAGAAGGGTGCGACGGCCGCACCAGCGGCGGTGCGCGGGCCGAGCGACAGGCTGGCGAGCAGGATGGCGAGCACCTCCAAGGGTATGCGCGGCGACGCGAGGCCGCCGAGCGCTACACCGCCGGCCTGCCGCGGCGACATCGGCTCTCGCGGGCCTCAGCCTGAAGCGGCGGAGGACTCCGCGGATTGTTCGGCCGCGCCCAGCGGCAGTAGCAGATCCTCGCGCACGCTCACTGGGGTCTCCGCGCGCAGCCGCTCCAGCAGGGCGCTCCAGCGCTGTTCGCGGCTGTCGCGCAGCCACAGGCCGCGGGCGCGCTCGGCGACCTCGGCCAGCGGCAGCAGGCGCGCGGCGCGGCGATCATCGAGGCGCAGGATGGCGATGCCCTGCAGCGTGGTCACCGGCTCGGTGATCTCTCCGGGGGCGAGTTCGGCGGCAGCCTGCTCCGCCTCGGCGGCGATCATGCCGCTGTGCAAATAGCCCATGTCGCCGCCCTGCTCTGCGGAGCCATCGCTGGAATGCAGCCGCGCCAGGGCGGCGAAGTCGGCGCCGTCGCGCAGCCGCTCGACCAGCCCGGCGGCTTCTTCGCGTGCCGCCTGCCAGGCGGGGGCGCCGGCGCCGGGATCGACGCCGAGCAGGATCAGTGACACGCGCAGGCGTTCCGGCTCGGTGAACTTGTCCGGATGCGCCGCGTAGTAATCGGCGATGGCCGCGTCGGCGCCGCCCTCGGGATTGCCCGCGGCCTTGGCTACGGCGTGCTGCAGCTGCATCACCAGATCGCGGCGCTGCAGCTCGGCGCGAATGCGCTCGCGGTTGTCAACCCAGTCTTCGCGCTCGCCGTAGCGCTCGCGAAAACGCGCCAGCTCGGCGTCGACGCGCGCCGCGTCGGCCTCGAAGCCACGCCGCGCCGCCTCGATCTCCAGCAGCACGCGGTCGATCAACTGCTGGCTGACCTCGTGCTGGAAGCGAGCGAACTCATCCTCCGGCGGGCGGCCGTGGAAGAACTGGCCGCGCATGGCGTTGATCAGCCCGGTCTCGAATTCGCCGACGGTGATGACGCGCCCGTCGACGTGGGCGAAGGCCGCGTCGCGGCTGATGCCAGCGACCTCGCCCTCGGCTGCACCGGCCGGTGTGACGGCCGCTGTGGCGGCGACCCAGAGCAATGGCAGGGTGAGCGCTGCGCCGCGGAGCGTGAAAAGACCCCGCCGCCGGCGGACTGACCGCGACTTCCGGCGGGGGGGCAGGGGCAGTGATGGCAGCCTCGCAGTCACTGTTCGATCACTTGTCGTGGCAGGCTAGGCAGACCGCGCTGCCGGTGTTGGCGACGCGCAGGAAAGTGGCATTTTCGCTGTGCGGGTCGTGGCAGCTGGCGCACTCCACCGAGGGTTCCTGGGCGGCGCCGCTGAAGTCGCTGCGCGTGTACAGGATCATGTCGGTCTTTTCGCGCGCGGCGGTGCCGGCGCTGGTGTCCACCCACCACACCGTCTGTGCGCCGATCTGCGCGCAGCTGGTGGCGTTGAAATCGACATCCTGCAGGGTGCCGGTGCCACTGCCGGGCGTGGTGGTCGAGCTGCTGCAGCCGGTGACCCCGCCGCCGCCGTACTGGATGCTGATCGGGTGATCGTTGCTCAGGTCGACGCCGAGGTTGGCGATGGTGGCGTCGAGACGACCGAAGCCACCCGCGTCGATGGTGCCGCCGCTGGCCCAGGTGTAGGACAGGCCGTCGGCACCGCCACCATCGGCGGTCAGCCCGCCGGAGCCGGGAGCATTGATGATGTTGTCCATCGCCTGGGTGCCGTCATGGCAGGACAGGCAGGCCAGCGACACCGAGCCGGGCTGGTTGGTCTCGCCGTCGATGGTCGTCGAGGCGTAGGTGGTGTAGGTGTTGCTGGGCGTGTTTTTGTTCCACAGCGGCGCGGCAACGCTGGTGTTGGCGGCGTGCGGCGTGTGGCAGAAAACACACAGTTCGTCGGTGCCGCTGGTCACGTGGTTGGCGCCGGTACCGGTGGTGCCAAGGTTGTGCTTGGTATTGGATATCGCCGCCAAGGCGCTGCCGCCGCCGGCGACCGCGAGTGCCAGTACCCAGAGTATTCCGCCTTTCATGGTCTGAACTCCCCATGGCCCTTGCGGCCATTTCCGGTGCACCATGCGCACGGTGCGATTTTGGGTCGAAATTATTTTCGCCCCGTCTCCGAACGGTGACTTTGTCACTAAATACCGTTTCAGCCTAACGTGACAAGATCACATACCTCACCACGATCTTTAGTTATGGCTCGGAATTTCTCGTGAATTTTCGCCATCGACGAAAATCTTTTTATTCGGTGTTTGCAATTATTCACGCGGCGCCGAATCCCACTGTGACTAAATCACCCAGCAGGGTTTTCAGGCAATGCAAAAAAATACGCCCCGGTAATTGCCCGGGCATCGCCGGGCCCGGGCATCGCGGGGAGGATATGCAGGCTGTTTCATCGACCGCTACGCGGGGCAAATCCCGCTGCGCCGGTCAGCCTGCGTCGGGTGGGGCGGCGCCGCTCAGCCAGGGACCAAGGCTGCCACCTTCGGCGGGCAGCGTGGCGGGGCGGTAGATATCCACTTTGCGGAAGAACTGGTCGATCAGCAACACGCGACCATCGGCATCCACATCCAGCCCCGCCGGCAACATGTAGGTGGCGCGCCCGTCGCGGGTGCCGCGATTGCCGATGAACAGCAGCAGTTCGCCACGCGGGGTGAAGATCTGGAAGTTGCCGAAGGCCGCATCGCTGACGTACAGATTGCCCTGCGGATCTATGCCCAGCCCCTTGGGGCGGGCGAACTGGCCGAGCTGGCGACCGACGCTACCGAAGCCGCGCACGAAGCGCCCCTCGGCATCGAAGACCTGGACGCGGAAATTGCCGCCATCGACCACGTAGAGCAGGCCGTCGGGGCCGACTTCGGCGTCGCGCGGCAGATTGAGCTGGCCGTCGCCGTCACCGCGCGTACCGATGTCGAAGAGGTGCTCGCCACTTTGCCCGGCGTACGCGCGCACGCGGTGCTCCTCGACATCAACCCCTCCAGTATCAACAACATACACCACTTCCCCATCGGCGCTCGGGGCCACGTGCGAGGGTCGCTGGAAGTCCTCCGGGCGGCCGATGCTGCGCAGGTATTGGCCATCAGCGGTGTACACCAGCACCTGTCGCGCGGTGGCATCGACCACGTACAGGCGGCAGGCGGCGTCGGTGTTCAGGCCGAGCGGCTTGGTCAGCCCGCCGGGCTCCTGCTCGCCGATGCGGAAAAAGCGCCGGCCGATCGCGTCGAAGGCCAGCACCGTGCGGCTCACCGAATCACTGACGTAGATGGTACCGCCGCAGGCGGCGACGTCGAAGGGCTTGGCAAACCCGTCACCGCTGCGCTGCTCGCCGGTAAGCAGCATGCGCAGGCGCGACTTGCCATCGGCGACCTCCAGCTGTGCGCTGCTGCGCAGCGAGCCCTCGAACCAGAAGCGCGGCTGTTCGGGCGGCGACGGAAAAGCCAGCGGCGGGGGAAGTTCGGCGCGCTCCGGGGCACCGGCGCAGGCAGCCAGCAGAAGTAGCGGGGCAAGGTTCGCCACCCTTCGGAAAACACGCCTGAGGGCGAATTGTTGAACAGCGAGAAACGCTCCATTTACCATTTGGAATTCAGAACCTGCCTTGCTCATCAATCGACTCCAGTGCAAGATTGACGCAGATCATGACGGCGCCCCGGTGGTCAGCGCAATTCGTTTTTTTCCGCGCCAGTGCGGATATACTATTTTCGCCACACGAGGACGGCAAGAGCGTCAGTTAATGTTTCCAATTCCCGCCAGAGGCAATTACATGCGCGGCCGATCATGGGTTTTACCGTTCGCCTTATTGTCGATTATTCAATTGCCTGGTGGCGAACTCGGTGCGCATCAGGGGTCGCCGGCCGAGGTCTATCACGAATACTGCTCGGTGTGCCACGGCGATCGCGGCGACGGCCAGTCGCGGGCGCGCGGCGGGCTGCAACCACCACCGCGCGATTTCACCACGACGCAGGCGGCCGCCGAGCTGAGTCGCGAGCGCATCGTCACCGCGATCCGCCACGGCCGCCCGGACACGGCGATGGTCGGCTGGGCAGAGCGTCTCGATGACGAGCAGATCCTGGCCCTCGCCGACTATCTGCGCAGCGAATTCATGGGCCTCGACGGAGATGCCGCTGCAGCCACTGGCGATGACCACGGCCACGCCGGCGACGCCCACCACGACCACCCCGAGCACCAGCACGGCACGGTGCCGGATCTGGTCGGCGACGCGACCCGCGGGCGGCGCCTGTACCGCGACAACTGCGTCGCCTGCCACGGCAGCGACGGCGACGGCGAGGGACCGCGGGCCTATTTCATCTACCCCCGGCCGCGCAATCTGGCGCACCCCGCCAGCCGCGGCGATTTCAACCGCGAGGTTCTGTTCCGCGCCATCAAGTACGGCGTGCGCGGCCGCGAGATGCCGGCCTGGGGCAAGGTGCTGGACGACCGGCAGATCCTCGACATCACCGCTTACCTGCTCGACAGCCTGATGGCCTCCGCGGCAGGGGCCGTCGAGCAGACACACGAGGCGCGCGACGGCCACGCACACTGAGAGGAGGAGGCTGCGCGACGCGGAGCAATCTGCCGGCAGCCGGCCTCGATGAATTGACGGGAGGATGCAACGCCACGGAGAGCACCACACGGTACTACCGCCCCGGGCAGAGGACGGACGCTACCGCCATAGCCGAGGAGATTATCCCGAGGAGAAAAAACCATGAACGCACCCACCGACCAGCTGCGCGAGCAGACCACCGGCGAGCCGACCCAGTCGGCGCACTGGCTGGAAGCGTTCCCTCAACTGAAGGTCGTCGATGACCCGGTGTGGCGCGATACCCTGTCGCGCGCCCAGCCCATCGAGGTGCCGGCGAATACGGTGATGTTCCGCGCCGGCGACGAGCCGGCCTGTTTCCTGTTTCTGCTCGACGGCTCGGTGCGCATCTTCAAGACCTCCGAGGACGGCCACGAGATCGTTCTCTACCGGGTGCTGCCGGGGCAGACCTGCATCCTCACCACCTCCTGCCTGATCACCGGCGGCGCCTACCCGGCCACCGGGATGGTCGAGGTGCCCAGCCGCGGCATCAAGATCACCGCCGCGCAGTACCTGCGCTGCCTGAACGAGTCATCCGGCTTCCGCCAATTCGCCATGGTCGAGTACGCCAGCCGCATCAACGAGATGATCCAGCTGCTGGAGTCGGTGGCCTTCCGGCGCATCGACGACCGCCTCGCCGAGTGGCTGCTGCGCCACGTCAACGGCGGCAACAGCATCGAGGCCACCCACAGCGCCATCGCCGTGGAACTGGGCACCGCGCGCGAGGTGATCAGCCGTCAGCTCAGCGACTTTCGCCGCCGCGGTCTGATCGAGATGGGGCGCGGCTGGGTCGAGGTGCTCAACCGGGCCGAACTCGGCGCCATCAACACCCGCTGAGCCCCCTCGCCTCGCCATCCGGCCACCGCCTGCCCGTCGCCCGCGCGACGGGCTTATTTGTCGTGGCAGGTCAGGCAGACGCCGCTGCCGCTCTGCGCGACGCGCAGGAAGGACGGATTGTGCTGACTGCCGGTGCCGGCGGAGGGCACACCGTGCGGGTCGTGGCAGGAGGCGCACTCCACCTCCGGACCCTCGCCGCTGTCGTAGAGGCGGATCTCATCGACGTCGGCGCGACCATTGCCGTTGGCGTCGTAGAAGTCCATCTGCCCGGCGATCTGCCCGCTGGTGGGATTGAAGTCGACCCCCGGGCCGGGGCTCGGAAAAGCCACGCCGACCGGGTGGTCATTGCGCAGATCGGTACCGATGGCGAAAGCGCGGAAGTCGGTGGCAGTGGGGAAGGCGGCGCCGGCGCCATCCGGGCTATGGCAGACCAGACAGCCCTGATCCGGGGCGGTCAGGCCGACGTGGGTGGCACCGGCGTTGTCCGGATTCACCGTGGCCCACTGGTCGAGCAGGCTGTTGTCCTGGCTGGTCTGCTGGCTGGGAAAGTAAAAGCCGGAGCCGGGCATGTTGATGATCGAATCCACCCCCAGCGTGCCGTCGTGGCAGGACAGGCAGGTCAGCGAGTTGACCCCCGGCGCGCTCACCGGGCCGCTCAGGGTGGTCGAGTTCAGGCCGTCGTAGGTGGTGTAGGCGGCGCTGCTGCGGGTGCGGTTCCACAGCGGCGCATCAACCACACCGCTGGCGCCGTGCGGGGTGTGGCAGTAGACGCAAACCTCGCCGTAATCGTTGCGCTGCGAATCCATCAGCCCGGCATTGATGGTGCCGCCGGGGGCGCGCTGGGTGAGGTTGTGACGGGTGTTGATGATGCCGTCGCGATTGGAAAACTCGGTGGGCACGTCCTCGCCAGCGCTGGCCGCCGCCAGCAGCACCGCGGCCAGCGTGGTGACCAGGGCCGCGACCATGACCACGGCGCCGGCCACCGCGGCGCGGTGCGCGTGGCGCCGGGCTTGCCTGGCTGGCGGTGCCACGGTCGGCGGATGGTACATGCTGGGCCTCGCTGCGCAATGGCTCGACTGGCCATGCTCCGCCGCTCGCGGCGCGACGTCGGTGACTAAGTTACCCGCCGCCCAGCGCATCCGATGGGGCGCGACTCACTGCTGCGCCGCCGGATGCGGGCGGAACACGCTCAGCTTGCGGAACAGCTGATCGACCAGATAGACGCGCCCGGTTTCATCCACCGCCACCCCGGCGGCGAGTACGAAGCGCCCCGGGGCATCGCCGCGCGCCAGATCGCCGAGAGCCATCAGCAGGCGGCCCTCGGCGGTGAAGATCTGCACCTTGCCGAAGGCGGCGTCGCTGACGTAGACCCGCCCGTGGTGATCCACGGCGATGCCGCGCGGGCGCGCGAACTGGCCCGGCCGCCGACCCACCGTACCCCACTGGCGCAGGAAGCGGCCGTCCGGAGCCAGCACCTGGACGCGGAAGTTGCCGGCGTCGAGCAGGTACAGATTGCCGTCCGGGCCGCGGGCGATATCCACCGGCAGGTTGAACTCGCCCGGCCCGTCGCCGCGCGCGATCCAGCGCGCCAGCGGCGCGCCGTCGGCGCCGAACACCACCACCCCGTGGCGGGCGCTGTCGACGCCGCCGTTATCGACCACGTACAGCCGCTCGCCGTCGGCCGCGGCGGCCACCGCCAGTGGACGCTGCAATTCGCCGCCGGCGCCGATGCGCCGCAGCAGCAGCCCCAGCGGATCGAATTCGAGCACCGCGCCGCGGCTGGCGTCGGCGACGTACAGCCGCCCGCGTCGGTCCAGCGCCATGCCCAGCGGCTTGCCCAGGGCAACTTCCTCGCGATGGCCGAAGGTAAAGTAGCGGCGGCGCGGGATATCGAACACGTGCACCGCGCGCGCCAGGGTATCGGAGACGTACAGCCGCCCACCGCGCGCGGCCACCGCGTAGGGTTTCTGCAGCACCGGCTCGGCGCTCTGTCGACCGGCCAGCAGGCCGCGCAGCGCGCCACTGGCGCCAGCGCCGATATCTTCCGGCGCGCGCAGCGCAGCCTCCCACTGGAAGCGCGGCGCCGCTGGCGGCGGCGGATAAACCGGCGGCCCGTCGCGCGGCGGCGCGCCGCCGGCGCAGGCGCCGAGCAGCAGCGCGAGCAGCAGCGCAGGCAACAATTCTGGCGCCAACAGGCGCGCAGCGTACGGCCGGACGGCGCGCACCGCGGGCGGTCGCGCGCCGCTCACGGCCCGCTGCGGGTCGCGCGCCGCCACACCGGCGGCGGGCGCCGCGCGTGCTCGGCGTGTTCGTGGCCGCTGCCAGCGTGGCCATTGCGTTCGCGACCGGCGCCATCTGCCGCTTCGTCCGCTGGCGACGCGTCGCCCTGCAGCGCGCCCCAGGCGGCGTCGAGAAAGGCGATCAGATCATTGATCTGCGCCGCGTCGAGCACCGCCCCCCAAGCCGGCATCGAACTGCCCGGCAGGCCGTCGCGGATCGCCGTGCGCAGCTCCGCGGCCGGCGCGCGGTGGCGGCGCAGATCGCGCGGATGTGGTTCGAGAAAGCTGCCGATCCAGTTGCGCCCGCTGCCGTCGCGGCCGTGGCAGAAGGCGCAGTTGTCGAGGAACAGTTTGCGGCCGCGGCGGGCGACGGCATCGAGATCATCGGCCGGCACGGCGCGCTCGTGCCGCGCGTAGGGCGAGGCGCCGGTGTAGGCATCGACCGCGAGCGCGGGGTTGCCGTCGTAGCGAAAGCCGCCGCGCGGGAAGGACAGCGGGCGCGCCTCCCAGATCGGTTCGCGGTCGTCGCCGGCATCGGCCGCACCGAGGTTGTCGTGACAGCTCACACAGGCGCGCATGAACAGTCGGCGGCCGGCGCGCTGCGCCGCGTCCAGCTCGCCCCAGGGGCGGTCCAGCGGAATCTCGCCAGAGACGAAGGGAAAGGCCGCGGCGTAGCGCTGGTGATCCGGCCAGCCGTTGGCGGCGCTGTGGTAGCGCAGCCGGTGGTCGTCGCCGCGGCCGAGCAGCTCGGCGCGCACGTAATCCACCACGCGCGCGATCGCGGCCGCATCGAGCACTTCGCCGAAGCCGGCCATGGCGGTGCCGGGGCGGCCCTCGGCGACCGAGCGCAGCATGCGCGCGCGATCCAGCCGGGCGGGGTCGCTGCGGCGGAAATTGCGCGGTGGCGGGTCGAGATAGCCGGCGGCCAGGGTGCGCGCGTCGCCGCCGTAGCCGTGGCACTGGTAGCAGTAGTAGTCGTAGAGCTCGCGGCCGGATCGGCTGTCGTCGGCCGCGGCAACACCAGCCAGCGCCAGCGGGGCGAGGCAGAGCAGCGCCACCAGCCGCGCCGCGCTCGCCGCGCTCATCGCTCGGCCGGGAAGCGCGCCACCCCGCCGAAACTGCCGATCCAGCGGCTGCCGTCGCTGGCGGTGGCCATCGAGAACACCGCGTCCGCGAACAGCCCGTCGGCCTGGGTGTAGATCTTGAAGCCGTCCTCCAGCCTGCGCGCCAGCCCCTGGCTGGTGCCGATCCACAGGCTGCCGTCGGCATCCTGGTGGAGCATGAAGATGTGGTTCGCCGGCAGGCCGTCGGCGACCGTGTAGTTGCGCCACGTCTCGCCGTCGAAGTGCGCCAGTCCGCCGCCCCAGGTGCCGGCCCAGACGCTGCCGTCGTCGGCCACCAGCAGGGCGACCACGTAGTTCGGGTTGTAGGCCACGTCGACGCCCTCCAGCCCCATCTCGACCTTCTGCCGGGCGTGGTGCGAGGAGGACTGCGCCGGATCGCGGGTGGCCCGCAGCTGCGACTCGACCAGCGCGTAGGGCGCGCCGAGGCCGTCGGCGTGGTCCCAGTTGCGCCACTCGCCGTCGCGCAGCAGCGCCAGACCACCCTCGGTGGCAATCCACAGATCGCCGTCGCGCCCGGCGGCGAGGCCGTAGACCCAATCGTTGGGCAGGCCGCCGGCGGTGTTCTCGACGGTGTAGGTGTGCCACTGCTCGGCGCGGTCGACATCGCCGCCACGCACCCGGTTGAGCCCGGACCAGGTGGCGATCCACAGGTCGCCGTCGGCGTCGACCAGGCTGTCGTAGACGAAGGCGTCGGCCAGCCCCTCGGGGATGTTGACGATCTGGAACTCCTCGCTGGCCTCGTCGAGCAGCGCCAGCCCGCCGCCGTAGGTGCCGATGGCGATGCGCCCGTCGAGCTCGCCGATGTGGAACACACCGTTGGCGAGCAGGCCGTTGCGGTTGTTGTACAGGCGGTAGCGATCCTCGCCGAGGTCGTAGCGGATCACCCCGCCGGAGGTACCCACCCAGACCCGCTCGCCGCGCGGCAGGATGCTCTTCACGTTGCGGCTGCCGACGCGGAAGTGAACGAAGGGCCGGTGGCCGCCGGGCTCGGCGAGGATGGCCTCATCGGCCGCCACGCCACGCGGGGCGACGCCGAGCAGTGCGCCCAACACCAGCGGCGCGACGATCGCCAGCAAACCGGCCTGCGACCTGGCCCACAAACCGGCCTGCGCCGGTCGCGGCCGGCGGAGATCCCTGAGCTGTGTGCCGATCACTGTGCGCCCTCCCCGTCTGCAGCGCCCGCCGGCGCCGCTTGGCCGATGCGCACCACCGCGCCGCGGGTGCCGGCCCACAGGTCGCCACCCGGCGCCACCGCCAGCGCGTAGACATTGCCGTCGGGCAGGCCCTCGTGGAAGGAATAGCTGCTAAAGCGGCCGTCGGCGTAGCGGCTGATACCGGCGTCGGTGCCGAACCACAGCGCGCCGTCGGCGGTCTCGGCGATGCTGTAGACGACATTGCCGGCGAGGCCGTCGGCGCGCGTCAGGTTGTGCCACTGCTCGCCGTCGAACCAGCTGATCCCGCCGCCCCAGGTGCCGGCCCAGATGCGCCCGTCGCTGGCCGCGTGCACGGCGAACACGTAGCTCGGGTTGTAGCTCTCGCCGGACTGCACGGAGACGCTCAGATCGTGGCGGCTGCGCGTGCCGAGGCCGGTGTTCTCGCTCGGCGCCGCACCAGCGGCGTTGGCCGCGCCGAGGCCGTCGGCGTGAGTCCAGTGCCGCCAGCGCTCGCCGTCGTACATGCTGATGCCGCCCTCGGTGCCGAACCAGACGCGGTCGCCGGCGTCCACCGCGATGCCGTAGACCCACTCGTTGATCAACTCGGCGACGAAGGTCTCGAAGCTCACCTCATCGAGATCGCGCACCCGGTTGACCCCGGCCCAGGTGCCGATCCAGAAATCGCCGTTGGCCTGCTGGGCGAAGGCGTAGATCCAGTAGTCGGCGAGGCCGTGCATGGGGAAGAACACGTCCCACTCGCCATCGCGATAACGCGAGGCGCCGCCGGCATTGGTGCCGAACCAGATGTCGCCGGCGCGATCCTGGCCGAGGGCGAAAACGTACTCGTTGGCCAGACCGTCGTCGCGGGTGAAGCTGTGCAGCGGCTGCTGGCTGGCCAGATCCACCGCCAGCGCGCCGCTGGAGGTACCCACCCAGAGCTGCCCGCGACGCGCGTCGACCAGTAGCGAGCGCACGTAGACGTCGCGGCCGACATCGAAGCGATCGAGCAGTTGCGGCGGTGCGGCCGCGTCGCCTTCAGCGGCGTGTGCGGGTGGCGCCAGCAACAGCAGGCAGAGGGCGAGCAGGCTGCGCAGGCGCGCTGGGACTGGAATCATCTGAGGGTCCTGAGGTAGGCGATCAGGTCGAGAATCTCGGCACCGTCGAGCAGGCCGCGGAAGCCGGGCATGACGCCGCGGCCGTCGCGGATGTGCGCGGCCAGCGCCGGATCGGATTGCAGCAGGGCATCGTCGCGGCGGAAGTCCGGGGTGCCGGCGAGACGACCGCGGCCGTCAGCGCCGTGGCAGCTCTGGCAGTGGCTGGCGTAGAGCGCCGCGCCGGCGGCCGGGTCGGCGGCGTGGGCGGCGCCCGGGGACAGGAACAAGGCCATGAGCAAGGTCGGGGCCAGCGCGCGCCGCGCGCGGCGGCGGCCCGGCCTGGCCGGCTTGCGGCGCAAGCTCATTCTTCCCCCGCGCGGTTGACCGCATCCAGCGTCGCCGCGCGCTCGCGCCAGCGCTGCGCGGCACCCGCGTCGACGGGCAGACCGAGTTGGCCATCGGCGTGGGCGCGCGCCAGACGCCGCGCCGCCCAGGCGCTGCCGCCGTCGACGGCCGACTCCAGCAGCGCGCGGGCTCGCGCCGGGTCGGCGGTGAGGCCGAGCTGGCCGGCGGCGTGGGCAGAGACCAGCACGCTCAGCGCGCGGTCGCTGCCGCCGCGGCTGGCGCGCTCGAACCAGTCCAGCGCGGTCGCGGCGTCGCGCGCCACGCCCTCACCACTGGCGTACATCTTGCCGACACCGTAGGCGCCCTCGGCGTGCCCGGCGTCGGCGGCGCGGCGGTACCAGTCGAGCGCCGCGGCGTCGTCCTCGGCAGCGTCGAGAATCTCCGCCAGCTGCACCTGCGACGCCGCGTGGCCGCGCTGCGCCGGGCCGCGAAAGGCCTGCAGCGCGCCGACCACATCGCCGCGCAGCAACGCCTC
Source organism: uncultured Chromatiales bacterium (assembly GCA_965602395.1). Lineage (GTDB taxonomy): Bacteria > Pseudomonadota > Gammaproteobacteria > CBFCYW01 > CBFCYW01 > CBFCYW01. Next base: position 23,946 of record CBFCYW010000026.1, read on the forward strand.
CTCGCCGCGCGCGTAGGCGCCCTCGTCCGCCGCCGCACCGGCCGACTCCGCAGCGGCAAGAGGGGCGCCGAGCAGGGCACAGAGCAGTGCCGCGCAGCACACCACCGGCAGGCCGGCGCACCGGCCCCTGCGGGGTTTCCCGGCGGCGCTGGGAGAGCCTGCGGCGGGCTGCGCGCAAGCGCCGGTCGGCGGCGCGGGTCGCGCTGCGGGAGCGGGCTGGCTGTGGCGAGTTGTCACGCCGGTGGACCTCGATTGGAAACGGCTCGATCATTACCCGCGACCGGGCGCCATTAAGTGACAAAGTCACGGTTGCCGCGCCGGCGCGAACCGACAGTCGAGCGCAATCACGGCAGGGGCGTGACGGGGCCGCTACGGAGTCGAGACGGGGTCGCGGCAAGGCCGCAAAAGGGTTTCGGCATGTCCCGAACCGGCCAGAGAGGGCCGACACGCCGCCTGCAGAGGGGGATTCCGGTGAAGCCAACATCGACCCGCGCACCGACCCGGAGAGCTGTACTGCGCGCATTGCCGGTTCTGCTGGTGCTGCTCGCCGCTGCGCTGCTGGTCTGGCGCGCCATGCCGACGACGCCAGACCGGGCCACACTGATCGGCCTCGCCGGCGCCGATCTGCACCGCCCCGGGGCCTCGCTGGCCTTGCTGCCGGCGGCGGTCGATGACCGCTCCGGTGGCGGCGCCTACCTGATCAACGCCTGGGCCAGCTGGTGCAGCGGCTGCCGCGTCGAGCACGCATTTCTGCGGCGCCTGGCGGGCGATCCGGCCGCGCCACGGCTGATCGGCCTCAACTATCGGGATCAGCGCGACGCCGCGCTGGCCTGGCTGGACTACTTCGGCGATCCCTACGAGCGCGCGCTGCACGATCCGGCCGGCGAGCTGGCCGCGCGCCTGGGTATCGTCGCGATCCCCGAATCGCTGCTGATCTCGTCGCGCGGCGAGCTGCTGGCGCGCCACACCGGGCCGCTGGACGCCGAGCTGTGGGCACGCCGCTTCGCGCCGTTACTGGAGGGCTCGGCGAGCCGCCGGGGGGCGGCTCAGCAGAGCGACGGGCGGGGCGACGGGCGGGGCGACGGGCGGGGCGACGGGCGCGCTCCGGGCGAATAGCGGGGAAGGGATGCAAGCGCCGCGGCGATCGCTACACTGGGCGGCACTGCGGGCGCCTGGCGGCGCTGGCATCACCCGATCGGAGGAACTCAATCAACGTGAATACGCAATGCTACATCCACGGCGCCTGGCGCCGGCCGGCCGCGGCCTACCCGCAGCCGGTGTTCGACCCGGCCACCGAGGAAGCCTATGCGACCATCGCCTGGGCCACCCCGGAGGATGTCAACCACGCCGTGGATTCGGCGCGCGCGGCCTTCGCCGACTGGGGGCTCAGCGAGCGGGCCGAGCGCCTCGACGCGCTGCAGCGGCTGATCGGGGTCTATCAGCGGCGCAGCGAGGAGATGGCCGCGGTGATCTCGCGGGAGATGGGCGCGCCCATCGATCTGGCGCGCAAGGCCCAGGCCGCGGCCGGGCTCGGCCACCTCGAGGCCTTCGCCCGCGCGCTGCGGGAGATGCCGCTGGAATTTCCCTTTCGCGAGGATATGCCGCAGCAGCACATCGCCCGCGAGCCGGCCGGCGTGGCGGCGCTGATCACACCGTGGAATTGGCCCATGAACCAGGTCTGCCTGAAGGTCGGCGCGGCGCTGGCGGCGGGCTGCACGATGGTGCTCAAGCCGTCGGAGATCGCCCCGCTGTCGGCGATTCTGTTCGCCGAATTCATCGACGAGGCCGGCCTGCCGCCGGGGGTATTCAACCTGGTCAATGGCGACGGCGCCGGGGTCGGCAGCACGCTGGTCGCGCACCCCGGCGTGGACGTGATCTCCTTCACCGGCTCGACGCGCGCCGGCGTGGCCATCTCGCAGGCCGCCGCCGAGGGCGTCAAGCGCGTCTCGCTGGAGCTGGGCGGCAAGTCGCCGAACCTGATTTTCGCCGACTGCGAGCTGGAGAAATCGGTGCGCCACGGCACGGCGTTCTGCTTTCTCAACAGCGGCCAATCCTGCAATGCGGCGACGCGCATGCTGGTCGAGCGCAGCGTCTACCCACAGGCGCTGGAGATCGCCGCGCAGGTGGCCGCCGAGACCCGCGTCGATCTGCCTTCGCAAGCCGGCGCGCACATCGGCCCGCTGGTCTCGCAGGCGCAGTTCGACAAGGTCCAGCGGCTGATCGATCACGGCATGGGTGAGGGTGCACGGCTGCTGGCCGGCGGCCCGGGGCGCCCGCAGGGCTTTGAGCAGGGCTGGTTTGCGCGGCCCACGGTGTTCGCCGATGTGACCCCGCGGATGACCCTGTGGCGCGAGGAGATCTTCGGCCCGGTGCTGACCATCACCCCCTTCGACAGCGAGGAGGAGGCCATCGAGCTGGCCAACGACACGCCCTACGGCCTGGCCGCCTACCTGCAGACCGGCGACGACGCGCGCGCGCGCCGCGTCGGTCGCCGGCTGCGCGCCGGGATGGTGCAGATCAACCGCGCCAACCGCGCGCCGGGCACGCCCTTCGGCGGTTACAAAATGTCCGGCATCGGCCGCGAGGGCGGCGTCTGGGGCATCGAGGAATTCCTCGAAGTGAAGTCCTACAGCGGCTGGCCGGCGGACTAGCCCGCGGCGATCCGCAGGCGGCAAAAAGCCCGCGCCGGAGCGATCCGGCGCGGGCTTTGTTTTGCCACCGAGGCAGCGAGGCGCCGAGGCGGCGCCGGGCTATTTTTGGTCGGCGCGCTTGAAGGCGCCCTGCACGATGCGGTCGATGACCATCGCGCAGAACAGGATGGCGAAACCGCCGAGCAGGCCCGGCCCTTTGGCGGCGTATTGCAGGGCTTCCAGAATCACCTTGCCGAGGCCGCCGCCGCCGATCAGCGAGATGATCACCACCATCGACAGGCACATCAGGATGGTCTGGTTGACCCCGGCCATGATCGACGGCAGCGCCAGCGGCACTTCCACGTCTTTGAGCAGCTGCCAGCGCGAGGCGCCGAAGGCGGTGGCCGCCTCTTTGATGCTCTCCGGCACGCCGCGCATACCCAGCGCGGTGAGGCGGATCACCGGCGGCATGCCGAAGATGATCGTCGCCAGAATGCCCGGCGGGTTGCCGGTGCCGAAGAAGGCGATGATCGGGATCAGGTAGACGAAGGCCGGCAGGGTCTGCATCAGATCGAGCACCGGCTCGGCGGCGCGATAGGCGCGCTGCGACTTGCCGAACCAGATCCCCAGCGGGATGCCGATCGACACGCAGATGATCACCGCGGCGCCGACCAGCGCCACCGTCTCCATGCTGATCTCCCAGTAGCCGAGGAAGGCGATGTAGGCCAGCGCGGCGGCGGTGAAGATCGCCACCCGCGGCCCGGCGGCGCGCCAGGCGACCACGCAGATCACCAGCATCACCACCGGCCAGGGGGTGCCGATCAGCGCCACGGTGAGCGCGTCGAGCACCGCGCGCACGCCGGCGACGATGCTGTCGAAGGCGCCGCCGCCGGCCACTGCCGCGGCATCGATCTTCGCCTCCAGCCAGTTGGCCGCGCCGGTGTAGTGGGCTTTGTCGGCGGGGAATTCGCCGAGCACCTCCCAGGGCGTGGCGACGGTGAAGTTGTAGATCGTCAGCGGTGCGATCAGCAGGGTCAGCGCCACGCCCAGCACCAGATTGTGCGGGCGCAGGCCGGACTCCACCCTGGTCGGCTCGATGCGCCAGTGCGAATACTGCTTCTCGTACACCGCGTTGGCGTAGAAACCCTGCAGCAGCTTGATCACCACCATCACCACCAGGCCGACGAACATGATCTCGAAGGCCTCGGCGTTGGCTGTGGCGGCCTTCTCCGCACTGGCCTCGGCGGCGCGCTGCATGTTGCCGGCGAGGGTCTCGAAACGCGACGGATCCTCGCCGGCGGCGCGGGCCGCCTCGGCGCGGGCGAGAAAGTCCTCGCCGCGCTCGCTCTGCCGCGCGGCGCGCTCGCTGAAGGAGGCGCCGGGGTTGCCCCAGGCGCCGCGGCCGATCTGCACCCAGGCGATCATCTCCAGAATGAGAAAGCCCCAGAACATGCCCCACACGCCGCGCATCGCCGCCCACACCGGGCCGAGCAGCGCGGCGGCGACGTTGAAGGTGTTGGGCAGCCAGCCGGTGGCGGCGTGGATGCGGTGGAAGGCGGCGGCGTAGTAGTCGCCGTTGCGCCCGGCGAATTCGTGGATCGAGGCGTCCAGCGCCTCGCGATCGACCTCGATATCCGAGGCCGCGACGACGGTTTTATCGCTCATTCCTTACCCCCCTGGATGCCGCGCAGCAGCACCGGTTTGGTGACCACGCCGACGTCGCGACCGGCCTCGGTGATCACCACCGGCTGGTCGCTGGCCACCGACAGATCGATGAGCTGGTCGAGATCGGCGCCCTCATCGGCACGCGGCGCGCCGTCGAGCGATTCGGCGCAGCTCTCCAGCGGCTGCATGATCGAATGCGCCTTGACCAGTTTGAGCTTGGAGATGCCCTGCACGAACTCGCGCACATAGTCGTCCGCCGGGTTCATGACGATGTCCTCCGGGGTGCCGATCTGCACGATCACGCCGTCCTTCATGATGGCGATGCGGTGGCCGATGCGGATCGCCTCGTCGAGGTCGTGGGTGATGAACAGGGTGGTTTTCTGCAGCTGCGCCACCAGCGTCTTGAACTGGTCCTGCAATTGCAGGCGGATCAGCGGATCGAGCGCCGAAAAGGGTTCATCCATGAGCAGGATTTCCGGGTCCGAGGCCAGTGCGCGGGCGATGCCGACACGCTGCTGCATGCCGCCGGACAGCTCGCGCGGCAGGCGGTCCTCGTAGCCGACCAGATCGACCAGTTGCAGGGCGTGATCGGAGATCGCCCAGCGCTTGGATTTGGGTACGCCGCGGATCTCCAGCGGATAGGCGACGTTGTCGCGCACCGAGCGGTGCGGCATCAGCGCCATGTGTTGAAAAACCATGCCGATCTGCTGGGCGCGCACCGCGCGCAGCTCGCTGTCGGACATGGCGGCCACGTCGCGGCCGAGGATTTCGATGCTGCCCGCAGTGGGCTCGATGAGGCGGTTGATGTGCCGCACCAGGGTGGACTTGCCCGAGCCGGACAGGCCCATGATGCAGAAGATCTCGCCGCGCGCGACCTCGAAGCTGGCGTCCTGCACGCCGACCACGCAGGCGAAGCGCTCCAGCACCTCAGGCTTGCCGATGCCCTCGGACTGCACGGCCTGCATGGCCTGATCGGCGGCGGCACCGAAGATCTTCCACACGCCGGAGAGTTTGACGACGGTCTCGCTCACGGGACCTCCCGATGATCTGAGCCGCCGCGGCGGGTGCCGCGCGGCACTGTGCGAAGAAGCGGCGGCCACCGCAGGGGCACTGCCCGGCGATGACCGCCCCGCGAATAGCCGTCAGGCGTTTATTCGCTCATCCAGCCGAGGACCTGGTCCTCGTTCTCCGCGACCCAGCTGCGGGCGTATTCCAGCGGGTCTTTCTTGTCGATCACCAGCGCGTAGGTCATCGCCGAAACGGTGTCGGTATCCAGCTTCATGTTGGCCAGCAGATTGGCCACCTGCGGCTGGGATTCCTCCAGCGACTTGGCGTAGTGCAGGTGCAGATAGGCGGTGTCCCAGGCCATCGCGGCGGAGGATTTTTCCAGCCAGGCCGGGTCGTCGGTGGGCTGGATCACGTTCCAGCCAGCGGCGTCGTAGGGCGGCTCTTCGAGCACCTGCAGATCGTGCAGCACGAACACGTAGTGCGGGGTGTAGCAGAAGCCGACCCAGGGCTTGCCGGCCTTCACCGCGTTGTCGAGGTTGGCGTAGGCGAGGGTTTCGTCGGATTCGGTCAGCTCCATCACCTCGGCGTAGCCGTAGGATTTGGCGCGGACTTTCTCGACGTTGGTCGAGGCCCAGCCCGGCGCGCCGATCCAGACTTCACCCTGGCCGTCGCCGTCGGTATCGAAGATCGCCGCCTTGTCCGGATCGCTGAGATCCTCGATGGATTTGATGTCGTGTTTCTCGGCGATCGCCTTGGGCACGCACATGCCCTGGAAGGCGGGCACGCCATTGGGGTTTTTGGCCACCGAGCCCTTGTCCACCACGTAGGTGTCGTGGAGGTTCTGCTGGTTGGGCAGCCAGACCTCCGGGTGGACGTGCATCGAGCCCTTGTCCATCGCCTCGAAGACGATCGGATTGGTGCCGTTCTGCAGCTCGACTTCCAGGCCGAGGTTTTCCTCGATGGCGACCTTGAGCACGTGCGCGGTGGCGTTGACCGACGGCCAGTTGGGTACGCCGATGACCACGTCCGCAGCCTGGGCGCTGAACGTTGCACCGGCGGCCAGAGTGGCGCCGAGCAGGCTGGTGGTAAGCTTCTTCATGCCATTTCCTCCAGAATTTCTTGTCTGTACTTCGGGATCGTTGCGTCTTCGCGGTTGGCGCCGTGCACGATCCACACACGGCAACCGCAGCTTGCTTCGCCGGCGCGCGGCCGGGCTATCGCGCCTCGTTCAGTGCCCACCCGCTAGCCGTGGCTGCCGGCAATCAGAACGACGCCGGGATTGCCGGGACGCGGTCGCGGGGCGCGCAAAACAGCGTCGGCACGCCCCGCCAGCAGATCGCACGTGAACTTGCGCTGATCGCGCTGGCCTTTGTCGGCGATTTGCTGGTCGCTCATGCGCCACCCTCCGCGACGCGCGCCGGGCTACCTGCGGCGCCGGCCGCGCGGGCACCAGTGCCGATCGCCACGATTTCCGCGGCCAGCACGTCCAGCGCATCCAGTGCGGGCACCCCGGCCGGCAGCGCATCGGCGAGTATCGACAGCTCGGTACAGGCCACCAGCAGCAGATCCGCGCCGTCGTCTTGCAGCGCGCCGCAGATCTGCGCGTAGCGCGCGCGCTCGGCCGCGCCGCAGCGGCCGCGCTTGATGTCGCGGATCAGCTGCATCAGCTCAGCCTGACGCGACGGGAAAGCGATATCGATACCGCGCTCGCCCAGCTCGTCGGCGTACAGCCCGGTGAGCTGCACCGCGGTGGAGGCGAGCATGCCGACGCGACCGCCAGCGGACAGCAGTTCGCCGGCGCGGCGTGCGGTCAGCGCGACCATATCCAGCACCGGTGTCCGGCCGGCGGCGGCGCGGATCTCGCCGAGGTAGTTGTGCGCGGTATTGCAGGGCATGGCGATGGCATCGACGCCGGCCGCCAGCAGGCCGCGGGTCATGCGCTGCAGCTCGGGCGCCGGGCTTTTGCCGGTGCCCTCGATCAGCGCGGCGATGCGCGACGGCACTTTTGGGTTGTTGTCCACCAGCAGGTGGACGTGATCGGCGTCGTCCTCGGCCGGCGTCGCGGCGATCACCCGGCGCATCAGATCGACGGTGGCCTCCGGCCCCATGCCGCCGAGGATGCCGATCAGCGGCGAATCGGGCATCGGGTGGTCCGGCATCGCCCGGCGGCCCTCAGATGGCATCGACATCCAGCGGCCCCTGCAGCGGTTCGCCGGCGCGCGTGGCGGCCAGCGATTCGCCGATGATCTCGCCGATCAGCGCGCAGTCGTCGACGCTGAAGGTCAGCGGGATGCGCATGTCGAACAGCGCCTTGAGCAGTGCGTCGGTGCGCGGCAGCGACTGTGCGGCGACGTAACCCCAGTGATCGTGACGACTGGTGTAGGCGCTGGGCTGCTCGGCGCCGAACCACTTCAGCGCCACGCCGCGGCGCTTGCAGCGGGTCAGAAAGGCCGCCGTGGCCGCCGCGTCGAGGCCCTCGGCGAGAAACTGGATCGAGCTGCCGACGAAGCGTTCGGCGGCCGGTCGCGGGATTGGCCGCAGCTCGCCGTCACCGGCCGCCGCATCGATCAGCGCAGCCTCCACGGCGTGGTAGCGGGCGTTCCAGCGCGCGATGTTGTCCTCCAGCGCGGCCAGCTGCGGGCGCAGGATGGCGGCGCGCAGGTTGTCCATCCGCCCGCTCTGGTTGGGCTGCTCCAGGCGCGCCTCGGCGTAGGCGGCTTCATCCGGCCCGGCGAGGTGGCTGGCGTAGAGCATGTAGCTGCCCGAGCGCAGCGTGGCGCGCGCCATCAGCGCCGCGTCATCGCTGGTCAGCAGGCCGCCCTCGCCGGAATTGATGTGCTTGTAGGTCTGCGTGCTGAAGCAGGCGGCGATGCCGAAGTTGCCGCTTTTCACGCCGTTCCAGCTGGCGCCCATGGTGTGCGCGCAGTCCTCGATCAGCGCCACGCCGCGGGCATCGAGCAGCCGCATCAGCGCATCCATATCCACCAGGTGGCCACGCATGTGCGAGAGCAGCAGCAGGCGCGCGCCGCTGGTTTCGATCTTCGTCGCCAGATCGGCCAGATCGATGACCAGATCGGCGCCGCTCTCCACCAGCACCGGCCGGCCGCCGGCGGCGTCGATGGCGCCGGGCACCGGCGACAGGGTGAAGGCATTGGTCAGTACCGGCTCGCCATCGGCGACGCCGAAAGCACGCAGCGCCAGCTGCATGGCGTAGCCGCCGGAGGCGCAGGCCAGGCAGTAGCGCGCGCCCTGCCAGGCGGCGTAGTCGCGCTCCAGCAAGGCGGTCTCGGAGTGTTCGCCGGGGGCGGTGTTGTAGCGGTGCAGTCGACCCGAGCGCAACACCGCTACGGCGCTGGCGATGGCCGCTTCGGGGATCGCTTCCTGCTGGGTGAAGCTGCCCTCGAAAATGCGTTGCGACATGCCTTCTGCCCCGCCGACTCGCGCACCCTGGCCCGCGGCCGCCTCAGCCTGCGCTCGGGCCGCTGGCGGCAGCGCCACAGGCGAAGGCGGAGGTGTAACCGAACAGCCCGGCGGCGCCGCCGGTGTGCAGGAAGACGATGTTCTCGCCCGGCTCAAAGTGGCCGCGGCGCACCAGATCGATCAGCCCGGCGGCACCCTTGCCGGAGTACACCGGGTCGAGCAGGATGCCCTCCAGCTGGGCGAACAGCTCGATCGCCTCGATGGTGCTCGGCGCCGGAATGCCGTAGCCCTCGCCGACGTAATCACTGTTGGCGACCACATCCTCGCGCTTCACCAGGCCCGGCAGGCCAAGCTTGTCCGCGGTCGCGCAGGCCAGTTTGAAGACGTTCTCCTCCTGCTGTTGCTGAGCGGCGCGCACGCCGATGCCGAGCAGCGGGAAGTGCGCATTGATGCCGCGCAGCCCGACCACCAGCCCGGCCTGGGTGCCGGCGCTGCCGGTGGCGTGCAGCAGGTGGTCGATGCGCAGATCCATCTGATTGGCCTGGTTGACCAGCTCCAGCGCGCAGTTCACGTAGCCCAGCGCGCCGGTGGCGTTGGAGCCGCCGCCGGGGATCGCGTAGGGCTTGCGACCGGCGCCGCGCAACTGCTCGGCGACCGCCTCCAGCTCGGCGTTCATATCCGCTCCACCGGGGCGTTTTTCGGTGGTGGCACCGTGCAGCAGATCGAGAAAGACGTTGCCGTTGTGGTTGTAGTTGGGGTCGCTGGAGCCGGTGCGATCCTCCAGCAGAATGTGGCAATCGAGGCCGAGTCGCGCCGCGCAGGCGGCAGTCTGGCGGGCGTGGTTGGACTGGGTGGCCCCCTGGGTGACGACGATATCGGCGCCCTGGTCGAGCGCCTCGGCCATCAGAAATTCCAGCTTGCGGGTCTTGTTGCCGCCGGTGGACATGCCGGTGCAGTCATCGC
>CBFCYW010000027.1:0-33115 GCA_965602395.1 uncultured Chromatiales bacterium
TCGCCGTCGCCGTCGCCATTGGCATCGACATCAGCATCGGCCGCCGCGCGACCGCTCTCCAGCGCCGCGCGCAGCACCTGCGGCAACAGCTGGTCGAGGCGCTGCCGGGCGCGGCTGGTGAGCGCCTGATAGAGGCGCCCGGTGCGCAGCTCGGTGAGCCGCGCGGCCAGCGGCTGCACATCGCCGAAGCCGAGCGCGGCGAGCTGCGGGGCCAGCGTTTCGGCGTCGAGTTCGCTGTGCCAGAGGGCCGCGCAGGGGTCGGCGGGGGCGCTGTCGTCGGCGTCTCCGGGGGCGGCGAAAACCTCCTCGAAGTGGCCCTGCACCCGCGCGCGGTGGGCTTCGAGTTCGGGCAGAAACGCCTCCCATTCGGGGTAGCCCATGGCGAAGGCCAGCCGCGCACGACCCTCGTCGTCATCGGGCAGGCTGTGGGTCTGCTGGTCGGCAACCATTTGCAGGCGGTTCTCGACGCGACGCAGAAAGTCGTAAGCGGCGCGCAGCTCGACGACATCGCTCGCCGGCAGGTAGCCGGCTTCGCCGAGGCTGGCGAGCACGCTGCGGATACCGCGGATCTGCAACTCCGGCTCGCGGCCACCGCGCACCAGCTGGAAGGCCTGGCCGATGAATTCGATCTCGCGGATGCCGCCGGGGCCGAGCTTGACGTTGTCGCGCATGCCCTTGCGCGCCACCTGTGCGGCGATCATCGCCTTCAGCTCGCGCAGCGATTCGAAGGCGCCGTAGTCGAGGTAGCGGCGAAAGACGAAGGGCCGCAACAGGGCGTTGAGCTGCGCCGCGGCGGCTTCATCGCCGGCCACCGGGCGCGCCTTGATCATCGCGTAGCGCTCCCACTCGCGGCCCTGGGTCAGGTAGTAGGTCTCCAGCGCATCGTAGGAGAGCGCCAGCGGGCCGGAGTTGCCGAAAGGCCGCAGGCGCATATCGACGCGAAAGACGAAGCCATCGCCGGTGGGTTCGTGCAGCAGCTTGATCAGCCGCTGGCCGACGCGGGTGAAATACTGGGTGTTGTCGACCACCTTCGGGCCGTCGGTCTGGCCGGATTCGGGAAAGGCGAAGATCAGATCGATATCCGATGAGAAGTTCAGCTCCAGCCCGCCGAGCTTGCCCATGCCCAGCACCACCAGCGACTGCGCCTCGCCGTCGGCCGAGCGCGGCCTGCCGAAGCGTGCCACAAAGCCGCGCTGAACCACGTCGAGGGTGGCGGCGATACAGGCCTCGGCGAGCTGTGACAGGTCGCGCAGGGTCTCGTCGATGTCGGCGGCGCCGGCCAGATCGCGCCAGGCGATGCGCAGCATCTCGCGGCTGCGCAGCCGGCGCAGGGCGCGCATCAGCGATTCGTCATCGCCGCCGCCACCCTCCGCGCCGTCGCAGGCGGCCAGCGCCGCGACCGCTGCGGCGTGCAGTTCGCCATCCGCGTAGCTGCGCTCGAGATCGCCGCCGAGCAGCTCGTCGAGCAGACCCGGCTGCTGCAGGCAGCAGCGCGCGGCGAAGGGGCTGGCGGCGAATACCCGCCGCGCCAGATCGGCGCGCGCCGCGTCCGCGGCCAGTGGCGGGCAAATGGCGCAGACGCGCTGCAAGTGGTCTTGCGCGGCATCGCTCAGCGATGGCGGGATGGTCGCCGGCAGGCCGGCGGGTCGATGCTGGTCGGACAAGCCGGCCTCCCCGGAGCTGGTCTGCGGGTGATCACGCGGGAACACCGGCAGAGAAAATATGACAACTGAGAATCGTTCGTATTTACTTTTGCGTTTCGGTCAGTATACTGGCCTCCACGCTTGGCAACCAGCCTTGCCCGTCACTCAAGACAACAGAGGTCTCACAATGTCATCCTGGACTCAACGCCTGCTGGCGGCCGCGCTTGCCGCCACCCTTTCCGCCCCGGTTCTGGCCGCTGAGGTGAACATCTACTCGGCCCGCAAGGAGCAGCTCATCAAGCCGCTGCTGGACAAGTTTACCGAGCAGACCGGCATCGAGGTGAATCTGCTCACCGGCAAGGCCAGCGCGCTGCTGCAGCGGCTCAAGAGCGAGGGCGCCAACAGCCCGGCCGATCTGTTCCTCACCGTCGATGCCGGGCGCCTGCACGCGGCCAAGGCCGCCGGCCTGCTGCAGCCGATAGACAGCGAGGGGCTGAACGCCGCCATCCCGGCCAATCTGCGCGATGTCGACGGCCAATGGTACGGTCTCTCGGCACGCTCGCGCGTGGTGCTCTACGCCAAGGATCGCGTCAGCGCGGATCAGCTGTCCAGCTATGAATCCCTCGCCGATGAAAAATGGCGCGGGCGCATCTGCATCCGCTCCTCGGACAACATCTACAATCAGTCGCTGCTCGCTTCGATGATCGCCAACAATGGTGCCGAGGCGGCGCAGCAGTGGGCCGAGGGCGTGGTCGCCAACATGGCGCGCCCGCCGCAGGGCAATGACCGCGCGCAGATCAAGGCGGTGGCCGCCGGCGAGTGCGATCTGGCGGTGGCCAACACCTACTATCTGGGCACCATGCTGACCTCTGACGCCGACGACGGCCAGAGGGAAGCAGCCACCGGGGTCGGGGTATTCTTCCCCAATCAGGATGGCCGCGGCGCGCACATCAACGTCTCCGGCGCCGGCGTCACCGCGCACGCGCAAAATCGCGATGCGGCGATCAAGCTGCTCGAATTCTTCGCCAGCGCCGACTCCCAGCGCTGGTACGCTGAGGTCAACCACGAGTACCCGGTGGTCGCCGGTGTCGAGCCCAGCGAGCTGGTCAAATCCTGGGGCTGGCCCTTCCAGAGCGATGACCTCAACATCACCCGGCTCGGCGAGCTGAATGCCGAGGCGGTGAAGGTTTTTGATCGCGCCGGGTGGAAGTAACAACCACGCCGCAACGGCGCTGCCATCCGGCATCGCTGGAGATGAAATGAGGCGATTCGACAACGCTTTCTGCAACAGGCTCTGCTCCGTTCCGAAGCCTGACCTTTCGGGGGCCGCGCGCACGCCGGCCCCCGCCCTTTTTGCCTGCGCGATCACCGCGCGGAGACCGCGATGAGTGCGCCGGCGAGCGCGGTTGCCGAACTGCTGCGCCGCGGCGCCGAGCTGCCGCGCCTGCGCCGCCCCTCGGCGTGGGGCCTGGCCGGACTGGCCTGCGCGGCGATCATCGCCACGCCCATCGCCACCGTGCTGTTTGCCCTGCTGCTGCCCGGCAGCGATACCTGGCGCCATCTGGTGGAGACGGTGCTGGCCGACTACGTGATCAACTCGCTGCTGCTGATGCTCGGCGTCAGCCTCGGCGCCGGCAGCATCGGCGTCACCTGTGCCTGGCTGACCAGCATGTACCGCTTTCCGGGGCGGCAGCTGTTCTCCTGGGCGCTGCTGCTGCCGCTGGCGATGCCGGCCTACATCATCGCCTACACCTACACCGGCATGTTCGAGGTCGCCGGGCCGGTGCAGGGCTGGATCCGCGACACCTTCGCGGTCGCCTACGGCGAGTACTGGTTTCCCAACGTGCGCTCGCTGGGCGGCGCGGTGATGATGTTCTCGCTGGTGCTCTACCCCTACGTCTATCTGCTCGCCCGGGCGGCCTTTCTGGAGCAGTCGGTGTGCGCGCTGGAAGCCTCGCGGACCCTCGGCTGCAGCCCCTGGCGCAGCTTTTACGCGGTGGCCCTGCCGCTGGCCCGGCCGGCGATCGTCACCGGCCTGTCGCTGGCGCTGATGGAAACCCTGGCCGACTACGGCACGGTGGCCTACTTCGGCGTCTCCACCTTCACCACCGGCATCTTCCGCACCTGGTTCGGGCTCTACGACGCCACCGCCGCGGCACAGCTATCGGCGATGCTGCTGTGCTTCGTCTTCGCACTGCTGGCGCTGGAGCGCTGGTCGCGCCGCCAGCAGCGCTACCACCACAGCTCCAATCGCTACCAGGCGCTGCCACAGCTGCGGCTGCGCCCGCTGGCCGCCGGCATCGCCAGCCTGGCCTGCGCCCTGCCGCTGTTTTTCGGCTTTGCGCTGCCGGCCGGACAGCTCGGCCTGTGGGCGATCGAAACCTGGGGCGAGATGGTCGACGCCGAGTTCGTCGAGCTGGCCCTGCACAGCTTCGCACTGGCCGGCGGCGCGGCCTTGCTGGCGTTGATCCCGGCGCTGCTGCTGGGCTACGGGGTGCGCGTCGATGGCAGCGCGACGATGCGCTTTCTGGCGCGCTTTTCGGGTATGGGCTACGCGATCCCCGGCACGGTGATCGCGGTCGGCGTGATGATCCCCTTCGGCAAGCTGGACAACAGCATCGACGCCTGGGCCCGCGAGACCTTCGACTTCTCCACCGGGCTGCTGTTCTCCGGCACCGTGTTCGCCCTGCTGTTCGCCTACGTGGTGCGCTTTCTCACCGTGTCGCTGAACACCGTCGAAGCCGGCCTCGGGCGGATCCGCCCGTCGATGGACGAGGCGGCGCGCTCGATGGGCTACGGCGGTGTCGAAGTGGTCCGTCGCGTGCATCTGCCGATCATCCGCGGCAGCCTGCTGACGGCGCTGATCATCGTCTTCGTCGACGTGCTCAAAGAGCTGCCGGCGACGCTGGTGCTGCGCCCCTTCAACTTCAACACGCTGGCGGTGCGCGCCTGGGAGCTGGCCGCTGACGAACGCCTCGCCGATTCCTCCAGCGCGGCACTGGCGATTGTGCTGGTAGGCATCGTGCCGGTAATCTTGCTCAGTTTGACCATCGCCCGATCGCGCCCCGGACATGCCCGCAAGCCTCAGCCTCAATAGCGTCGACATCGCCCTCGACGGCACGCCCATCGTGCACGCCGCCAGCTTTGAGCTTGCGGCCGGCGAGATCGGCTGCCTGCTCGGCCCCTCCGGCTGTGGCAAAACCACCCTGCTGCGCGCCATCGCCGGCTTCGAGCGGCCGGCCGCCGGCGAGATCCACATCGACGGCCAGCTGGTCGCCAGCGCCGCGTCGTGCATCGCCGCGGAGCGCCGCCACATCGGCATGGTGTTTCAGGATCTGGCGCTGTTTCCGCACCTCTCGGTGGCCGGGAACATCGCCTTCGGGATGCGCGGTGCGAGCAGGCGGGATATCGACCTGCGAGTCGCCGAGCTGCTCCATCTGGTCGGCCTGGAGCCGCTGAAGAACAGCTATCCGCACCAGCTCTCCGGCGGCCAGCAGCAGCGCATCGCGCTGATCCGCGCGATGGCGCCGCGGCCGCGCATCCTGCTACTCGACGAGCCCTTCTCCAGCCAGGACGTAGAGCTGCGCGAACAGCTCGCCCACGAGGTGCGCAAGCTGCTGCGCCGCGACGGCATCACCGCGCTGCTGGTCACCCACGATCAGCACGAGGCCTTCGCCATGGCGGATCGCATCGGCGTCATCGAGAGCGGCCGGCTGCTGCAGTGGGATAGCGCATTCAAGCTCTACCACGAGCCGGCGACGCGCTTCGTCGCCGACTTCATCGGCCAGGGGGTGTTGCTGTGCGGCGCGGTGATCGACGGCCAGCACCTGCAGACCGAGCTGGGCTTGATCGAGGGCGACCTGCCCGAGGCGCTGCAGCCGGGGCAGATGGTCGATCTGCTGGTACGCCCCGACGACGTGCTGCACGACGATGCCAGCGCCTGGTCCGGCACCGTGGTGGACAAGACCTTTCGCGGCGCCGACCACCTCTACACCCTGCGCCTGCCCGGCTCGACGCGGGTGCTGTGCCTGGCGCCGTCGCACCACGACCACGCCATTGGCGAGCAGATCGGCATCCGCCTCGAACTCGATCATCTGGTGGTCTTCCCGCGCGAACAGCAGGCCGCGGTGCACGCCGGCACCGGCGATCTGATCGAACGCGCGGGCCGCTGAGTGGCCGCCGCGCCGCGCATCCAGCGCCTGCCGGTCGCCGGCGCCGCGGCCGCTGCCGGCGGACTCGATGCCGACGCCCCCGACGCCCGTGGCCCCGGTGACGACGAGCTGCCCGCCGAACCCGGCAGCTACGTGCTGCTGCTGCACGCCGCCGGGCCGCGGCGCGCCGAGCTGGGTCGCTTCGGCAGCCGCGAGCTGGAGCGCGGCTGGTATCTGTACCTCGGCTCGGCCTTCGGCCCCGGCGGTCTGCGCGCGCGACTCGGCCACCATCTCGCCGCCAGCCCGCGACCGCATTGGCACATCGACCACCTGAAAGCGGTGCTGCCGATCCGCGAGCTGTGGTTCTGTCGCGGCGCGCGACTGGAGAGCGAGTGGGCGGCGGCGCTGGCCGCACACCCCTGGTCGCGGGTGCCTCTGCCCGGCTTTGGCGCCAGCGACGCGCGCGGCGAGGAGCACCTGTTCCACTTCCGCCGCCGGCCGGCGCCGCGCTGGCTGCGCGGCGGCTGATCCGGGAACTGCCGCCCAGCCGCCATAAGGGGCGCGTAAGCGCACAACGCTAGTCTGCACGGGTTGCCATCTGCACGTGCCGCCCGATGCCCCAAACACCGCCCGCCCTGCGCCTGCTTTTTTTGCTGTGCGCCTTTGTCGTTGTCTGTCTGCTGCTGCTCGGCCTGTCGCGGGCCGGGCTGGCGCTACTCTACGCTGGGCGCGTGGCCGCGGTGGATGGCTGGCTGCCGCTGCTCTGGCTGGGCTTGCGCTTTGACAGCATGCTGCTGGCGATGCTGCTGGTACTGCCGTTCTCGCTGACCCCGCTGTTCGCCCTCGGCCGCCCTCTGCTGGCGCTCTGGCGGCCACTGCTGGCGCTCTGGCTGACGCTGTGCTTCGCTGCGCTGCTGTTCATGGAGTTGTCCACGCCGGCCTTCGTCGAGCAGTACGACGCGCGGCCCAACTACCTGTTCGTCGAGTACCTGAAATATCCACGCGAGGTGTTCGCCACCCTGTGGCAGGCCTATCGCGGGCAACTGCTGCTCGCCGCGGTGCTGGTGCCGCTGGCGGCCTGGCTGTGCCTGCGCGCGCTGCGCCGCCCGCTGGCCGACCTGCGCCCGCTGCCAGCCTGGCAGGCGCTGCCGCTGGCGTCGTTGATGTTCGCACTGTTGGCGCTGACCGCGCGCGGCACTCTCGACCACCGCCCGGTGAACCCCAGCGTGGCGGCATTTTCCACTGACGCGATGGTCAACGATCTGGCCATGAACAGCAGCTACAGCCTGCTCTACGCGATCTACGAGAGCCACCACCAGCAGGCCAGCGCGGCGGCTTACGGCGAGCTGCCGCCGGCACAGGTACTGGCCGAAGTGCGCGCCGGCCTGCGCCGCGCCAACGGTCTGCAGGCACAGGACTTCACCGATCCGGCGATTCCCACCCTGCATCGCCAGCAGCCGACCCGGCGGCCGGCACGGAAGAAAAACATCGTCATCATTCTGGAGGAGAGCCTCGGCGCCGAGTTCGTCGGCCGTCTGGGCGGTCTGCCGCTGACGCCGAATCTCGATCGGCTGGCCAACGAAGGCATCTGGTTCGAGCAGCTGTACGCCACCGGGACGCGCTCGGTGCGCGGCATCGAGGCGGTGATCACCGGCTTTTTGCCCACCCCGGCGCGCAGTGTGGTCAAGCTCGGCGGCGCACAGCGCGATTTCTTCACACTCGCCGAGCTACTGCGCCGGCAGGGCTACGCGACCAGCTTCATTTACGGTGGCGAGTCGCAGTTCGACAATATGCGCCGCTTCATGATGAACAACGGTTTCGAGCGGGTGATCGACGAAAATGACTTCGAAAACCCAAGCTTCGTCGGCTCCTGGGGGGTGTCCGACGAGGATCTGTTGCAGCGCGCGCACGCGGAATTCTCCGCCGCCGGCGGACACCCCTTTTTCAGTCTGGTGTTCACATCCAGCAACCACTCGCCCTTCGAATATCCGGCGGGGCGCATCGAGCCCTACGACGCTGAGCCGCACACGGTAAACAATGCGGTCAAGTACGCCGACCATGCACTCGGTGAGTTTTTCGCCACGGCGCATCGGGCCGACTATTGGGACGACACCCTGTTTCTGGTCGTCGCCGACCACAATTCGCGCGTCTACGGGGATTCGCTGCTGCCGGTGGAGCGCTTCCACATTCCCGGACTGATCCTCGGCGGCGGTGTCGCGGCACAGCACATCGACGTACTGTCCAGCCAGATCGATCTGCTGCCGACGCTACTCTCGCTGGCCGGCATCGAGGCCGAGCACCCCGCCATCGGTCGCGACCTGACAGTGGCGCAGAACCGTCTCGGCGGCGACGCTCAGCTCGGGCGCAGCATCATGCAGTTTCACGCCGTACAAGCCTACCGCGAGGGTGAAGCCCTGATACTGCTGCGCAAGGGGCTTCCGGCGGCGCAGTTCGACTACATCGACGGCCACTTGCGCCCGGCGGGCGCGCTCAATCCGGCGCTGCGTCGCCGCGCGCTGGCCCATGCCCTGTGGGCCAGCCACAGTTACGCCAACGGCGAGTACCGACTGCCGGCGGAAACCGCCGACGGAAGCTGACGACGCCCGAACTCTGCGGCCGCCGGCGCGCCTTTGCCGCAGCAGTTTTCGGCGCCGGGGCAAGCGTCGACTCAGCACTCCAGCGCCAGCAGTGGCACCAGCATCTCCGCCTCGCTGCAGCCGCCGTGCACGCCGATCATCCCCGGCCAGCCGCGCTCGTCGCCGAGCGATTCGTGGATCACGTGGTCACCTTTGGGGATCAGCACGTAGTCGCCGATGCGCTCGCGCAGCTGCGGCGCCGGCGTGCCCAGACCGAACCAGCCGGCGGCCAGCAGCGCTTCGCTGGCGTGCAGCTCGAAGGCCTCGCCGAGCACCTCCCGCACATACTGTTCGAAATCCCGGCAGCGGCCGGGACGCACATAGGCGAAGGCGGCGCGCGGTTCGCCGCACAGCGGCAGTGCCAGGCATTCAGCGAGGCTCGGATGATCGGCCAGATCGACCACCGATTCGGGGCGGGTGTCGATGAAGCCGTGGTCGGCGGTGACCAGCAGCAGGCTGTCGCTGCCGGCCAGCTGGCGCGCCAGCCCGGCGATGTCGCTGCGCAAATCGCGCCAGTGCCTGCGCACCACGTCGCTGGCGATGCCGTGCTGATGGGCCAGTGAATCGAGCTGCGGCCAATAGGCGCTGATGAACTGGCGGTCGTGGCCACCGTGGCCGCCGAGACGGGCCAGCTTGACGATGTGCGCACAGCACTGGCTGAAATCGTCGAAAGCGTGGCTGGCGACGCCGCCGGTGGCAAGGCGGTTGTAGGGGCTGGAGACGATCTTCCGCGGTGCCACCTGGCGCACCTGGCATTCGAGGCGCGGAAACAGGCTCGGGCGACGCAGCATCAGCTCCGGCGAGCGCCCCCATTCGGTCAGCGGCGCGCCGCCAAAGCGCGGCACGAAGGGCAGGCTCTTGACCACCATGCCCAGCTCGCGCAGATACAGGTGCCAGCCGGTGACCGCGTGCTGCTGCGGCGCGACACCGGTGAAAAAGCTGCTCACCGCGGCGGCGGTGGCGGAGGGGAAGACGCTGCTCAGCGCGCCGCGGTGGGCGCCGGCCAGCTCGCCGGGATCGGCACGAAAGAACAGCTCGCCGAGGCCGTCGATGATCAGCAGCACCACCTGCCGCGCGGCGCCGATTTCATCCGCACCGAGCAGCCGCGCCGGGGCGTAGGGGCCGGGCTCGGCACCCATGCCGAGGCTGATCGAGGTCATCAGATTGACGATGCCACCGTCCTGGTAATCCGCTTGGTACACCGTGCACGCCCTCCGTGTTTCGCCGGCTGACGAGTCTACCGCACTTGACCGCCGAGCGGCCCGCGGCGATGCCGGTGCCCCTATCCCCTATGGATAGTTGAGCGCGGGGCTTGCGGGCGCCGAACATGTCGCCTTTCAATCGGGAGCCAGCCGCCATGAATCGCCTCGCCATCACTCGAACGCGCCGCGGCAGCCCAGCGCCCGCCACGGCCGCAGTCCTCGCCCGGCTACTGGCCCTGACGATGACTCTGCTGCTGACCATCGCACCGCGCCCCGCAGCGGCCGCCGAGCAGGTGCAGATCGAGCATCGCGGCATCAACCTGCTGGCCCATCTGCAACTGGCCGACGGCAGCTCGCTGGCCGACGGCGCGCTGCTGATGACCCACGGCACCCTGGCCCACGGGCGCATGGAAATCATGGCCACGTTGCAGGATCTGCTCGCCGAGCGCGGCCTCAACAGCCTGTCGATCACCCTCTCGCTGGGGCAGAGCGAGCGCCGCGGCATGTACGACTGCACCAGTCTGCACGACCATCGGCACAGCGAGGCGGCGACCGAGATCGCGCTGTGGTACGACTGGCTGGCGGCGCAGGGCGCCGGGCCGATCACCCTGCTCGGCCACTCGCGTGGCGGCGCGCAGACCGCCGAGTTCGCCGCGGCGCCGAACCGCGACGGCGGCGCCCGCCAACCGGCCGGCGCGGTGCTGGTGGCGCCGGCGGTGTGGTGGCCGGGCAAGCTGGCCGACGACTACCAGCGCAGCCACGAAAAACCGCTGGCGCCGATTCTTGCGCGCGCCAGCGAGCTGGTCGAGGCCGGCCGCGGCGACGAGATACTGGAGAACACCGACTTCGTCTACTGCGCCGACGCGCGGGTCACCGCGGCGACCTTCATCGACTGGTACAGCGGCAGCAAGGCGATGGATGCACCGGGCAGCGTCGCCGCCAGCCAGCTGCCGGTGCTGGTGGTCGCCGGCAGCGATGACACGGTGGTCGCCGAGCTGCCCGAGCGGATGCAGGGCGTGGCCGACGGCGAGCGGGTGCGCTTCGAGGTGATCGACGGCGCCGAACACTTCTTCCGCGATCTCTACGCCGAGGATCTGGCCGATCTGGTGGAGGAGTTCGTCGCCGGGCTGTAGCCACCCGGCAAACGGGCGTAAAGCTGCACCGGCGCTGGTCGCTATGCGGGGCATGAATACCCCAGCCCGATTGAGAACCTGCCTGCTGGCGCTGCTGCTCTGCGGCGCCAGCCCCTCGCTGCCGGCCAAGGACATGGACGGCGAGTTCGCCGTGTTCGGCATCGGCGCCACCCGTTGCGCGGACTATCTGCAGGCGCGCCGGGAGAGCGCCGCGACCACCCGCCGCTACGCCGACTGGACGCTGGCTTATGTTTCCGCGTTCAATCTGATCGTGCCCAATACCTACGATCTGCTGGGCGACTACACGCTGGATCAGGCGCTGCAATGGCTCGACCAGCACTGCGCCGACAATCGCAACACCGTCTACGTCAACGCCGTGGCCGCGCTCAGCCAGAGCCTGTTTCCAAGCCGGCGCAACATCGCCCCGGGCAAGGACAACCGCGCCAAGTGGGCCGAGGATGTGATCTCCGGCGGCGACTGAGCGGCGAACTACTCGGCGTACAGCGACGGCCCGCCGTCCGGGCGGTTGCGGAACAGTCGCAGCTGCCACATGTACTGCGCCGGATCGGCGCCGATCATCGCCTCCAGCGTGCGGTTGATGCACTCGGCATCGGCCTGCGCATCGCCGCTCGGAAAGCCCGCCAGCGCCGGCAGAAAGCGCGCCACATATTGCTGCGCCGCGGCGTCGTAGCACGCCACTACCGGCACCACCGCGGCGTCGCACAGCCGCGCCAGGCGCGCGGTGCCGGTGAGCGTCGCCTTGGGCACGCCGAAGAAATCCGCGAAAACCGAATCCTTCAGGCTCAAATCCTCGTCCGGCAGGTAGTAGAGCAGGCGGCCGTCGCGCACCGCGCGCACCACCGGGCGCAGGCTGTCGCTGCGCTCGGCCAGCAGACTGCCCTGGCGACTGCGCGCGTGGCGGCTGAGCCAGTCCAGCAGGGGGTTGCGCTGGCGCTTGTAAATGCCGATCACCGGATGGCTGGCGACCACCCGGCAGGCGACCTGCTCCAGCGCGCTGTGGTGGCAGGCGAGCAAAATCGCGCGGCCGCGCCTGGCGAGTGCGGCATCGAGCTGCTCGCCGCCCTCGATGCGCACCCGCCGACACAGCCGTGCGCGGCTGCCCCACCAGACCAGCGGCAGATCCAGCACGCTGCGCACGTAATGCACGAAGCAGTCGCTCAGCAGGCGCTCGCGGGCGTCGGCATCCAGCTGCGGAAAGCAGGCCTGCAGGTTGATGCGCACCACCCGGCGACGCTTGGCGTTGTGCCGCGCGAACCAGCCGCCGAAGCCATGCGCGATCCGCTCGCGCAGTGCCAGCGGCAGCAGGCTGATCGCGCTGAGCAGGCCCACCGCCAGCCAGCCCGGCCAGTGGCGTGGCGCCAGCAGCTCGCGCGGGAAGGCGCCGCTGCGACTCCACTGTGGCGCATCAGCGTCGCGCTCAGCCATCTGGCACCTGCGCGCGCGCCGCGACCAGCCAGGCTTCGCTGCGCTCGCCGCGGCTCGGATCACCGTAGCCGGCATCTTCGCGGTAGTGGATCAGGCGCAGCCCGGCAAACAGCCGCAGCAGCTCGTTGGCGGCGAGCAGGAAATCGCCGCTCTGCGGCCCGCCGCTGTCAGCCGGCCGCTCGCGGGTGAAGGTCTGGTAGAACAGCAGCCCGCCGGGGCGCAGCGCAGCGGCGATCGCCGGGCACAGCGAGCGCTCCAGAAAGCGGCTGACGACGATCACATCGAAGCTGCCCGCGGCCGGCGGTTCGGCGAGCACATCGCGCTGCACCGCGCTGACCGCGAGGCCGTGCGCCTCGGCCGCCGCGGCGACCCGCGCCACGGCGCCGGCGGCGTAATCCCAGGCGTGGCTGTCGAGGCCGTGTTCGGCGAGCAACAGGGCGCTGCCGCCGAGGCCGCAGGCCAGATCCAGCGCCCGGCCGCGCGCCGGCAGCAGGTGGCGATTGGCGCTGAGCACCGCCGCCGGCGCCGCAGCGGTGCTGCCGGTGGGGTCGCGGTAGCGCTGTTCCCAGCGCGCCTGTCGCTCATCGCAACTCATCTCTGGCGGCGGGTCACTTTTCCCAGAACATCGGCGTGAACAACACCAGCAGGGTGAAGATCTCCAGCCGGCCGAGAAGCATCGCGAAGCTCAGCACCCACAGCGGGAAATCCGACAGGCCGGAGTAGTTGGAGCCCACGTCGCCAAGCCCCGGGCCGAGGTTGTTCATGCACGCGGCGACCGCGGAAAAGGCGGTGACCTGATCCAGCCCGGCGGCCATCAAAACCAGCAGCATGACGCTGAACACCGCGACGTAAGTGGCGAAGAAGCCCCACACGGCGTCGATGATCTTGTCCGGCAGCGGGTTGCGACCGACCTTGACGAAAACCCGAGCGCTGGGGTGCAACAGGCGCTTGAGTTCGCGCACACCCTGTTTGGCCAGAAGCAGAAAGCGAATCACTTTCATGCCACCGCCGGTGGAGCCGGCGCAACCGCCAACGAAGCTGGCAAACAGCAGCAGCACCGGCAGAAAACCGGGCCAGTTGAAATACTCGGAGGTGGTGAAGCCGGTGGTGGTGCCGATGGAGACGACGTGAAACAGCCCCTTGGTGAAGGCTTCGCTGAAGCCGAAAGTGTGGGTCAGCAGCAGATAGCCGATGGTCAGCACGCCGACGCCAAACATCAGCAGCGCGTAGGCGTGGAATTCGGAATCCTGGCGGTAGGGGCGCAGCGACAGGCTGCGCACCGCCATGAAGTGCAGGGCAAAGTTGACCCCGGAGACCAGCATGAAGACCACCGCGATCATCTCGATGGCGGTGCTGTCGAAATAGCCCAGGCTGGCGTCGTGGGTGGAGAAGCCACCGATGGCCACGGTGGAGAAGCTGTGGCCGACGGCATCGAAGGGCGTCATCCCCGCCGCCCAGTAAGCCAGCGCACAGGCGATGGTCAGGCCGAAGTAGATGTACCACAGCGCCTTCGCCGTCTCGGCGATGCGCGGCGTCATCTTGGCGTCCTTGTGCGGGCCGGGAGTCTCGGCGCGGTACAGCTGCATGCCGCCGATGCCGAGCATCGGCAGGATCGCCACCGCCAGCACGATGATGCCCATGCCGCCCAGCCATTGCAGCATCTGGCGGTAGAAGAGCACCGACTCGGGCAACCAGTCGAGACCGATGATCACCGTCGCGCCGGTGGTGGTCAGCCCGGACAGGGATTCAAAAATCGCCTGCGAGGCGCTCAGATCGAGCGCCTCGGCCAGGTACAGCGGCAGCCCACCGACCACGCCCAGCGCGCCCCAGAACAGCACCACAACCATGAAACCGTCGCGCAGGCGCAGCTGCTTGCGCACCCGCCACACCGGCAAAAGGCACAGCAAACCGGTGCACAGGATCAGCAGAAAAGCGTCGAAAAAGGCCGACCAGGCACCATCGTCGTAGAGAAAGGAGACCAGCATCGGCGCCAGCATGGTCGTGGAAAACAGACTGAGCAGAATGCCCAGTACCCGCTGGATGACCGCGTACTGCATCAGACGAAAGTCACCGCGACCTGGAACAGCTTCTCCACCTGCGGGATGCGGTTCTTGTCGGTAAGAAACAGGATCACGTGATCCTCGGATTCGATCACCGTATCGTGGTGCGCCACCAGCACCTCTTCGCCGCGCACCAGCGCGGCGATGGTGGTCTGCGGCGGCAGGGCCAGCTGCTCGATGCGCCGGCCGACCACCTTGGAACTCTTCTCGTCGCCGTGGGCGATGGCCTCCATGGCCTCGGCCGCGCCGCGGCGCAGCGAATGCACGGCGACCACGTCACCGCGGCGGATGTGGGTCAACAGCGCACCGATGGTGATCAACTGCGGGCTGATGGCGATGTCGATGATGCCCGACTCGACCAGATCGACGTAGGCCGGGCGGTTGATCAGCGCCATCACCTTTTTGGCACCGAGGCGCTTGGCCAGCATCGCCGAGAGGATGTTGGCCTCGTCGTCGTTGGTCAGCGCGCAGAACATGTCCATCTCGTCGATATTTTCCTCGATCAGCAGCTCCTGATTGGCGGCATCGCCACCGATCACCAGGGTGCGGTCGAGGTCTGCGGCCAGGTAGTCGGCGCGCTCCGGGTTGGCCTCGATCAGCTTGACCTTGTGGTCACTCTCCAGAGCATCGGCGAGGTTGCGGCCGATGTTGCCACCGCCGGCGATCATCAGCCGCCGCGTCGGTCGCTCCAGCTGGCGCATCTCGCTCATCACCGCCGCGGTGTCGCGCTGCGCGGCGATGAAAAACACCTCGTCATCGGCCTCGATCACCGTGTCGCCGCTGGGGATGATCGCCTGCTCCCGGCCGGGGCGGTAGATCGCGGTGACGCGGGTCTCGATGCCCGGCAGGTGCTGGGCCAGATCGCGCAGCTGGTGACCCACCAGCGGCCCGCCGTAGCGCGCAGTCAGCGCCACCAGGCGCGCGCGACCGTCGGCAAAGCTGAGCACCTGCAGCGCACCGGGGTGCTCGATGATCCGCCGGATGTGATCGCGCACCAGCCGCTCGGGGCTGATGATCACATCCACCGGCATCGCTTCCTGGCAGAACAGCTTGCCCTCGCCGAGGTACTCGGGCGCGCGGATGCGGGCGATCTTGGTCGGCGTGCGGAAGATGGTGAAGGCGACCTGGCAGGCGACGATGTTGATCTCGTCGTCGTTGGTCGCGGCGATCAGCATGTCCGCGTCCTCGGCGCCGGCGCGACGCAGCACCGGCGGGTGCGAGGCCATGCCCAGCACGGTGCGCAGGTCGATGCGCTCCTGCAGTTCCTGCAGCGCACTGATGTCGGTATCGACCACGGTCACGTCGTTGTTCTCGCGGGCCAGATTCTGGGCCACCGTCGAGCCGACCTGACCGGCGCCGAGCACGATGATCTTCATCGCCGTTTCCGTTGTTATTGTTCAGGGGGCAGCCAGCGCGGCCGAGCTGAAGTCGGCCGCGGAGCAGGAACAGAGCATTCTACACTGCCGGCGCGATGCGGCGGCAAGCGCGTGATGATCAACCGCGCGCGCGACCGACATCCACGCCCAGCGAGCGCAGCTTGCGGTACAGATGGGTGCGCTCCATGCCGACGCGCTTGGCCAGCTCGACGATCGAGCCATCGACCGCTTTCAGCTGGGCCAGCAGATAGCAGCGCTCGAACTCGGCGCGCGCCTGGCGCAGCGGCAGCTCCAGCGGCACCGGCATCAGCCCGCCGGAGGCGCTGGCGCTGATCGCCCCCTCACCGCTGGACAGCGCCTGCTCGACTTCATCGACCCCCACTTCGACCCCCGAGCCGAGAATCATCAACCGCTGTACCAGGTTTTTCAGCTCGCGGATATTGCCCGGCCAGTCGTGGTTGCGCAGGCGGTTCTGCGCGGCGACGTTGAAATGCCGATAGGGCAGCTTCTCGTGCTCGACGAACCAGTTGGCGTGGTATTCGAGCAGCGCCGGGATGTCCTCCTTGTGCTCGCGCAGGCCGCGGGTGGCCAGCGGCACCACGTCGATGCGGTAGTAGAGATCCTCGCGAAACTGCCCGGCGGCGACCCGATCGCGCAGCTTGTCGCGGCTGGCGGCGATCAGCCGCAGCTCCAGCGGCAGCGACTGCTGGCCGCCGACGCGGCTGTACTGACGCGCCTCCAGCGCCGCCAGCAGCAGGGTCTGCGCCTGCTCGGGCAGACCGCCCACATCACTGATGAACAGCGTGCCGCCGCGCGCCTGGTCGAACAGGCCCGGATTGACCACCCCGGCGTACTCGCTGCCGAACAGCTCACTGGCGGCATTGTTATCGGTCAGGCTGTCGCCGCGCAGGGCGACGAAAGGGCCGTCGCGCTGCGCGGAGAGGGCGTGGATCTGGCGCGCCAGCACGCTTTTGCCGGAGCCGGGCTCGCCGCTGATCAGCACCGTCGCGTCGTTCTCCGCGCTGCGCGCCGCCTGCTCGCGCAGCGATTTGATATAGGCGCTGCCGCCGACCAGCTCCGGCGGCGGCGGCGGTGGCTCGCCACCGCTAGCGGCGCCCGCCCCGGTGCTCCCCGGCAGCGGCGCGCGCAGCGCCTTTTCCACCACCAGCAGCAGCTTGGCCAGCGACAGCGGCTTCTCGACGAAATCCACCGCGCCCATGCGGGTCGCCTCGACCGCTGTCTCGACCGTGCCGTGACCGGAGATCATCACCACCGGAAAATCCAGCTGACCGCTCTCGCGCCAGTGCTTGAGCAGGCTGATGCCGTCCTCGCCGGGCATCCAGATATCCAGCAGGGCGAGATCCGGGCGGCGCTCCTCCAGCGCGGCGCGGGCCGCTTCGGCGTGCTCGGCACTGCTCACCTGGTAACCCTCATCTTCGAGGATCTCCTGCACCAGACTGCGGATGTCCGGCTCGTCATCGACCACCAGAATGTACGCTTGGCTCACTGCTTGTCTCCGGTCGCGTCGCGGCGCAATCCGCCGAGTGGCAGGCTCAGGGTTATCGCCCCGCCGCCGCCCTCAAGGTTGGCGGCGCGCACCGTGCCACCGTGCTCCTCGACAATTTTTTTCACGATCGCCAGCCCCAGCCCGGTGCCACGCGGCTTGGAGGTGACATAGGGTTCAAAGACGCGGTCGAGCACATCCACCGGAAACCCCGGCCCGCCGTCCTCCGCGCACAACTCCAGATAATGACCGCGCTCGCCGTGCACCGCGCGGGTGCGCAGGGTCAGCGCCGGTCGCTCGGCATCGGCCTGCGCTTCCAGCGCGTTTTTGATCAGGTTGTGCAGCACCTGGCGCAGGCGCGAGCTGTCGGCGGAGACCCGCGGCAGGTCACTGCCCAGATCGAGCATCATCCGCAGCGGTCGCTCACCGCCGCGATACAGCTCGGCGACATCCGCCACCAGGGTGTTGACATCGACCTCGGCAAAGCTCGCCGGCGGCGTGTTGGCGTACTCGGCGAAGGCTTTGACCATCGATTTCATCGACTCCACCTGCTGCACGATGGTGTGCGTGGCGCGATCGAGCACGCGCGCGTCCTCCTCGGCCATCTGCGCCAGATACTTGCGCCGCAGGCGCTCGGCGGAGAGCTGGATCGGCGTCAGCGGGTTTTTGATCTCGTGCGCCCAGCGCCGCGCCACCTCGGCCCAGGCGGCGTCGCGCTGGG
The DNA here is from genome assembly GCA_965602395.1 of uncultured Chromatiales bacterium. Taxonomy (GTDB): domain Bacteria; phylum Pseudomonadota; class Gammaproteobacteria; order CBFCYW01; family CBFCYW01; genus CBFCYW01. Next base: position 17,873 of record CBFCYW010000027.1, read on the forward strand.
CGCGCACCACCGCGGTGAGGTCATCGAACACCAGCACGTAGCCGGCCTCGCCACCGGGCTGGCCGGGCAGCCGCGCGCCGCGACAGACGATGTGCTTGCGACCGCCGCCGTCGAACAGCTCGAACTGGCTGCTCCAGTCCTCCTCGGCCTCGGCGACGTGCGGCGCCACCACCGCCCAGAACTGCTGCACCGGGCCGCGCTCGCCGTCCTGCTCGCCGGCCGCCGCATCCGCCGTTTCGACGCTGCCCGATGGCAGTCCGAGGCGCGCCCCGGCGTGGAGCATGTCGTCGCCGAGGATCGCCGCCGCCGCCTGGTTGGCGGTGCGCAGGCGCCCGGCGGTGTCGAGCGTGATCACCCCGGTGGACAGCCGCGCCAGCACGGCCTCCAGATAGGCGCGCTGGCGCTCGGCCTCGATCTGGCTGGCGCTGGCCGCGTCGCGCGCCTGGGCGATGCGCGCGGTCATCTCGTTGAAGGAATTGACCAGAAATGCCATCTCGTCGCGGCCCTGTGCGGGCAGGCGGGTGGAGTAGTCGCCGGCCGCCACCGCGCGGGTGCCCTCGGCGAGATGGTGGATCGGCTGCATCAGTCGGCGCGCCGAATAAAACGCCACCCACACCGCCATCAGCGCCGACAGCAGCAGCACCAGCGACAGGGTCAGGATGTAGCTGAGCTTCAGCGGTTCGCGCAGATAGAGCAGTTGGCGGTACTGCTGAAAGGCGTCCTCGACGCGCTCGGCGAGCGCGCCGCTGCGCTCGCTGACCGGGTACAGCGCCTGCAGCAGGCGGTTGTCGCCGAACGGGTCATCGGTCAACACCGGCACCACCACGCGGATCACCAGCTCGGAATCGCCCAGCGGGTCGAGGCCGATGTAGGGCACGCCGCGGCGCACCTGCGCGGCGATATCGTCCGCCGGGCGGCTCGGCACGACGCGGATGTCCACCGCCGCGGCGCTGGAGGCGATCACCTGATTACCCGGGGTGAGCAGGGTCAGCTCCTGGGCGCCGACCTCGCTGGAGAGGCGATCCATCAGCACCACCGCGGCGATCGCCGAGACCCCGACCAGTTCGTCGGAGATGTTCAGTGTAATCCGCTGCAGCAGGCGCATCTGCTGGCCGAGGGCGTCGCTGGACAGGTCCAGCGCATCGGTCAGCGCCTGCTCGACGCGCACGTCGAACCAGCTGTCGATGCCGCTGGACAGATAGCGCACCGAGAAGGAATAGACGATCAGCACCGGCACCAGGGCGATCAGCACAAAACTGCCGACCAGCTTGGCGGTCAGCCGCGAGCCGGCGGCGCGGGCGCGGAACTGGCGCACCAGCTGCAGCGCGTTGGCGCCGATCAGCACCGCGATGACCAACAGCCCCAGACCATTGAGCAGCAGCAGCCAGATGTAGATCTCGCCGAAGCGCTCCATGTTCTCGGCGCTGTCGCCGAGCATGTACAGGGCCGCCAGCAGGAGCAGAAACAGCGTGACCATCGGCCACAGTGCGCCGGTCAGCCGCTGGATTATCTGAGCGACCAAGTGAACAACTCGCTCTTCAGCCGCCACTGGCTGGATAGATAAGCCTGCGGGCGCAGCGGCAGTGGCAGCTCGCCGATATCCAGCTGGCACTGCAGGGTGGCCAGATACTCCTCTTTATCCTCCAGCAGCAGGGCGTCGAGCAGCGGGAAGTTGCGCAGCGAGCCGATGTGCCAGAGCGCCGAATCGAGGCTGCGGAAGCTGTTGTTGACGCCGCTGTTGAGATTCTCCACGCGGTAGCTGCGCGACAGGCCGTGGAAGCTCAGCCGGTAGCGCTGCTCGACGCGCGCCACACTGTCATCGGGCCACCAATCGCGCGGCAGCAGCACTTCGATATCGAGGCTGAACACCAGTGGCACACCGTTGGCCAGCGCCGCGCGCGGCTTGCGCGGCAGCTCGATCTTCACCGCCGCATTGACCAGGTAGACGCCATCGCGCAGATAGCTGTCGGCGTGTTCGACGCGCAGCTCATCGTCCGCCGCCACCGGCGACGCGACCCAGGCCAGCAGCGCCAGCAGCAACCCCGGCAGCGCCCAGCGGCGCGGCCGCGCCGGCAAGCGCGGCGCGATCGGCTGCGCTCGGGCGGACGACCGGGGCGCGCACGCGCGCGGCGGCGGGTGCGGTGTTGGCAGGGCTCTGTTCAGCGGGCTGGCCTGTGCGCAGTGGTTTGCCGGGGCGAGCGCCGCCGGCAGGGATGGCCGGCGCGGGTGGCCGGCACGCGATGCGGCGCTCAGCGCCAACTATCCACAATTGTCGTTTTTTTGCAACAGCGCGTAATAGAAGCCATCCATATCCGCCTCGCCCGGCAGGATCTGCCGCCCGTGGCGGCGCGCCAACCCCCAGTCGGCGGCGATCGGCAGCTCGCATGCGTCGCCGCCGGCGGCGGCGCGACGGCTGAGAAAAGCGGCGATGCACTGCTCGTTCTCCGCCGACATCGTCGAACAGGTGGCATACAGCAGGCGCCCACCCACCGCCAGCGCTGGCCACAGCGCATCGAGCAACTCAGCCTGGCGCGCCGCCAGTGCGGCGATGTCGCCGCGGCGGCGCAGCAACTTGATGTCCGGGTGGCGGCGCAGCACCCCCAGCCCCGAGCAGGGGGCATCGACGAGGATCGCGTCGAAGGGCCGGCCGTCCCACCAGTCGGACGGGCGCGCGGCATCGGCGGCGCGGGTCTGCACACACGCTGCCGACAGCCTGCCGTCGGCGATCCGCGCCAGATTGTCGTCGACCAGCGCCAGGCGCGCCGCATCGACATCCAGCGCCAGCAGCGCCCCCAGCTGCGGCTGGCGCTCCAGCAGGTGACCGGTCTTGCCGCCGGGCGCGGCGCAGGCGTCGAGCAGGCGCTCGCCGGGGCGCGGGTCGAGCAGCGCGGCGGCGCGTTGCGCGGCGGCGTCCTGCACCGAGAGCAAGCCGTCGGCGAAGCCCGGCAGCGCCTCCACCGGCTGCGGCCGGGCGAGGCGAATGGCGCTGTCGCAGAGCGGATCGGCAGCGGCTTCGATACCCGCTGCGGCCAGCTCGGCGAGGCGCTGCGCGCGGCTGCCGCGGGCCAGATTGGCGCGCAGCGTCATCGGTGCGCGGCGGTTGTTGGCGGCGCAGATCTGCTGCCAATGCTGCGGCCAGTCGCGGCGCAGATCCTCGATCAGCCACTGCGGATGGGCCAGCCGCGCCACCGCGGAGGCATCGGCGCGCTGCTCGATCTGTTCGCGCTCGCGCAGCAGGCGGCGCAGCAGCGCGTTGACCAGCCCGCCGGCGCGCGCCGCGCCGGAACCGACGCGCCGCAGACCGCGCACCGCCTCCACCCAGGCGCTGACCGCGGCGTGCTCCGGGGTGCGCATGTACAGCAGCTCGTAGAGCGCGGCGCGCAGCAGGGCGCGCAGCTCGCGTTCGCGCGGTGGCAGCGGGCGGTCGAGCAGTTCGGCGAGCACCGCGTCCAGCCGCGGCAGCCAGCGCAGCGCGCCGTAGGCGTACTCGGCCAGCCGCGGGCGCTGCTGTGCGGGCAGGCTGTCCTGCAACTCGGGCAGCAATTCGGCCAGCGATTCGCCCGCCTCGGCGCGGTGCAGCAGCTGCACCGCGGCCAGGCGCAGCGGGTCGCGCTGGCCGCCCTGTGGCGATTTGCGCTGCGCGCTCATTCGCCGGGCTGCGGCTGGCTGCCAGCCGTCGCGCCGAGCTGTGCGCCGAGCGGATCGCGGCCGTTGAGAAACTCTGCGGCGGCGAGCGGTTTTTTACCCGGCAGTTGCAGGCGGGTGATGCGCAGCAAGCCCTCGCCGGTGGCCACGTCGATGCCCTCGCGGGCGGCGGCCATCACCCGCCCCGGGGGGCCGCTGCCGGCGACGGCGTGCGCCTGCCAGATGCGCAGTCGCTGGCCGTCGAAGCGGCTCTCGGCCACCGGCCAGGCATTGAAGGCGCGCACCGCGCGGGCGATCTGCCGCGCCGGCCGGGTCCAGTCGATCTGCGCCTCGGACTTTTCCAGCTTGGCGGCGTAGCAGGCTTGCGACTCATCCTGCGGCTCGCCGCGCAGGCTGCCGTCGGCGATCCCCGGCAGGGCGGCCAGCAGCGCCTCGGCACCGAGCGCGGCGAGACGGTCGTGCAGCTGGCTGGCGCTCTCATCGGCGCCGATGGCGATGCGCCGCTTGAGCAGCATGTCGCCGGTGTCGAGGCCGGCGGCCATCCGCATGATGGTGATGCCGGTTTCGGCGTCGCCGGCGAGCAGCGCGCGCTGGATCGGTGCGGCGCCGCGCCAGCGCGGCAGCAGCGAGGCGTGGATGTTGATGCAGCCCAGGCGCGGTGCGTCGAGCACCGCTTGCGGCAACAGCAGGCCGTAGGCGGCGACCACCATCAGATCGGCGCCCAGCGCGGCCAGGGTGGCCTGCTCGGCCGGATCGCGCAGACTCACCGGCTGATGCACCGGCAGATCGCTGGTCGCGGCCAGCTGCTTGACCGGGCTGGCGGCGAGCTTGCGACCGCGGCCGGCGCGGCGGTCCGGCTGGGTGTAGGCGGCGATCAGCTGGTGTTGGCTGTCGAGCAGCGCGGCCAGCGGCGGCACGGCAAACTGCGGCGTGCCCGCGTAGATGATGCGTAGCGGTCGACTCATGGGGTTTGCGTTTTTCCGGGAGGGCTGCGCCGCCGGCGGCCGGCGGCAGCGGGTCCGGCAGCCACCGCGGCGGCGCTCGGGATGATGGGCGGACGAATCAGGCGCTTTTCTGGCGCTGCTGCTTTTCCAGCTTGTGGCGGATGCGGTTGCGCTTGAGCGGCGACAGGTAATCGACGAAGACCTTGCCGTCGAGGTGGTCGATCTCGTGCTGGATGCACACCGCGAGCAGGCCCTCGGCCTCCAGCTCGAAGGGTTCGCCGTCGCGACCGAGGGCGCGCACCCGCACCCGCTCCGGACGACGCACCGTCTCGTAGTAGCCGGGCACCGAGAGACAGCCCTCCTGCATCTCGTCTTCGCCCTGGCTATCGAGGATCTCCGGATTGATGAACACCCGCTGTTCGGATTTGTCCTCGGAGACGTCGATCACCAGCAGGCGCCGGTGCACGTTGACCTGGGTCGCCGCCAGGCCGATGCCGGGCGCGGCGTACATGGTCTCGAACATGTCATCGATCAATTGACGCAGATCGTCATCGACCTGCTTCACCGGAGTCGCCACGGTGCGCAGACGCGGATCCGGGAAGACCAGAATGTCCAGTAATGCCATCGAGATACAGCCCGTTATTGAGTGAGACTGGGAGGATTGCCCGGAAAATGCGCTCCGCCACGCTGGAAATCCGGCGGCGACGCGACCGGGATCGCTTGTCCAAGGGTGTATTTTGACTAAACTCGGTTGAAAATTCACCGCGCGGAGCAGGAACTTGACATCTCTTTTCCACGTCTTGGCCAATAAATGCTGCCGCGACGCGCGGATTGCAAGCCCCTACACGGCTTCGATTGCTGCGCGCAGCCCTCTTCGCAGCGCACTGCTGGCCAGCCTGACAGCGGCGCTGCTGGCCACCGCCGGCTGCGCCCGTGAACCAACGCGCCCCGAGCCGGCACCGCAGGCTGCACCTGACCAGCCAACCGACGAGCCGGTCACGGCCATCGAGCCGCTGGCCGCCCCGCAGCCGACCCGCCCGGCCGCAGTGGTGGTGCGCAACGAGGCGCCCGAGCGCTACACGGTGGTTCGCGGCGATACCCTGTGGGATATCTCGGCGCGCTTTCTGCGCGACCCCTGGCTGTGGCCGGAAATCTGGGACGTCAATCCGCAGATCGGCAATCCACACCTGATCTACCCCGGCGACATCATCAGCCTGTACTGGGTCGACGGCCGCCCGCGCCTGCAGGTCCAGCGCGGCGACCAAGTGATTACCGGCCGCATCGGCGGCGTTGAGCGCTGGTCGCCACGGGTGCGCGCCGAAGCGCTCGACGATGCCATCCCGCTGTTCTCCGACGCCGCCATTCGCCAATTCACCGTCAAGCCGCGCGTGGTCACCAAGGAGCAACTGGAAGCCGCGCCCTACGTCATCGGCAATTACGACGGCCGTCTGATCAGCGCTACCGGTCATCAGGTCTACGTGCGCGGCCTGCCGGATACCGAAGAGCGCCAATACAGCATCTTCCGCCCCGGCAAGCCGCTGATCGACCCCAAAAGCGAGGAGATCCTCGGCTACGAAGCGGTCTACGTGGCCGACAGCAGGGTACTGGAATTCGGCGATCCGGCGACCCTGCTGATCACTGACAACAACCGTGAAACCCTCGCCGGCGATCGCCTGTTACCGCTGGATCGCGATGATCTGCCGTACAACTTCGCGCCCCGCCAGCCGGAGCTGCCATTCGACGGCACCATCATCTCGCTGTTCGACGCCATCAGCCACGTCGGCCAGAATCAGGTGGTGGTGATCAACCTCGGCCAGCGCGAAGGCGTTGCAGTGGGCGATGTGCTGGCCATCAAGCGCCGCGGCGGCACCATCGTCGACCGCTACAGCGGCGTCGAGAATGACGTCGTCAAGCTGCCCGACACGCGCATCGGTGTGCTGATGGTATTCCGCGTCTTCGACCGGGTCAGCTACGGGCTGATCATGGAGTCCACCCGAACCACCCATCTGCACGATGCGGTAACCAACCTCTGATCCGGCCGAGCCCGAGCGGCACATGTCCGGGCCACCAGTGAGCGACGCGCGTGCCTGGCTGCAGCTGGTGCACGCGCGCGGCATCGGCCCGCTGCGCGGGCGCACACTGGTGGAACACTTCGGCGATGCCGCGACGGCCGTGGCCGCAGCTCCGGCGGCGCTGCGCGGCGCCGGCCTCAGCGACAAGCTGATCGAAGCGCTGGCCGCGGCCGCGCGGGCCGACGGCCTGCAGCGCGATCTCGACTGGGCCGGCGGCGAACACTGCCAGCTGCTACCCCTCGACCACCCGGCCTATCCGGCGCGTCTGCGGCAGCTGCGCGACGCGCCGCTATTGCTGTATCTGATCGGCGATCCGGAAGTGCTGGCGACGCCGCAGCTGGCGATGGTCGGCACCCGCAACCCCAGCCCCAGCGGCGCCGAGACCGCCGAGCAGTTCGCCGCGCATCTGGCCAGCCGCGGCCTGAGCATCACCAGCGGATTGGCGCTGGGCATCGACGGCGCCGCGCACCGCGGCGCGCTGGCCGGCGACGGCTTGAGCGTGGCGGTGGCGGGCACCGGGCTGGATCGAGTCTACCCGGCGCGACACCGCGATCTGGCGCGACAGATCGCCGCCGAGGGCGCGCTGATCTCCGAGCTGCCCACCGGCAGCCCGCCGCGGGCGGAGAACTTCCCGCGGCGCAACCGCATCATCGCCGGGCTGTCACTGGGCGTGCTGGTGGTCGAGGCGGCGCTGCGCTCCGGCTCGCTGCTGACCGCGCGCCAGGCGATGGAGCAGGGCCGCGAGGTGTTCGCCATTCCCGGCTCGATCCACAACCCGCTGGCGCGCGGCTGCCACCGCCTGATCCGCGACGGCGCCAAGCTGGTGGAAACCGCCGACGATGTGCTCGAAGAGCTGGCGCCGCTGCTCGATGGCTCGCCCACGCTGGCCCTGCCTGGGCAGCCGACCGCCCCCGGCCCGGGTGACAGCGCTGCTGCAGCTGCAGCGGATGAACCGCTCGACCCGGCCTACGCGCGGCTGCTGGCCTGCATCGACCACGACCCGCAGCCGCTGGATGTGTTCGTCGCGCGCAGCGAGCTGCCCGCCCAGGAGGTCGCATCGATGCTGCTGATGCTGGAGCTGCGCGGACTGGTGCGCGCCGTCGGCGGCGGCCGCTACCAGCGCACGGCGATCAGCGGAGAGTGAACTGCGCGTTTTGTGTTCGCCCGGCTGCGTCGGTATATTCGCCCCTTCCTTCGCCGCTCGACGCCTCGCGTCAGCGGCGATTCCGTCTTTAAGAATCCCGCGCCGCAGCGCGCGGTCGGTGTCCATTTTTCCATGAGCAAGAACCTGATCATCGTCGAATCGCCCGCCAAGGGTAAAACCATCAAGAAATACCTCGGCAAGGATTACGAGGTGATGGCTTCCTACGGCCACGTGCGCGATCTGGTGCCAAAGGAGGGTGCGGTCGACCCGGAGCACGGTTTCGCGATGCGCTACGAGGTCATCGACCGCAACAAAAAACACGTCGATGCGATCAAGCGGGCGCTGAAAAAAGCCGACCGCCTGCTGCTGGCGACTGACCCGGATCGCGAGGGCGAAGCCATCTCCTGGCATCTGGTCGAGCTGCTGCGCGATGCCGGCCAGCTGGACGACAAGCCGGTGCAGCGGGTGGTCTTCCACGAGATCACCAAGCGCGCGATTCAGGATGCCGTCGATCACCCGCGCGAGCTGGCGATGGATCTGGTCAACGCCCAGCAGGCGCGGCGCGCGCTGGATTACCTGGTCGGTTTCAATCTGTCGCCGCTGCTGTGGAAGAAGATCCGCCGCGGGCTGTCCGCCGGGCGCGTGCAGAGCCCGGCGCTGCGCATGATCTGTGAGCGCGAGGCGGAAATCGAAAAGTTCGAGCCGCGCGAATACTGGACTGTCGACGGCCTGCTGGACAAGACCGGCACCCAGATCACCGCCAAGCTGTCGCAGCTGGGCGGCGAAAAGGTCAAGCAATTCACCATCACCAGCGCCGCACAGGCGGACGCCGCAAAGGCCGCGATCGACGCCTCCGCCCAGGGCCGGGTGACCGTCGCCGAGGTGGTCAAAAAGCAGCGCAAGCGCAATCCATCGCCGCCGTTCACCACCTCCACCCTGCAGCAGGAGGCGGTGCGCAAGCTGGGCTTCTCCGCGCAACGCACCATGCGCACCGCGCAGCAGCTCTACGAAGGGGTCGATCTCGGCGGCGAAACCGTCGGCCTGATCACCTACATGCGCACCGACTCGGTGACCCTCTCGCAGGATGCGCTGGCCGATCTGCGCAGCCTGATCGCACAGCGCTACGGCGAGGACAATCTGCCGGAAAAACCGAACTTCTACCGCACCAAATCGAAAAACGCGCAGGAAGCCCACGAAGCCGTGCGGCCGACCTCCGCACAGCGCGCGCCGGATGAAATGCGCCGCCACCTGACGCCCGATCAGGCCAAGCTCTACGACCTGATCTGGAAGCGCACCGTGGCCTGCCAGATGATCCACGCGACCATGGATCAGGTCTCTATCGACTTTGACGCCGGCGCCGACAACGCCTTCCGCGCCACCGGCAGCACCATCCGCCACCCCGGTTTCATCGCGGTGTATTCGGAAGGCATCGACGACAAAAAAGCCGGCGACGACGACGAGCGCCGCCTGCCGCCGCTGGAAAAGGGCGACGTGTTGAATCTGCAGGAAATCAAGCTCGACCAGCACTTCACCGAGCCGCCGCCGCGCTTCACCGAGGCCACGCTGGTCAAGGCGCTGGAGGAATACGGCATCGGCCGCCCCTCGACCTACGCCTCGATCATCTCCACCCTGCAGAGCCGCGAATACGTCGAGATGGACGGCCGCCGCTTCATCCCCACCGATGTCGGTCGGGTGGTCAACCGCTTCCTGTCCAATCACTTCACCCAGTACGTCGACTACGACTTCACCGCCAAACTCGAGGACGAGCTGGACGCCGTCTCGCGCGGCGAGGAAGACTGGGTGCCGCTGATGGGCAAGTTCTGGCAGCCCTTTAAAAATCTCGTCGATGACAAGGAGCAGAGCGTCTCCCGCGACGAGGCCGTGCAATCGCGCGAGCTGGGCAGCGACCCGGCCAGCGGCAAGCCGATCAGCGTGCGCATCGGCCGCTACGGCCCCTTTGTCCAGATCGGCACCCGCGACGACGAGGACAAACCCAGGTTTGCCGGACTGCGGCCCGGACAGAAAATGGACACCATCACGCTGGAGGAAGCGCTGGAGCTGTTCAAACTGCCGCGCAATCTGGGCGAATCGCCGGAGGGCGAAAAGATTTCGGTGAATATCGGGCGCTTCGGGCCGTATGTGAAATACGACAGCAAATTCGCCTCGATCAAGCACGACGACCCCTACACCATCACGCTTGAACGCGCGCTGGAAATCGTCGCCGAGAAAAAACTCGCCGACGCCAACCGCATCATCAAGACCTTCGACGGCTCGGATATCCAGGTGCTCAACGGCCGCTGGGGGCCGTATCTCTCCGATGGCAACAAGAATGCCAAACTGCCCAAGGAGCTGAAGGAAAACCCCGGGGACATCGATCTGGCCACAGCGATGAAACTCATCGAAGAAGCGCCGGAGAAAAAAGGGCGTGGTAAAAAGACTGCGGCAAAGAAGACCGCAGCCAAGAAAACCGCCGCAAAAAAAGCCTCAGCAAAGAAAACGGCGGCAAAGAAGACCGCCAGCAAGAAAAAGGCGACGACCAAAAAGACCGCTGCGAAAAAGACCGCCGCCAGCAAGACATCGGGCGGCGATAGCTCCGGCACCGATTCCACCGAGCCGGCCCCCTGGGAAGACTGAGTCACAACAATGCCCGCCGATCTGGCCCAGTGCGTCGCCGCGGTGCGCAGCGGCGGCGTTATCGCCTACGCTACTGAGGCGGTCTTCGGCCTCGGCTGCGATCCGCGCAACGAATCGGCCCTCGCCCGCCTGATCGACATCAAGCATCGCGACGCCGGCAAGGGCATGATCCTGATCGCCGCCGATCTCGACCAGTTGCGCGACTTCATCGCCCCGCTCAGCGCCACAGACGAACAGGCCCTGCGCGCCGACTGGCCCGGCCCGGAGACCTGGGTGCTGCCCGCAGCCGCAGGGCTGTCGCCGCTGTTGACCGGTGGCCGCGACAGCATCGCCGTGCGCGTCACCGCCCATCCGCAGGCCGCCGCGCTGTGCCGCGCCTGCGGGCCGCTGACCTCGACCAGCGCCAACCCCAGCGGCCAGCCGCCGCTGCGCTGCGCGGCCGAGGTGGAACGACTGTTCGGCGAGCGACTCGAAGCAGTACTGGACGGAAAGGTGGGCGGACTGCAATGCCCAACGAGAATCCGTGATCTGCGCAGTGGCCGGGTGCTGAGATAGATTACTCCGTCGATGACCAGCGCGCCGCGGCGCGCGCGATACACGGGAACAATCCAATGGACGACAAAGTCGATAGCAGCCTCGTCAAGCAGTGGCTGATGCAGCTGCAAGACGACATCTGCGCCGGCATCGAAAAGCTCGACGGCGGGGCGACATTCATCGAAGACGCCTGGCGGCGCAGCGGCGAGAGCCGGCTCGGCGGCGGCGGTGGCGGTCGCACCCGCGTGCTCGCCGAGGGCGCGGTATTCGAGCAGGCCGGCGTCAACTTTTCGCACGTGATGGGCGCGTCGCTGCCGCCCAGCGCCACCGCGCACCGGCCGGAGCTGGCCGGGCGCAGCTTCGAGGCGATGGGGGTATCGCTGGTCATCCACCCGCGCAATCCCTACGCGCCCACCTCGCATGCCAACGTGCGCTTTTTCGTCGCCGAAAAAGACGGCGAAACGCCGGTCTGGTGGTTCGGCGGCGGCTTCGACCTGACCCCCTATTACGGCGACGAAGAAGACTGCATCCACTGGCACCAGGTCGCCCACGACGCCTGCGCGCCCTTCGGCGACGAGATCTACCCCAAATACAAGAGCTGGTGCGACGAGTATTTCTTCCTCAAGCATCGCAACGAGCCGCGCGGCATTGGCGGGCTGTTTTTCGACGACCTCAACGAAGGCGGTTTCGACCACTGCTTCAGCCTGACCCGCAGCATTGGCGAGCATTATCTGCCGGCCTACGCGCCGATCGTCGAACGCCACAAAAACGATGCCTACGGCGAGCGCGAGCGCGACTGGCAGCTCTACCGCCGCGGCCGCTACGTGGAATTCAACCTGGTCTACGACCGCGGCACGCTGTTCGGCCTGCAATCGGGCGGGCGCACCGAGTCGATTCTGATGTCACTGCCGCCGCTGGTGAAATGGCGCTACGACTACCATCCCGAGCCCGGCACGGCCGAAGCCGAGCTGCTGGAGCACTATCTCTGCGGCCGCGACTGGCTGTTTGCAGGCGAGCTGCACCGAGAGCCCAGCCGCAAGGCACAGTAAGCGGGCGCGATAAACAAAGCGCAGCGCAGCAAAGAAAGCCCTGCATCGTTGATTTGCCGGGCGCCGCCAGCCTGACGACAGGCGGCGCCACGCGCTCCACTTATCGCGCTCAACGCCGCAGCAGCGCCAGCACCTCCACATGCAGCGTGCGCGGGAAAAAATCATACGGCAGCAGCCGCTCGATCCGATACCCGCCCGCCTCCAGCGTCGCCAGATCCCGCGCCAGCGTGCCCGCACTGCAACTGAGCATCGCCAGCCGCTCGGGCCGGCAGCGCGCCACCAGCCACTCGCTGACCTGCGGCTCCAGCCCGGTGCGCGGCGGGTTGGCGTAAACCAGCCGGCGCGCGCCGGCGCGCTCGGCCAGCCAATCGTCGAGCTGCGGCAGGCGAGTGCCGCAGCAGCCGCGCAGCACCGCGGCGTCGGGGGCGTTGCGACGGGCGAAATCGACCGCTTCCGCCGCCAGCTCGACGCCGATGGCCTGCGCGCCCGCCGCCCGCCAGCGGCGCAAAGTGCCGCCGTTGCCGCAGTACAGATCGAGCAATGCATCGCCGGCTCGCGGCTGCAGCCAGCCTTCGGCCGCTGCGCGCGAGGCCTCGTACAGCGATGGGATCAATTGCGAAAAGCCGCTCGGGCCGTGCCACAGACCCTGCGCATCGCGCGATTCGCCGCACCCCCAGGCCAGCTGCCAGCCGCGTTTGTGGAATATCTTTTTTCCCGCCGATGGGTGCAGATGCAGCCAGAGCCCTTCCAGCCCGGTGGCGGCAAGCCGCGCCTGCAGGGCCTCGTCGAGCCAATCCAGCGCCGGCGGCCGGGCGGTTTTCAGCACCAGTGTGCACTGGCCGCCGGAGAACACCGCGAAAGCCAGCGGAAAGCGGCTCGCCGGCGGCATATGCCGCGCCAGCAAGCGCGCCGCACCGCGCAGCCTCGGGCTGTGCACCGGGCAGTCGGGGATCGCGATCACCTGGTCGCGGCGCACCAGCCCGAGCTGCCAGACGCCATCGCGCCAGGCCGCGCTGAGGGTGGCGCGATCGCGGTAGCCGAGACGCATCTGCGCCGGCGGCGCGCACAGCGGCGCGAGCCGATCCGCCCAGGGCGCCAGCCGCGCGACGAGAAAGGCCTGTTTGCGCGCCTCGCTCTGCATCGCCGACAGCTGCCGATGCGCGCAGCCGGGGCAGGCGCGCTCACAGCCGGCGAGCAGTGGCGGCTCGTCACGCACGCGGTCGCTATCGCAACGACTCAATGCCATCGCGCAGCTCAGAACAGATCGCTGAGCAGGATGCCGATGCCGACACGGCGAATGCGCGTGTTGTAGTCGATCAGGCTCTCACCGTAGCCATCGAAATATTGCGCATAGCCGCGCAGGCGTCGGTGCAGCGGGAAGGTCCACTCCAGTTGCACGGCGCCGCGGTTGTCGCCGCTGTCGAGGTTATTGCGCAACAGCAGGCCGTATTCGTGATCGTGGCGGCGATAGACCGCATTGAATTCAAAATTACCCATGAAATCTTCGATGTCGGGGTTGTCGTCGCCGCTGGCTTCACTGGGGTCGCTCTTTTCATCTTCCGGCAATCGCCACCAGGGTTTGAAACTGAACACGAAGCGGCTGCGCTCCCAGATCAGATTGGCGTAGATACGATTCCAGCTGCGCGAAAATGGCTGGCTGCGACCGTTGGATTGATGGCTGAAACCGACGATCAGCGCGGTGGCGTCGCCACCGAGAATGCGCCAGGGCACGGGGGTGATCCAAAACAGCTCCGGCTCGTAATTGGTCTCGCGAAACGGTGCGGAGATATCGCGGTTGTAAACCTGCCAAAAAGAGCGCGCGGTAAAGCCGGCGTAAAGCGCATCGTGTTCACTGAGCAGCCCCTCGGCCAGCGGCGCCTTGAGACTGATCTGGAATTGCGCTTCGGCATGTTTGAGGTTGCCCCGGTCGTCATCGACACCGAGTGCCGCGTAGGGCGCGGTATTGGGGTTGCTGGCGTAGGTGAGAGGCATCAGATAATTGCGTCGGTGGGCGAGCAGAACGGAAGGGTTATCGGCCACTGCGCGCTCGCGACGGATGCGCTCGACCACCAGCGAGCCGGGCTGGCCGAAGGTCACGGCCTGAGCTTCGCCACTCTCGTCGCAGCGCTGGCGCAGGCTGGCGGCGCTGGTTTCGTCACTGGCGCTGTGCAGGGCGTGCAGCAGGCAATCTTCGCGGGCCGTGCGCTGGGGTGGTGGATCGGCGCTCTGCATCGGGGTTTCGGCACCGAGTGTCGGGGTGGTGATCAGGCACAGGCAGAGCAGTAGCCGTGGGCGGGAGCTGGTTCGGGGCATTGGAGTGGCGCTTGGTTTTGGAGGGCGAATGGTGGCAGCAGTTGCGGGCCGCGTCACGCTCGGGTGAGTTACGGCTTGCCGGGAGCCCGCTTTGTGCTGCACCTGCAATCCTCCGGGAAAACCCCGATTGAACAAGCTGCGGAGAGATCACCACTGGCTGAAAACAGGTATTGCCAGCCCCACTCGAACCCGGCGTTCGGATACTTCCGCGCCAGAGCAACCGGCAGGTATACTGCTCCGAGGCCACGGGACAGGTCACCGGCATGGGATTCGCGCACGCGCTCAAGATGGGCTTCGAGGGGCTCGATCACCGAGGTCGGCAACAGGGTGACGCGGTCCTTCCCGCCCTTGCCGTTTCTCACCGTGATCTCGCGGCGGGCGGGCTCCACATCCTTGACTCGCAAGCGGAGCGATTCCGGCAACCGCAATCCGGAACCGTAGAGCAGACTGGCGATCAACCATTGCTTGCCTTCAAGTCGAGCCAGCACGGCTCGCACTTCATCCCGGCTCAGAACAAGCGGCAGACGGTTTGGCGTCTTGGCTCGCTCTATGCCTTCCAGCCAGGGCAGCTCAATCCCCAGCACCTGTCGATACAGGAACAGGAGTGCGTTAAGCGCCTGATTTTGAGTGCCTGCAGAGACCTTCCGGTCAACGGCCAAGTGGGTGAGAAAGGCTTCAACCTCCGCTGCGCCCATATCACGCGGATGCCGTTTGTCATGGAAGAATATGAATCGACGAATCCAGCGGACTTAGGACTTCTCGGCCTGAAAGCTGTAGTGCTTACGACGGATGCGATCCCGAACCACATCCAGCAACATGGGCTTGTTCGACACGATCCTGCGTCCTGTTTGCTCATCCTGATATTGTTCCAGTTTCCAGGTGACTGCCGCAGCGGCATCAATGGGTTA
>CBFCYW010000028.1:0-33084 GCA_965602395.1 uncultured Chromatiales bacterium
CGCCGCGGTGGTGATAGACCACGCCCTTGGGGTTGCCGGTGGTGCCGGAGGTGTAATTCAGCGAGATGGCCTGCCAGTCGTCCTCGGGCAGTTCCAGCGGGAAGTGCTCGTCGCCGGTCTGCAGAAAATCGTGGTAGCTCATCGCGCCGAGCAGCTCGCCACCGCCGGCCAGCGGGTCGTCGATGTCGATCACCAGCAGCTCGCGATCGAGCAGCGCCAGGGCTTCTTTGATCACCGGCGAAAACTCGCGGTCGGTGAGCAGCACCCTGGCTTCGCCGTGGTCGAGAATGAAGGCGATGCTGGCCGCGTCGAGGCGATAGTTGAGTGCATTGAGCACCGCGCCGGCCATCGGCACAGCGTAGTGCGCCTCCAGCATCGCCGGGGTGTTGGGCGACATGATCGCCACCGTGTCGCCGCGGCCGACGCCGCGCTGGATCAGCGCGCTGGCCAGCTGGCAGCAGCGCAGGTACAGATCGCGATAGCGAAAATGCGCATTGCCGTGGATCACCGCCGTCTTGTCCGGATAGGCGGTGACCGCCCACTGCAGCAGCGACAGCGGCGACAGTGGCTGATGATTGGCGGGATTCTGGTCGAGATCGCGGTCGAAGATGCCCTGCGGCGCGGTGCTCACGGTGGCGTTCCTCCCTCAATTTTTTGCTGTCTGTTATTCGCTGCGGCACGACAGTGGTCGTGCCTGTTGGTGCCCGCAGTGTATAGAAAAGCGCGGCCATCGGTCTCGCACCAAAGGCGCCGCCGACGGCGATGCCGGCGACGACCCGCTGACACATGTCTCCAACAGCCAAACAGGGGTCGCACCGAGAACCGTCGCGGCCGCAAACGCGCCGCCGCGCGGGCGCATAATCTCGCGGCCGAGACGCGCCGCCGCGCCGCGCCCGGCGATCTCCCGGCGCCACCGCCCGCGCCCACGTCCGCGCCCACGTCCGCGCCAGGGCAGCGACCGCCACGCCGCTACGGAGACACCCGCATGAGCGACCGACCCTTCGAACCGACCATCGCCCTCGGCCACCGCATCCGCCGCTCGCCCTACTTCGAGGCCACGCTGCGCTGGGGCGTCAAGCAGTTCACCGTGTACAACCCCGTCTACATGCCCACCTATTTCGAAAGCCCCGAGGCCGACTACTGGAAGCTGATCGAAAACGCCACCCTGTGGGATGTGGCCGGCGAACGCCAGGTCGAGATCAGCGGCCCGGACGCGGCCCGCTTCACCCAGTTGCTGACCCCGCGCGACATCTCCAAGTGCGCCGTCGGCCAGGCCAGATACGTGCTGATCTGCGACCACAACGGCGGCATCATCAACGACCCGCTGCTGCTCAAGCTGGCCGAGGATCGCTTCTGGCTGTCGCTGGCCGACTACGACATCCTGCTCCGGGCGCAGGGCGTGGCGATCAACGCCGGGATGGCTGTGCAGATCTGCGAGCCGGACGTCTCGCCGCTGCAACTGCAGGGCCCGCGCGCCCACCAGATCATGCTGGCGCTGGTCGGCGGGTGGATCGAGGATCTCAAATTCTATCGCTTCCGCGAGTTCGAGCTGGACGGCATCCCGCTGATCATCTCGCGCACCGGCTGGAGCGGCGAGCGCGGCTACGAGCTGTTCCTGCGCGACGGCAGCCGCGGCGACGAGCTGTGGGAGCGCATCATGGCCGCCGGCGAGCCCTTCGGCATCGCCCCCGGCGCACCCAACCAGATCCGCCGCATCGAGGCCGGCCTGTACTCCTGGGGGCTGGACATGGACGCCGCCAACAACCCCTTCGAAATCGGCCTCGACTGGCTGGTCGATCTGGACGCGGACATCGACTTCATCGGCAAGCCGGCGCTGCAGCGCATCGCCGCCACGGGCATCAGCCAGAAGCTGGTGGGCATCGAGCTGGACGGCGACGCCGCGCCCTGCCAGTGCGTGCCGCTGAGCATCTCCGGGCAGCGCGGGCGCACGGTCAGCACCACCTGGTCGCCGCGCCTTGAGCGCAACATCGGCTTTGCCTACCTGCCCATCGCGCTGGCCAGCAACGGCGCGCAGATGACCGTGCACGGGCGCGATGGCGACGTCGCCGCGCAGGTGGTGCCGACGCCCTTCGACGCGCCGCGCTACCGCGGCTGATCCGGTCGCGATCGGGTAGCGATCGGGTAGCGATCAGGCAGGGCGCAGACAGCCCGGCAATGGCATCCGCCGGGTACATGACATCAGTTTGACCCAGTACCCAGCGCCGCGCCGCCGGGCATCTACAATGTGCCCCCCGCCGCACGGAGCCCGCCAAAGCCATGAACAGCAATCCCGGATTTTTTGATCGCACCCTCGCCAACCTGCGCAGCGCCTGGCGCAGCATCGCGCGCAGCGACGCCAAACTGGAGCTGTCCGCCGATCTGCCCGAAGGCGAGCTGGAGGCATTGCGCGAATGCATCCGCGCCTGCCTGGCCGGCAAGGGCGGCGAAGTCTCCGCGCGCGGCCGCGCCGCCGAGCTGGGCGAGGCTTATCTGGGCCTTTCGGACACCGGCAAGCTGAACTTTTTCAACCTGCTGGTGGATGAGTTCAGCATCGACCAAAGCGCTCTGCAGGCGGCGCTGACAGCGCATGTCGAATGCACCACACAGGACGAGCGGCTGGCCGGCGAGTCGCGCCTGCGCAGCCTGCTGACCCCTGCCTATCTGCGCCTGCTGACGCAGTTCAACGCGCTGCCGCAGGGGGTTAAATTTCTCGTCGATCTGCGCGCCGATCTGTTGCGCCTGCGCGGCGACGACGCCCGGCTCACAGCGCTCGACGAGCAGCTCTGCCAGCGCCTTGAGAGCTGGTTCGACATCGGCTTTCTGGAGCTGCGGCGGATCACCTGGGAGGCACCGGCGGCGCTGCTGGAGCGGCTGATCCACTACGAGGCGGTGCACGCGGTGAGCAGCTGGGACGATCTGAAAAACCGCCTCGCCGCGGATCGCCGCTGCTTTGCGTTTTTCCACCCCAACATGCCCGACGAGCCGCTGATCTTCGTCTGGGTGGCGCTGCTGCCGGAGATGGCCGGCAGCGTGCAGGCGCTGCTCGAACGCGGCGAATCGCCGGCGCAGGAGGCGCAGACGGCGACCACGGCCATCTTCTATTCGATCTCCAACACCCAGGTGGGGCTGCAGGGGGTGAGCCTGGGCAACTTCCTGATCAAGCGGGTGGTCAACGCACTGCGCGCCGAACTGCCGCAGCTCAAGACCTTCGCCACGCTATCGCCGATCCCCGGCTTCGCGCGCTGGCTGCAGGCGGCGCTGGATGAGGACGACAGCCTGCTCGACGGCGACAGCCGCGAGCTGCTGGCCAGCGACGGCTGGGCCGACGACGCCGAGCGCGCCGCACAGCTGGAAAAAGTGCTCAAGCCACTCTGCGCGCGCTATCTGGTCAGCGAAAAGCGCGGTCAGCGGGCGCGCGATCCGGTGGCTCATTTCCACCTCAGCAACGGCGCGCTGATCGAGCGCATCAACTGGCTCGGCGACCGCTCGGCGAAGGGCATGGCCAACGCCCACGGGCTGATGGTCAACTATCTGTACGAACTCGACGAGATCGATCGCCACCACGAGCGCTACAGTGAATCCTTCACCGTGGGCACCTCGCGCGAGGTGCGCGCCCTGGCCGACAAGGGCTGAGCCGCGCCGGCGGCGGCCGGCTGGCGCTTCGCAGGTGGCGCATGTCGCACAGGGGTCGCAGAATCGATTAACGTATCGCTGGCAGTGGACGCAGACTTGCGTTCCAATGCCGGCCCGCACCCACAGGCCATCGCCAGCCACCGCAAACCCGAGGCCCCGCCATGCGCGCCGTGCTCGCCCAACTCTCCGCCCTGCTGCTGTCCGTGGGGCTGATCCAGCTCGGCCACGGCGCCTTCGGCTCGTTTCTCGGCCTGCGCGCAGATCTGGAGGGCTTCCCGACCACGCTGATCGGCGTGCTCGGCTCGGCCTTTTACCTGGGCACCATCCTCGGCACGCTGCGCACCCCGGCGCTGATCAACCGCATCGGCCACATCCGCGCCTTCGCCGCCTTCGCCGCCATCTCCGCGGCGGCGGTGATGGTCTACCCGCTGTTCATCGACCCCTACGTGTGGATCGGCCTGCGCGTGGTGTTCGGCTTCAGCCTCTGCGCCATGGCGATCGTCGGCGAGAGCTGGCTGAACAACCGCTCGACCAACGAAACCCGCGGCACCATGCTATCGATCTACATGATGGTGTCCTTCCTGGCCATCGGGCTGGGCCAGCTGGCGCTGAATATCGGCGACCCCAGCGGCACCCAGCTGTTTCTGATCGTCGCCCTCTGCCTGGTGCTGGCGGTGGTGCCGGTGGCGGTGACCCGCTCCACCCACCCGGACCCGGTGACCAGCTCGCACTTCGGCATGCGTCGGCTGTACGAGATCTCCCCCGGCGCGGTGATCGCCTGCATCGGCTCCGGGCTGGTGACCGGCGCCTACTTCGGCATGGCGGCCATCTACGCGCGGCAGATCGGCCTCAGCGTGGCCGAGATCTCGGTGTTCATGGGCACGCTGATGGTCAGCGGACTGCTGCTGCAACTGCCCATCGGCCGCCTGTCGGACATCGTCGACCGCCGCTGGGTGATCGTCGGCACCTGCCTGGGCACCGGCGCCAGCGGCGCGGCGATGACCTTTCTCTCGCCCGCCGACTGGTGGCTGTTTCTCGCGGTCACCGCACTGTTCGGCGGCCTCGCCGCGTGCATCTACCCGCTGGCCATCGCCCACGCCAACGACTTCATCGAACCCCACGATCTGGTGCCCGCCAGCGGCGGTCTGGTGCTGTGCTACGGCGTCGGCGCCATCGCCGGACCGCTCAGCGCCGCCTGGACAATGGAGCTGATCGGCCCGGCGGGGATTTTCATCTTCACCAGCATCACCTGTGTGGCCATCGTCACCTTCACCCTCTACCGCAGCACCCGACGCAAGTTGCTGCCGACGGTCGAAAAAGACCCCTACGTGCCGCTGCCCGACGCGGTCTCGATGCCGGTGTCCAGCGATGTCGATCCGCGCGCCATGGAATACTTCGAGCCGCAGGATGTCGGACCACCCACACCGGATGACGCAGCGGAGGCGGAAAACGCAGCCGTCGCAGGGGCAAAATCGACCCCATAGCCACTTTGCTGCAAGGCAACAAAGCCGGCGCATCCCTGGCTCAGCAGCCCTGCTGCTGGCTCGATCACAATTTTATTGCGGCGCACAAAAAATACTTGACGGCCCGACTGGCCACCGTTATAAATAGTCATATTGCAGCGCAGCATGGACGACCCCAACGGAAGCGGCGGTCAGCATAGCGCTCAAACTGGTAACGGTTTCTTTCTTTCCTCCATCCCCTTGGTCCCACCTCGTGTGGGACTTTTTTTTGCCCGCGATTCGCGCCGCGCAAGGCAAGGCTGCGAGCGCTCGGAAAATGCGCGGGGAACCCCCTCAAAAGCGATCGACGCGACAGGCATCCAGCGCCGCCGCGGCACGGCCATCGGCGAGCAGTTCGGCGATCAGCCGGCCGCTGACCGCCGCCAGCGTCAGGCCCAGGTGCTGGTGGCCAAAGGCGTAGTAGACGCCGCGGTGGCGCGCCGATGCGCCGAGCACCGGCAGCGAATCGGGCAGCGTCGGCCGACAGCCCATCCACAGCCCCGCATCGCCGCTGTCCAGATCGTCGAACAGCTCTTCGGCCAGCGCCAGCAGCTGGCGCGCGCGGCGGTAGTCCGGCGGCGCCTGGGTGCCGGCGAACTCCACGGTGCCGGCCAGGCGCAGGCCGCCAGCGGTGGGCGTAGCCACCACTTTATGCTCGTGGATCATCGCCGGCATGTGCAGCTCGGCGCGGCTGCGCGGCAACGTCACGTGGTAGCCGCGCTCGGTATCCAGCGGCACCGGCTCACCGAGCTGGCGGCAGATCCGCCCCGACCAGGCACCGAGGGCGACCACCGCCGCATCGGCGTGCAGCTCGCCGCTGTCGGTGAGCACGCGCACGCCCTGCGCCTGCGGCTCCAGCGCGCGCACATCGGCGCGCAGCAGATCGGCACCGCGGGCGCGCAGATCCGCCGCCAGGCGCTCGCCGTAGCTGCGCGCGTCGAGCACCCAGCCGGATTGCGGGTAGAACACGCCGTGGCGCAGCCGAGCGGCCAGCGCCGGGGCGCGCGCGGCGATGCCAGCGGCGTCGAGCTCCTCTACCTGCACGCCGAGTTCGCGCTCGGCGGCAAAACCGGCGCGCGCGGCGAGAAAGTTGCGCTGTTCGCGAAACAGGTGCAGCCAGCCGCCGTCGCGCAGCAGATCGCCACAGCCGGCGGCATCGGCCAGCTCGCGATGATCCTGCAGTGCGCTGCGTTGCAGAGCGGCCAGCCCGGCGCTGCTGGCGGCGCGGCGCGCGCTGCCGGCGGCGGCCACAAAGCGCAGTAGCCAGGGGGCAAAGCGCGGCAGATAGGTCCAGCGCAGGGCCAGGGGCGAGCGCCGGTCGAAAAGCATTCGCGGCACCCTGGCGAGCAGCGCCGGCGAAGCCAGTGGCAGCACGCCGTTGGTGGCGATCACGCAGGCATTGCCGGCAGAGCAGCCGCTGCTGGGCGCATCGCGATCCACCAGCGTGACCGCAAAACCGGCGCGGCGCAGCGACAGCGCGCAGCAGATGCCGACGATGCCGGCGCCGAGCACGGCGACGTGGCGCGGCTCACCCGCGGTCATCAATCGCCCTCGACGCGGCGCGTGGTGACCACGTAAGCGGTGGCGCCGGCGCGCGTCTCGACGCGCATGAAATGCACCGTGTACATCAGCACGCCATCCTCGTAGACCGGCACGCTCATCAGCCGCTGGCGCGGGGTAAAGGCCAGTGGCGCGAGCCGGCACAGGGGCGAATCGGACAGCGCCGCGTAACCCGGTCGCGGCCCGCGCTGATCGAAGATGCGCGCCAGCCGCTGCACTTCGGCGCGATCGCTGCAACTGTTGACCTGACGCTGCGGGGTCGGCTCGCCGATGCGGTAGTGCCAGACGGTGGAATCGGCCGCCGCCGGGACGCTCAAGGCAGCCAGCAGCGCAGCCGCCGCGGCCATTCGCACGGCCGCCGACAGGCGACGAAAACGCTTGCTCGGGCTCATCTTCGGTTTCCTCCTGCGCGCGCGATGGGGCCGCCGCAACGCTGGCGAGACCCCAACTGATGTGGCGGAATTATCCTCCAACTGTGGCTTGGCGCAATCGCCCCGGCGTGCCACCTTCAGGCTTTACCGGAGCAACCCATGCGCCTGCTGCAAGGCCCGCTGGCGGGCGCCCTGTTGATGGTCGCGGCGATGAACGTGGTGCCGCTGATGGACGGCATCGCCAAATATCTGTCGGCCGAATACCCGGTGCTGATGATCGTCTGGGGGCGCTTTTTCTTCCACGCCCTGTGGCTGGCGCCAGCGGTGCTTGCCAGCCACGGCTGGCGCGCGCTGCGCGTCGCCCAACCGGGACTGCAGGCGCTGCGCAGCCTGTGCATCCTCGCCGCCACCGGCTTCTTCTTCGCCGCCATCAAATGGCTGCCGATCCCCGACGCGCTGGCTCTGCTGTTCGTCTCGCCGCTGCTGGTGACGCTGGTGGTCGGGCTGATCTACGGCGAGCGCGTCGGCGCGCTGCGCTGGCTGGCGGTGGCGGTCGGCTTCTGCGGCGTGCTGCTGGTGATCCGCCCCGGCGCCGGGGTCTTCCACTGGGCCTCGCTGCTGGGTCTCGGCGCCGGCGCCAGCTACGCCGCCTACCTGCTGGTGACGCGGCGCCTGTCCGCCGGCACGCCGCCGCTGGTGACGCTGTTTTACACCGGCCTGGTGGGCGCGCTGCTGATGAGCCTGCTGCTGCCGCTGGGCTGGCGCACGCCGAGCCCGGCAGCGCTCGGCCTGCTGGTGCTGATCGGCCTGATCGCGGCGGTCGGCCACGCCCTGCTGCTGCTCGCCTTCCGCCGCGCCCCGGCGGCCACCCTGGCGCCGCTGAGCTACACCGAGATCATCACCGCCACCGCGGTCAGCTGGTTTGCCTTCGGCGACTTCCCCGACGCCTGGAGCTGGCTGGGCATCGCGGTGATCGTCGCCAGCGGGCTGATCACCAGCTTCGCCGAACACCGCGACAGCCACCGCAGCGCGCCGCCGGCGAACTGATCGCGCGGCTCAGCCGGCGACCTCCGGGCGGCGCCACAGCCGCGCCAGCGCCCACAGCGCCAGCAGTGCGAACAGCAGCAGCAGGCTGGCGGCGAAGTACAGTGCCGGGTCCAGCGCATCGGCTGTGGCGCGCGCGCGCAGGCCAAACCACAGCTGCCAGCTGAGGGTGCGCTCCTGCGCGCCGGCGAGCAGCTGCTCCAGCACCACCTCACCGAGCGAGGCGGCGAAGGCCAGCAGCGCGCCAGCGGCGAAACCCGGCGCCAGCAGCGGCAGGTGCACGCGCCGCCAGGCGCGCCAGCGCGAAGCTCCCAGCGCGCGCGCGGCGCGGCGCAACTCGGGGTCGATGGCGGCGGCGCGGGCGGCCACCGCGAGCAGCGCCAGCGGCGCGCCGAGCAGGGCGTGAGCGAGCACCGGCGCGACCGGGCTGTGCGCCAGTTGCAGCGTCGTCAGCAGCCAGTGCAGCGCGGCGCCGCTGGCCACCAGCGGCAGCAGCAGCGGCGCCAGCAGCAGGGCGCCGAGGCGCCGCCGCACCGGCGCGCCGAAGCGCAGCAGACCGAGCGCTGCGGCACCGCCGAGCAGGGTCGCCAGCAGCGCCGCCAGCGCGCCGCCGGCGAGGCTGTTGACCAGCGCCGGCAACCAGTCGCCGCCGGGCAGCGGTCGGGCCGGCGACAGCGGCGCCGACCAGGCCGCCCGCACCGCCAGCAGCGGCACCGCGGCGAGCGGTGCGAACAGGCCCAGCAGCACCAGCGCGCCGAGGCCGCGCAGCGCAGCGCGGACAAACCAGCGGCACAGCCAGCGCCAGCCGCCGAGCGGCCACAGCCGCCAACGGGCGCGCCCGCGCGGGCGCGGCAGCGCACCGGGCGGCACCGCGCGCGCAGCGCCGGCGGTCAACTCGACAAACACCGCCGGCGCGGCGATCAGCAGTTCGCGCAGCGCGCGCCGCACCAGCCACAGGGCCAACAGCGCGGCGGCGAACAGCAGCACCGCCAGCGCCGCCACCAGGCCCGGATCGGGCGCGCTGCTGGCGCCGATCACCAGGCTGCGCGCGGCCAGCGCCGGCCGGCCGCCATCGAGCAGCACCGGGCCGACATAGCGGCCCAGTGCGAGGGCGAAAATCAGCGCCGCCGCGGCCAGTGCCGCGGCGCGGGTCTGCGGCAGATAAACCCGCCGCAGCGCCTGCCACGGCGAGGCGCCCAGCGAGCGCGCCGCGCGCAGCTCCGCGCTGCCGATGCCGCGCAGCGCAGCGTACAGGGCGAGGATCATCAGCGGCAGCAGCGACTGCGCGCTGAACAGCGTTCCGGGCAGCGCGCCGGCCCACTGCCGCAGCCACTGCAGCGGCCATTCCAGCAACCACTGCGATGGCCACTGAGCCGGCGCGGACAACCACTGCGGCAACGCCGGTGAACTGCCCAGCCATTGCAGCAGCGCCAGCCAGGCGGTGGCGCCGATCAGCGGCGAGGCAAACAGGCAGAGCAGCAGGCCGCCCAGCGCCAGGCGCGTGAAGCGCGCTCGCCCACTGGCCAGCAAATAGGCGGCGGGATAGGCCAGCGGCAGGCAGAGCGCGGCGATCAGCGCAGCGCCGAACAGGCTCCGCCACAGGCCGACGCCCGCATCGCCCGCGGCTTGCGGCACGCGGCGGCGCGGTTCGATGGCGCCGTCGATGGCGTAGCGCAGATCCAGCGCGCGCAGGTAGTAGCCGGCGCTGCGCGCTGCGGCGTGGTGGCGCAGCGTGGCCCAGTACAGGCCGTCGCCCCAGCGCGGATCGACATCCAGCAGCGCGGCACGCCAGCTGCCGTGCGGCGGCGATTCAAAGACATCCACACTGCGCAGGCCGCGCCCGGTGCCGCGCAGCAGCGGCCCCATGCCGGCCAGCTCGCGCTGCATGCGCTCGGCGACCAGGCCCAGCGCGGCGGCGTCGCGGGCCGCTTTCAGCTCGCGCGCCAGGGCGGCGAAGGCGGCCTCCGGCGGCAGCCGCTTGCGCGCCGGATCCCAGGCTTGCAGGGCTGTGCTGGTGACCGGAAAGTGCGTCGCCAGCAGCGGGTTATCGACGCTCTGCCAGAGCAGCGCCGCGGTCGGCAGCAGCAGCAACACGGTGATCGCGGCGAGCATCGGCAGGCACAGCAGGCTGCCGGCCAGGCGGCGGCGCAGGCGTCGCCAGCCGCGCGCCCAGCGGGCGCGGCGTCGCCAGGCGCGCGGCATCGCCGACGCCGTGGCATCGGCTGCGGCGGCGGGGCTAGCGAGGGGGGCGTCGCGCGGCGACTCGCTCATCGCGCCAGCCAGGCGGCAAAGCGCTCGCGCAGCGCGGCGCCGTGCTCGGCCCACCAGGCCGGGTCGAGGCGCAGGCCGCGGGCGAGGTTCTCCGCCGCGGTGGGCAGCTGGGTGCGCAGCTCGGGGGCGATCTGCGCCAGCGCCGAGCGCCGCACCGGGCCGTAGGGGATGTAGTTGGTCTGTGTGGCGAGGCGGTGGCTGGAAGTGGCGAAGCGCAGAAAATCCCAGGCTGCATCGGGGTGCGGTGCCTGCGCCGGGATGGCCCACAGCGCCAGCTCCCAGATCTGCCCGTCCCAGACCAGTCGCAGGTCGGCGTCGGCGCGGAAGTTGGCATTGAACAGGTGGCCGCTGTAGCCGGAACTCATCGCCACTTCGCCGCTGGCCAGCAGCTCCGCTGGCTGGTGTTCGCCCTGCCACCAGACGATCTGCTCGCGGATCTCGTCCAACCGGGCGAAGGCGCGCGCCGCGCCGGCCTCGGTGGCGAGGGTGGCGTAGACCTGATCGGCGGGCACGCCGTCGGCCAGCAGCGCCCACTCCAGATTGACCTGCGGCGAGCTGCGCAGGCCGCGCTTGCCGGGGTAGCGATCGAGGTCGAAGAAATCGGCGATGCTCTCCGGCGGCTGGTCGGCGAAGCGCTCGGCGCTGTGCGCGAACAGCGTCGACCAGACGAGGCTGCCGACGCCGCAGTCGTGCAGTGCGCCGGGGATGAAATCCTCCGCTGCCGGGGTGCCGTCATCGCCCGGCGGCAAGTCATCCAGCGCCAGCGGCCGCAACAGCCCCTGCTGGCAGCCGCGCTGGGCGCCGCCGAGCTCGACATCGACCAGATCCCAGCTGCCGGCCTCGGCGTGGCCGGGCGGCTGCCGGTCGGGCTGTTCGACGCCGCCGGCACCGCCCGCCGATTCGCGGCGCAGCGCGCGCAGCGGCGCCAGATCACCATCGTAGTCGCGCGAGCGCAGGGCGATGCCGCTGCGCTCGCTGAACGGCCGGTGCAGGGCCTCGACCTGCCCGCGGGTGTAGGCGCCGCCCCAGGAGACGACGGTGAGCTGCACGGGCGGTGTGCCGGTGTCGGCGCTTTCGTCGGGGGTCTTTTCGGCGGCCCCATCGGCAGCGGCGCGCGCCGAGCCGTGGAAACACAGGATGGCGCCGCAGGCGGCGGCCAGCAGTCGCGAAATGCCGGGCGAACGGGCGCTGGATTGCATGCGAACCTCTCTCGATCACGTCTGTCACAGGCTTGTCCGACGAGCTGCGAACCGGCACCGATGGCCCCGGAACTGCGCGCGGACAGAGGGGCGACGCGGCGCTGCAGTCTAGCGCGACTCGGCGCCAAAGTTCAGGCACAGCCGTCACTGTGGGCACGCATGCGGTGTGGGCCGGGGCGGGCAGCGGGCGCCGTCAATCGGCTGCGGCGGTGCTGTCGCAGCTGGCTTTGGGCCGCGTCGCATGCGAGAAAGCGCGCGATGAGAAGACGCTTTCTATTAAAGGGTGCGGTCTGCGAGGGCAGACCGGGGGCGTGTAGACATCCGACGCGACGCGCCTTTATCCTGTGCGCGTCATAGCAGCGGCGGCCCGCGAGGCGGAGCCACCGCGGTTCGGCAGACTGCCTCAGAATGCAGCGCCGGCAAGCCGGAACCAAACCAGAAGCCAACTGCCGGGCGCAGTGGGGATAAACCGGGGGAATACAATTGACTGATGCCACCCAGCAGGACGACTTTGTCGTCTTCGAACGCGTGCAGAAGAGTTACGACGGCGAGACGCTGGTCGTAAAGGATCTCAACCTGTCCATCGGCAAGGGCGAGTTTCTGACCATGCTCGGCCCTTCCGGCTCGGGCAAGACCACCTGCCTGATGATGCTGGCCGGCTTCGAGACCGCCACCCACGGCGATATCCTGCTCGCCGGCCAGCCGATCAACAACATCCCGCCGCACAAGCGCGGCATCGGCATGGTGTTCCAGAACTACGCGCTGTTCCCGCACATGACCGTCGCGGAGAACCTCTCCTTTCCCCTCGAAGTGCGCAAGATCGACAAGTCGGTGCGCGAGGAGAAGATCAAGCGCGCGCTGGACATGGTGCAGATGGGCAGCTTCGGCGGCCGCCGTCCGGCGCAGCTCTCCGGCGGACAGATGCAGCGCGTGGCGCTGGCCCGCGCGCTGGTGTTCGAACCCGAGCTGGTGCTGATGGACGAACCGCTGGGCGCGCTCGACAAACAGCTGCGCGAGCACATGCAGTTCGAGATCAAACGCATCGCCAACAACCTCGGCATCACCGTGGTCTACGTGACCCACGACCAGACCGAGGCACTGACCATGTCCGACCGCGTGGCGGTGTTCAACGATGGCCGCATCCAGCAGCTGGCGCCGCCGGACGAGCTCTACGAGGCACCGGAAAACAGCTTCGTCGCCCAGTTCATCGGCGAGAACAACACCCTGCAGGGCACGGTGGAGAAGATCGAAAACGGCATCGCGCTGGTCAAGCTCGAAGATGGCGAACTGATCGACGCCAAGCCGATCAACGTCTCCCAGCCCGGTGAGCGCACCCAGGTGTCGATCCGCCCGGAGCGCGTTGAATTCAACAAAGACCGCCTGCAGGAGGGCGTGCACACGCTGCGCGCCGAGGTGCTCGAATTCATCTACATGGGCGACATTTTCCGCACCCGCCTGCGGGTCGCCGGCAAGGATGATTTCATCATCAAGACCCGCAACGCCCCCGACCAGGTTCGCCTCGAACCCGGCCAGCAGATCGAGATCGGCTGGCTGCCCCGCGACTGCCGCGCGCTCGACGCCTGATCACACGCATTCTTGCCCCCCGCCCGCCGGGCGGGGGTGGGAACCCAAGGTTCGGAAGCGTGTCCCGGCGCGCCGTGCCCATCCGTATCAACCGGGATAACTGGAGTAAATGCATGAAACTCA
Organism: uncultured Chromatiales bacterium; assembly: GCA_965602395.1. Classification (GTDB taxonomy): domain Bacteria; phylum Pseudomonadota; class Gammaproteobacteria; order CBFCYW01; family CBFCYW01; genus CBFCYW01. The sequence goes on from CBFCYW010000028.1 coordinate 13,288, forward strand.
CCAAGACGCTTCTGGCTACCGCCGCGCTGACCGCCACGGCCGGCGCAGTCATCGCCGCTGACATGGCCGATAAAATGACCATCGTGTCCTGGGGCGGCGCCTATTCGAATTCGCAGCTCAAGGCCTACCACGAGCCCTACATGAAAATGACCGGCGTGGAGATCATCAACGATGAGAGCTCCGCCGAGGCCGTCGCCAAGCTGCGCGCCATGAACGAGGCCGGCAACGTCACCTGGGACGTGGTCGACGTGGTCGCCTCCGACGCCCTGCGCCTGTGCGACGAAGGCCTGGCGATGGAGATCGACCCGGACGAGCACCTCGCCGCAGCGCCCGATGGCACCTCCGCCAAGGATGACTTCGGCGATCTGCTGGTCGGCGACTGCTTCATCCCGCAGATCGTCTATTCGACCACCTTCGGCTACCGCACCGACATGGTCGGCGACAACCCGCCGGACGACATCTGCGATGTCTTTGACCTCGAAGCCTACCCGGGCAAGCGCGCACTGGAAAAGCGTCCGATCAACAACGTCGAGTGGGCGCTGCTGTGCGACGGCGTAGCCAAAGCCGACGTCTACGATGTGCTGGCCACCGAAGCCGGCCAGGAACGCGCCCTCGCCAAGCTGGGTACGATCAAGGATCAGGTGATCTGGTGGTCCGCCGGTGCCGATACCCCGCAGCTGCTGGCCGACGGTGAAATCGTCATGGGCTCGACCTACAACGGCCGTCTGTTCTCGGTGATCGAAGAACAGGATCAGCCGGTGGCCATGCTCTGGGACGCCCAGGTGTTCGACCTCGACGGCTGGATCATCCCCACCGGTCTGAGCGATGAGCGCCTCGCCCGCGCGCTGGACTACATCCGCTTCGCCACCGACACCCAGCGCCTCGCCGATCAGGCCAAGTACATTTCCTACGGCCCGGCACGCAAGTCCTCGGCGCCGCTGGTGGGCAAGCACGCGGAACTCGGCATCGACATGGCGCCGCACATGCCGACCGATCCGAACAACGCCAAGAACACCTTCCTGTACAACTACGAGTTCTGGGCTGACTACCGCGACGACATCGACGCCAAGTTCCAGGCTTGGCTGGCCAAGTAAGACCGGCATCGCCGGGAGGGTTCGCCCCTCCCGGCGGCTTTCCGCCAAGCGCGGATACTCGACAGATAACAACAAGCCGACGGGGATGACATGAGCGAAACCACCACCGATGCCGGCCCGGTGCTGGCCGCGGACGGGACGCCGCTAAAGCGCAGCCTGCACCGCGCCCTGAGAATGCAGAAGATGCGCGCGCTCGCCCTGATCGCGCCGCTGCTGCTGTTCGTCCTGTTGACCTTCATCGCGCCGATCGCGGACATGCTGTTCCGCTCGGTGGAAAACGAAATCGTCGCCGAGACGCTGCCCGACACCGTGGTCGCGCTGGCGGACTGGGACGCCACTTCCGATCAGCCACCCGGCGAGCAGGTCTTCGAATCTCTGTACTTCGACCTGTTCCTCGCCGCCGAAGCCAAGCAGCACACCAAGCTCGGCACCCGGCTGAACTACGAACAAACCGGAATTTCATCGCTGTTTCGCACCAGCGGCCGCAAGGTCGATGACATCGGCGAGGAATTTCAGGACGTCATCGAAGATATCGACCCGACCTGGAAAGAGGGGCGGTTCTGGTATCAGATGATGTCCGGCAGTGGCGGTGACGCCCTGCTCGACGAGCGCCGTGATCGGCTCTCCGCACTGACCAGCAATTCAATGGCCGGCGACATCGGCTTCGATCTCTCCGCCGAGATCGCCCGCCTGCTGCCCAACACCGCGCGCGCCTACAGCGACTTCGCGATCTTCACCGCGCTGGCCGATGAGGACGTGGTCGCCGAAGAAGACCCCTGGGAGGCGGTCTACGCCGCGCTGGGCGTCGACCTGCGCGACGCCGATACGCGCGCCGCCATCGGCGCCTACAGCGGCAACGGCGCCGAAGCACTGCAAAACCTGGCCGCCGCCGCCGGGCAGCTGCCCGACTTCACTTTCCGCGAGGCCTTCCTCGACGTCGACGAAGACTGGGGCGATCTCGACAACTGGCGCACCATGCAGGTCTACAGCCCGCGGCTCACCAGCGGCTACTTCCTCAATGCCGTCGACATGCAGAAGGGCCTCGACGGCCCCATCGAGCGCCCGGAGAACCAGCAGATTTACATGAAGCTGTTCGAGCGCACGCTGATTATGTCGCTGGTGATCACCGGCAGCTGCATTCTGCTCGGCTACCCGGTGGCGTGGATTCTCGCCAACCTGCCGGCGCGCACCGCCAACATGCTGATGATTCTGGTTCTGCTGCCCTTCTGGACCTCGCTGCTGGTGCGCACCTCGGCGTGGAAGGTCATGCTGCAGCAGCAGGGGGTAATCAACGATGTGCTGGTCTGGCTGGGGCTGGTCGCCGACGACAGCCGGCTGGTGATGATCAACAACCAGTTCGGCACCATCGTGGCGATGACCCATATCCTGCTGCCGTTCATGATCCTGCCGCTGTACTCGGTGATGCAGACCATCCCGCCGACCTATCTGCGCGCGGCCAAATCGCTCGGCGCGACCAACTGGACGGCCTTCTGGCGGGTCTATTTCCCGCAGTCGGTACCGGGCATCGGCGCCGGCTCGATCCTGGTGTTCATTCTCTCGATCGGCTACTACATCACCCCGGAGATCGTCGGTGGCACCACCGGCACCTTCATCTCCAACCGCATCGCCTATCACATCTCGTCCTCCCTGAACTGGGGGCTGGCCGCTGCGCTGGGCACGATCCTGCTCGCGGTGGTGCTGATCCTCTACTGGGCCTACGACAAGATCGTCGGCATCGACAACGTGAAGCTGGGGGGCTGAGGTCATGAGCGCACTGACACCTATAGAAAAGAAACCCATCCCCTTCACGCTGGGAGTCGTCGCCGCGGCCGGTGCCGTAGCCGGCATCTTTATCGGCACCGCGCAGGGCTCGACGCTGCTCGGCGTGGTGGTCGGCGCACTGCTGCTGGCGGGAATAGGCTATCTGGCCATGCAGATTCTCGGCCACGAGCAGGAACGCATGGTGCGCTGGGGTACGCTGGCGCTGTTCGCCCTCGGCGGGCTGCTCACCGCCGGCCTGCCGGGGCTGGTGGTCGGCGGCCTGTTCGGCTGGTTCTTCGGCTGGTTCGTGTACTGGATCGGCGAGGGCCGCTACCGCGCCAAGCTGGTGCCCTACCTGACTCCCGGGCAGGTGCTCTGGCACTACGCCTTCCGCGTCATCTGCGGCGCCATCTTCATCTTTCTGATCACCCCGATCATCGTGGTGATGCCCTTGTCCTTCAACGCCGAGGACTTCTTCACCTTCACGCCGGAGATGCTGCGCTTCGATCCGGCCGGCTACTCGCTCAAGCACTACGAGGACTTCTTCACCAATGCCGACTGGCAGCAGGCGCTGTGGAATTCGGTGCGCATCGCGCCGGTAGCCACACTGCTCTCGGTCGGCTTCGGCACGCTCGCCGCCATCGGCCTCAGCCAGCAGCACGTGCCATTCCGCCAGGCCATCATGGCGATCCTGATCTCGCCGATGATCGTGCCGCTGATCATCTCCGCCGCCGGCATGTACTTCTTCTACAGCCGCATCGGCCTGCAGGGCACTTACATGGGGGTGGTGCTGGCCCACGCCGCGCTCGGCATTCCCTTCGTGATCATCACCGTGACCGCGACCCTGGTCGGTTTCGACCGCTCGCTGACCCGCGCCGCGGCGAACATGGGTGCAGACCCGGTGACCACCTTCTTCAAGGTGCAGATGCCGCTGATCCTGCCCGGGGTGATCTCCGGCGGCCTGTTCGCCTTCATCACCTCCTTCGATGAAGTGGTGGTGGTGCTGTTCGTCGGCTCGGCCGGGCAGAAAACCCTGCCGTGGCAGATGTTCACCGGGCTGCGCGAGCAGATCAGCCCGACGATTCTCGCCGTGGCGACGATTCTGGTGGCGATCTCGATCGCCCTGCTGACCACCGTCGAGCTGCTGCGCCGCCGCTCCGAGCGGCTGCGCGGGATGTCGCCCGGCTGACCGGAAAAGCTGCGGCGGGCCACAACTGTGCGCCCGCCGCAGCACACCGCTTGGCGCCACACCGGCACCCGCCGTTATACTCACCGCCATGAATGCCGAAGCCATCCAAGCCATCCCCGGCGGCGACGCGCAGACCCGCGCAATTCGCAAGCTGCTCAAAGGCAGCGGCATCAGCCCCACCGCCCAGCGCGTGGAAATCGCCCGCTTCCTGTTTCAGCGCGCCCAGCACCTCTGCGCGGAACAGGTGCTCACCGGCGTCAACGCCAGGCCCAGCGGCGCGCACGTCTCCAAGGCCACGGTGTACAACACCCTCGGCCTGTTCGTGCGCCACGGCCTGCTGCGCGAGGTGCTGATCGACCCGGCGCGCGTGTTCTACGACTCCAACACCCGCCACCACCACCACCTGTACAACGCCGACACCGGCGAACTCTCGGACATCACCACCGACGAAGTCGCCGTGCGGGGTCTGCCGAGACTGCCGGAATCGGTGGAACTGGAGGGTATCGATCTGGTGATCCGGGTGCGCAACCGCCGACGCGGCAGCTGAAAACCCGCCCACGGCGGACGGCGGCGGGCACGGCACCCGAGCGGGAGGGGGCAGAGCAGCCGAGCCGGGCTGCGATCGGCGACGCCGGGCCGCTGCGCGCAACCCGACGCCGGCCGTGGGTCAGTCGAAATCCGCGCGCAGCGCGGCGGTGATCTGCGCCGCCACCGGCGACACGCTGACGCTGTAAGCGGGGTGATCGACACCGGCGGAAAGCGCCGCGCCATCGCGCAGCGCAGCGATCATGTCATCGCTGAACTCAAAGCGCGCAAAATGCACCGCGGAGGTCTTCTCGCCATCTTCGCGCGGCAGGTCTTCATCGCAGACCGGCGCCACCCGGTCAAAGCCTTCGACCTGCAACCACACGCGATCCTCGATGCCGACCAGCTCCCGCAAGCGCTGCTGGCGCTCGGCCACATCGGGATACAGGATCATCATCGTCGCCTTCAGATTGCGGCCGTCGGGAATCAGCGGGTTGTAGGCGTCGAGCTCTTCCTCGATGCCCTGCGGATCAAAAATGCGCTCGGTGCGCAGCATCTCCTGAATCTGATACTGCATGATCAGGCGATCCTCGAAATACAGCGACAGGTGCTCGCCGAGATCGAGGCGGCGGTCGGCCTTGTGCGCCATCACCCGCTTGCGGAAGGCGTCGCGCTCGACGGCGTAGGTCTCCAGGGACATCAGGTCTTCGCGGCTCAATTTGCGCACGCTGGCTATCTCCTATTGCTGCTCAAGTCCGTAGGCCCGCTGCAGCAGCAGCAGCGGATGCTCCGCCTGCCCGGCCCCCATCTCGGCATCGGCGAGGCTGGCGATCTGCTCGCCGGCCATCGGACAGTCGGAGGCGTAGTGGTCGCATTCGCTCTTTTTCGCCCGGCTGATCACCGGCCGGCAGATCTTCACCGAGGCGTCCCGGTACTCGGCCTTGACCGCGTAGGTACCGTCGTGACCGGAGCAGCGCTCGATCACATCGATCTCGGTATTCGGCACCAATGCCAGCAGATCGCGCGTTTTCAACCCCATGTTCTGCACCCGCAGATGGCAGGCAGCGTGGTAGGCGATCTTGCCCAGCGGCTGGCGGAAATCGGTGTTCAGCGCGCCGGCCTTGTGGCGCAGCCAGAGGTATTCGAAGGGATCGTAGATGGCCGCCTGCACGCGCTTGAGATCGGCATCGTCGGGCAGCATCAGCGGCAGCTCCTGCTTGAACATCAGCACGCAGGAGGGGATCGGCGCGACGATGTCGCGACCCTCGTCGATGGCCGCCAGCAGCGCCGGGCGATTCGCCTGCCAGGCGTCGGCGACGGCCTGCAGATCGCCCAGCTCCAGCTTCGGCATGCCGCAGCACTGCTCCTTTTCCAGCAGTGCCACATCGACGCCGTTGTGGCGGAACACCGCGGTCAGCGCCTGGTTGATCTGCGGCGCGTTGCGATTGCCGTAGCAGGTGGCGAACAGCGCCACCTTGCCCGTGGTCTCGCCGGCCGGTTGCGCGGAAAGCGCGAGCTGCTGGTGGCGCTTGCGGTACGGGCGCGCGTGGAATTCGGGCAGTGGCGCCTGGCGGTGGATGCCGGCGATCTTTTCCATCTGCGCGCGCATCACCGGATTGCGATTGACCGCGTTGACCGCCTCGGCGACCACCGGGACGCCGGCCAGTCTGCCGACCAGATCGGTGTCCGAAAGCATCCGGTCGCGCAGCGATGGCTTGCGCTTTTTCAGCTGCACCGCCTTGGCGCGCAGCATCAGATGGGGGAAATCGACGTTCCACTCGTGCGGTGGCACGTAGGGGCACTTGGTCATGAAGCACAGATCGCAGAGATAGCAGTGCTCGACGACCTTGCCGTAATCGGCCACATCGACGCCATCGACCTCCATGGTTTCGGATTCGTCGACCAGATCGAACAGGGTGGGAAAGGCGTTGCACAGGCTGACGCAGCGGCGGCAGCCGTGGCAGATGTCGTAGACCCGCTCCAGCTCTTTGTTGAGCGCGTCCTCGTCGTAGAAATCGGGGTTTTGCCAATCGATGGGGTGGCGCGTGGGCGCTTCCAGGCTGCCTTCACGACTCATCGGACGGTCTCCTCGGCGATGCGGGCCGGTGGCGCAGAGAGCAGCGGCCGGGAAATTGACCCGGCCGCGCTGGTGTCATCCGGTCGGTGGCGCAGTCGAATTCTCCACCGGCCGGGCGTTGAAGGCGATCAGCCGTCGAGTGAGTCGAGCGCCTTCTGGAAGCGATTGGCGTGCGAGCGCTCGGCCTTGGCCAGCGTCTCGAACCAGTCGGCGATCTCGTCGTGGCCCTCGTCGCGCGCGGTCTTGGCCATGCCCGGGTACATATCGGTGTACTCGTGGGTCTCGCCGGCGATGGCGGCGCGCAGGTTGTCGGCGGTGCCGCCAATCGGCAGGCCGGTGGCCGGGTCGCCGGTCTCTTCGAGGTATTCGAGGTGGCCGTGGGCGTGGCCGGTCTCACCCTCGGCGGTGGAGCGGAACACCGAGGAGACGTCGTTGTAGCCTTCGACATCCGCCTTGGCGGCGAAGTACAGATAGCGGCGATTGGCCTGCGATTCGCCAGCGAAGGCGTCTTTCAGGTTTTGCTCGGTCTTGCTGCCTTTGAGTGACATGGAAGTTGCTCCTTTCCGTTTCAAGTTAGTGGCCATTGCGGCTCATTTACCGGCCGCTGCGGCCGGTTCTGCCGATGCAGATTTTTAGACCCATTCTAATAAGTTGCCCGGGCTTTCCACAAGCCCCGCTGCGCGCCGCGACGCCCCCCCACCGGCAATGCCCGACACACCAGCCTGCGCAGTCGATGGTGACGAGTCACGGCGGTGCGTTGCGCTTTGGCGCCCGCGCACTTTAGGGTACCTTATGCGCCGCCGCCAGCCGACTTGCGCGGCGCACCGCCAACGTCGCGCCGCCGCCGTCGGCCCCATAGACACAGGCCCAGCATGCTCGACGTCTTAAAGGACTGGTATCACCGCCACTTCTCCGACCCGCAGGCGATCATCCTGCTGCTGGTGATCGTCGGCAGTCTGGCGGTGGTGCTGCTGCTCGGCGATATCCTCGCCCCGGTGCTGGTGGCGCTGATATCCGCCTATCTGCTGGAGGGCGTGGTCGGCGCCATGGAGCGCCATCGCATCCCGCGCGTGCTGGCGGTAGCCGCGGTGCTGCTGGCCTTCCTGCTGCTCTGCCTGCTGATGATCTTCGGCCTGGTGCCGCTGCTGTCCAAACAGCTCACCCAGCTGTTCGGCGAGATCCCGCGGATGATCGCCGCCGGGCAGGACTACCTGCTGCGCCTGCCGGAGCTCTACCCGGCCGCCTTCACCGTGGCGCAGATCAACGAGATTATCAGCGCGGTGCGCTTTGAGGTCGGCCGCTTCGGGCAGAGCATCCTGTCCTTCTCGCTGGCCAACGTGATCAACCTGTTCGCCTTCGCGGTGTACGCCGTGCTGGTGCCGCTGATGGTGTTCTTCGCCCTCAAGGACAAGCACAAGCTGCTCGCCTGGGCGGCCGACTTTCTGCCCAAGCGCCGCGAGCTGTCCTGGCAGGTGTGGCAGGAGGTGGACCAAAAGATCGCCAACTACATCCGCGGCAAGTTCATCGAGATCGCCATCGTCTGGGTGGCGACCTTCGTCACCTTTGCGGTGATGGGCCTGAACTTCTCCCTGCTGCTCAGCTTCCTGGTCGGCATCTCGGTGATCATCCCCTTCGTCGGCGCGGTCGCCGTGACCCTGCCGGTGGCGCTGATCGCCTTCTTCCAGTGGGGCTTCGAGGCGCAGCTGGGCTATCTGCTGCTGGCCTATCTGGTGGTGCAGATTCTCGACGGCAACGTGCTGGTGCCGCTGCTGTTCTCCGAAGTGGTCAACCTGCACCCGATCGCGATCATCGTCGCCGTGCTGTTCTTCGGCGGCCTGTGGGGCGTGTGGGGGATATTCTTCGCGATTCCGCTGGCGACGCTGATCCAGGCGGTGCTCAACGCCTGGCCGCGACAGCGAGGATCGGCGCCGCCATCGCGCTGATCGAGCGCCCGCGCGCCACGCCGGCAACCGGGCGCCAGCGATCAGTGGCATGCCGATCGGCGCGCGCGGCGGACGCCGCTTCAGCCATCGCCGCGCACCTCAGCCGCCGGCAGCACGGCCTGCGACACGGTGTAGGTCTTGCCCTGCTTGAGCTTGTCGTAGTTGCCGAACACCTCGCGAAAAGCGCGGGCGACAAACTGGCGCAGGCCATTGATGGTGACGATCACCAATCGCCCGCCGGGGTTGAGCCGCGCCAGCGCATCGTAGAAATACAGGTAGTAGAGTTCCTTGCCCGACTTGGCCGGCAGGTTGGAGACGATCAGATCGAAGCGCCGCTCACCGACCTGGTCGAAGCCGTTGCTGAGCATCGCCTGAGCGTTGTCGATGCGGTTGTCGAGCAGATTCCTGCGCGCGTAATCGACGGCGACGAAATCCTTGTCCACCAGCAGGTGCTGCCCCTGCGGCGCGAGCCGGGCGATGGTCATCCCCAGCGGCCCGTAGCCGCAGCCCAGATCCAGAGAATCGTCGTCGCCGCGCACTTCGAGATGGTCGAGCAGCAGCCGCGTACCCTCATCGATATTGCGCGGCGAAAACAGACCCCAGGTGCTGCGAAAGCGCAGCGGCTGGCCGCGCAGGGTCTCGTCAAAAACGATGTCGGCGCGCAGACGGGCGAGATCGGCGGGGGTGAAGCTGGCCATCGGCGGTCGGACTCGGTGCAGGCGGGCGCGGCATTATAGGCCAAGCGCCCGGCGCGCGCCGCAGTGCCACGCCCCTCAGCCGGCGTCGCGCCGCCCGCCCTGCGCCGCCTCGGCGTCACCTGCAAGGGGTTCGCCGCCGAGACCATCGCTAAGGTCGGCGGCCAGGTCGGCGGCCAGATCGGCGGCCAGATCAGCGCTGAGATCGGCGGCCAGATCGGCGGCGAGGTCAGCGCCGAGTTCATCTCCGCCATCGCCATCGCCATCGCCATCGCCATCGCTGCCAGGTGCAGCCTGATCTGCTGCGCCATCGCCGGCGGCCTGCTCGTGCCCGTCCTCCTTACCGGCGACCAGCTGCATTAGCACCTCGCGATCCACTCCCTCGCTGGAATCGCCGCCGGAGAACATCTGACTGTACTCTTTGAGCATGCGGTCGATGGTCTCGTAGCTCACCGCGAGCTTGTGCTTGAGCTCGCTGAGCTGCGTCTGCAGGACATCGACCTGATCGCGCAAAGCCTGCTGCTCGGCAGCCAGCTCCGCGGCATTGCCATCGCTGTGCGCCGCAGCCGCCGGGGCCAGCAGGCGGTACTGGGCGGCCAACTCGCCGACCCAGTTGTCGAAGCCCTCGGCAGCCTGCGCGTCGCGGCGCACGTAGGCCCCGATGAAGCTGCTGGTCAGCTGGCGCTCGGCCTGATCGAGTTGCGCGACATGCACCTCGGCCTGCTCCTCGGGCAGGCGACAGCAATCGCCGATGTACTGGCGCAGCTCGGTCCGCCGCTGCGCCGCACCCTCGCGCATGCGCCGGGCGAGGCGGCGCATGGCACGGTAGTCGCGGCGATTCTGCCACCACACGCGCAGCAACCAGGCGATCAACAGCAAAACGCTGCCGGCGCAGACGTTGATCAGCAGAGTGAGCCACAGAGCCGGTATCTCGATCATCGCAGCTAACCTCCCGCAGGCGCCGCAGCGCCGTCATCGACCGCATCGCCGTCATCGTCGCCAGCGCCGGGCACCTCCTCATCCAGCGGCAGCGAGTCGACATCCGCAGCCATCTCCGCCAGCAGCTGGTCATCGAGAAGATCATCGTCGCCGGTCTCGAACAGGGCGCTCGCATCATCACCCCCGGCCTGCCCGCCCATTTCCGGGACGATGGGCAGCCCATCGAATTCATCGTCAGCGGGCAGTTCCAGCTCGGCCTCGCCCTCAGCTGCGGATTCGATCTCCGCCCCGTCCCCGGCGGCGACATCGACCGCAGCGGCAACCCCGGCGGTGGCCCCGGCGGCAACCCCGGCGGCGGCCAGGCCCTCCGCCTCGGCGTTGCCACCGCGATCAGTCCCCGACTCAGCCGCGGCCTGATTGGCGGGATCAAGCAGATCGTCGCCATCCAGATCGGCCAGCTCATCGAGCTTCCGCCGGCGGCGCCGCCACAGCCACCAGCCAACGCCGATGAGCGCCACATTGAGCGCCGCCACCACGGCGCTGATCAGCCACCAATTGACTGGCGCCGCCTCCGCCGCCGGCTCCCGCTCATCGAGTGGTGACGCTGCGGCTGGCGGCTCTGCGGCCGGCTGCGCATCCGGGGGCGGCGGCGCGCTGGCCACCTGCGGCTCGGCGGAATCCAGCGCCAGCGGCGGCAGGCTCAGCGCGAAACGCTCGCCGCGGCGCCACTCGGCCGCCGTGTGCAGGTGCACGCGATGTCCGCCCGGCGCCGCCACCGGCGGCGTGCGCAGCGACCAGACGCCCTGCTCGCCGGCGCTCGCGACGAGCGCTTCGCGGCGGCCATCCGGGTATTCCAGCTCGCCGCTGACGCGCAGCGAGCCAGGGCTGAGCAGTTCGGCGCGCGGGCGTACATCGACGCGGTAGCTGCCGGCGGAATCGCCATCCAGCGCCGCGCTGTCCACGTCCACCGGCCAGCGCACGCTGAAGCGGTGGCGATGCTCGCGCTGGAAGCTGCCACCGTCGGCGCGCAGCAGCAGCTCGTACTCGCCCTCGACGCTGGTGTCGAGCAAACGGGCGACAAAGCGACCGTCGCGACCGGCATCGTCGTCGCCGCCGCCATCGTCGCGCAGCGCCAGCTGGCGCGGCTGCCCCGCCGGTGGATTCAACTGCAGCGGCATCGCGACCAGTTCGAGAAATCCCTCGCGGGTGATGCGCTGGCCCTGCTGCTGCAATTCGGCGGCGACGCGCAGACTGCGCCCGGGCAGCAGCAGATTCGGCAGCTCGTCCACCGCCAGGCGCAGATCGGTGACCACCATCACCCGGTTGTCCGGGTCGATCTCGCCGACGATCCGCCAGTGACCCGCCGCCGGCTGCGGCACGGTGACCAGCGCGTAGCTGTCGCCGGCGCGCCAGCGCACGCCATCCGGGGCATCGTCGACGCCCCAGGGCTCACCCGTCGGCGGCGCCAGCCGCGGCGCAGCGGCACCCGGCGGGGTGAACACCAGCAGGGTCAGCTCATCGATGCTGGCATCGACATCGAAACCGTCGCCGTCCAGCGGCAGCGTGTCCGCCGGGGCGGTCTTCTCAAACAGATTGAGAAAGATGCGCTGCAGTTGATCGGCCTCCTCGGCGCGCTGATACCAGCCGCCGCTGGCGGCGGAGAGCTCCTGCAACAGGGCGTGATCGGCGCGCGCCGAGAGCGCCACGCTGTACACCGCGGCGCCGCTGGCGACGACCCGTTCGAGCTGCTCGCCGAGCACCCGCTGGCGCGACTGGAAACTGTCCAGCGGATCTTTGGAGACATCGACCACGCCATCGGTGAGCAGGATCAGGCTGCGCCGCGCGCCATCGCCCGCGCCCTCCCAACCGCGCAGCGCGGCGTCGACAGCGGACTCGATATCGGTGTACTGGCCGCGCGAGTGGACCCGCTCGATTCCCGCTGCAGCGCGCTGCCGCCAGGCGTCGTCAACCGCCGCGTGAGGCACATCGGCAACCACCCGCCCGCCAAATGTCCAGATGCCGGCGCGGGCGCCATCCGGGAGCAGATCGGCGAGCAGGCGCAGCGCCGGGCGGCGCAGGTTCTGCGGATCGTTCTTTTTCATGCTGCCGGAGATATCCACCAGCACGCGCACGTCGTAGGCCGGCGGCTCGGCGCGCGCCGCGGCAGTGAACAGCACAGCACACAGCACGCTGGCGAGCAGCGCAGCGGGCATCCGGCGACGGGCCGCAGGGGTTGATTTCATCTCGGTTTACCGATCGCAGTGCAGCGGGCACTGGAGAGGAAATCGGCGCCGGCGCGGCAAGCCTTTAACGAGTCCGTATAATGCCGCGCTCGCACACGCTGGACAGCGGGAGCACAGAGCATGAGCGCGGCACTGGAGATCCTCGAAAAAACCTTTGGTTACAGCGAGTTCCGCGGCCAGCAGGCAGAGGTGATCGAACGCCTCGCGGGCGGCGGCGACGCGCTGGTGATCATGCCCACCGGCGGCGGCAAGTCGCTGTGCTACCAGATTCCGGCGCTGCTGCGCCCGGGCTGCGCGCTGGTGGTCTCGCCGCTGATCGCGCTGATGCAGGATCAGGTGCAGGCGCTGCGCCAGCTCGGCGTGCGCGCCGCGGCGCTCAATTCGGCACTGCCCGCGCAGGCCCAGCGGCAGATCGAATCCGCCCTGCAGGACGGCGAGCTGGATCTGCTCTACCTGGCCCCGGAACGCCTGCTGCAGCCGCGCACGCTGGCCATGCTGGAGGCCGCCGAGCTGGCGCTGGTGGCCATCGACGAGGCCCACTGCGTGTCCCAGTGGGGCCACGACTTCCGCCCCGAATACCTGCAGCTCGGCGAGCTGGCGACGCGCTTCCCGGCGGTGCCGCGGGTGGCGCTGACCGCCACCGCGGACGCGCCGACGCGGCGCGACATCATCGCGCGCCTGCAGCTCGGCGACGCCGCGCAGTTCATCGCCGGCTTCGACCGGCCCAACATCCAGTATCGCATCGTCGCCAAGGACAACCCGCGCCAGCAGCTGTTGCGCCTGCTGCGCGAGGCGCACGCCGGCGACGCCGGCATCGTCTACTGCCTGTCGCGCAAAAAAGTCGAGGAGACCGCCGCCTGGCTGTGCGCGCAGGGCTTCGACGCACTGCCCTACCACGCCGGCCTGGCGGCGGCCACGCGCGAGGCCAACCAGACCCGCTTCATCCGCGACGAGGGCGTGCTGATGGTCGCCACCATCGCCTTCGGGATGGGCATCGACAAACCCAATGTGCGCTTCGTCGCCCACCTCGATCTGCCCAAATCCATCGAGGCCTACTACCAGGAAACCGGCCGCGCCGGGCGCGACGGCCTGCCCGCCACCGCCTGGCTGGCCTGGGGTCTGCAGGACGTCATCACCCTGCGCCAGATGCTCGAAAGCGGCGAGGCCAGCGACGCGCAAAAGCGCGTCGAGCGGCACAAGCTGGAGGCCATGCTCGGCCTCTGCGAAGTGACCGGCTGCCGCCGTCGCGCGCTGCTCGCCTACTTCGGCGACCAGCTCGCCGAAGCCTGCGGCAACTGCGACAACTGCCTCGACCCACCGGCCACCTGGGACGCCACCGAAGCGGCGCAGAAGGCGCTGTCCTGCGTCTATCGCACCGGCCAGCGCTTCGGCGTCAACTATCTGATCGACGTGCTGCGCGGCAGTGACGACGAGCGCATGCGCCGCTTCGGCCACCAGCGCATCAGCACCTTCGGCATCGGCGCCGATCTCGACGCGCGCGCCTGGCGCGGCGTCTACCGCGCGCTGATCGCCCAGGGGCTGATCAGCGTCGACTACGCCGGCCACGGCGCACTGCGACTGGCCGAAGCGGCGCGCCCGGTACTGCGCGGCGAGCGTCGCATCCAGCTGCGCGTCGAGGAAAAACCGCAGCGCGCCACGCGCAGCGGTTCGCGGCGGCGCAGCACGCAGTTCGCCGATGCCGATCAGCAGGCGCTGTTCGATGCCCTGCGCGCACGCCGCAAGCAGCTCGCCGATGAACAGGGCGTGCCGCCCTACGTGATCTTCCACGACGCCACATTGGCGGAGATGGTTGAGCAGCGCCCGCAGAGCGCCGCCGAGCTGGGCGGCATCAGCGGTGTCGGCGAACGCAAGCTGGAGCGCTACGGCGCGGACTTCCTCGAACTGCTGCGCGACGCCGCGGCCGGGCGCAATGACGACGGGGGCAAGGGCAATGATCCAGCCTCGGACGACGGCGACAGCGACAGCGGCGGCGACAGCCTCGCCGAGACCCTGCAACTGCTGCGTCTGGGGATGGATGCACAGGGCATCGCCGCGCGCCGGGCGATGACGATCAGCGCGGTGCACGCCGACTTCGCCCGCCTGCTGCGCGACGGCCGGCTGGAGCTGGACGACGTGCTGCCGCTGCCGAGCGAGGATCGCGCCACCGTCGAGCGCGCCATCACCGCTGCCGGCGACGCCTCACCCGGCGCCCTGCGGCGCGCGTTCGAGGCGCTCGGCGGCGGCGTGCCATTATCCGTGCTGCGCTGCGTGCAAGCCGCCATGTGGGCCAGAAGAGACGCTGCGGGAGGCCCTGGCGAAGCCCCGCCCAAAGACGCCACGGACGCATAAATTCCCTTGAAAAACAAGCCACAGTTCGCCGCCAAAGGCCACCGATCGCCTCTCCATTAGGACATTCAACGCCAATTGCGATAAAGTGCGCGGCCAAACTTTAATGCTGCGCCGCACAGCCGAGGGATTCCGGAACGCGCCGCGCGACGATTTCCAGCTACACGCCAGCGACCCGCACGACGGGCATCGGCAAAAGATACAGGAGCAGTCACAATGCGCGTCATTCTTCTGGGAGGGCCCGGCGCGGGCAAGGGCACACAGGCCACCTACATCACCGAACGCTACGGCATCCCGCAGATCTCCACCGGCGACATGCTGCGCGCCGCGGTCGCCGCCGGTACGCCGCTGGGCATTGAGGCGAAAAAGGTCATGGACGCCGGCGGGCTGGTCTCCGACGAGATCATCATCGGCCTGGTCAAGGAGCGCATCAGCGCCGATGACTGCGCCAACGGCTTTCTCTTCGACGGCTTCCCGCGCACCCTGGCGCAGGCCGACGCACTCAAGGCGCAGGGCGTGCAGATCGACGCGGTGGTGGAGATCGACGTGGCCGACGACGAGATCGTCAAGCGCATGAGCGGGCGCCGCGCGCACCTGGCCTCCGGGCGTACCTACCACGTCATCTACAACCCGCCGAAGCAGGAGGGCATCGACGATGTCACCGGCGAGCCGCTGGTGCAGCGCGACGACGACCAGGAAGACACGGTGCGCAATCGCCTGGCGGTCTACCACGAGCAGACCTCGCCGCTGATCGGCTACTACACGCAGTGGGTCGAGCGCGACAGCGACAGCGCACCGAAGTACGTGCGCGTCGATGGCATCGGCGCGGTGGAAGACATCCGCGACCAGATCTTCGCCGCGCTCGACGCGCTCTGAGCACGGGCTCGCCGCCATTCGGCGAGGTGAAAAAAGCGTCGGTCTGGCCGGCGCTTTTTTTGTGCCAGCTCGACTGCCGAACCCGACCGCAACCTCCAGCGCGGCTCAGATCGTGGTCAACAAGCCGGTCTCGTGCAGCGCCTCCCCCTGGGCGTAATCGATGCCCAATCCGCAGATCTGCGCCAGCACCGCGCCACCGACCACATGTTTGGCCACGGTGTGCAGCTCCAGCTCGCGGGCCACACCAACCAGCGAGCGCAGCAGCGCGCGATCGATGCCGTCGCAGCACAGATCGCGCACCAGTGAGCCGTCCAGCTTGAGTAGCTGCACCGGCAGGTGCTTGAGCAGGCGGATCGCGCCGAGGCCACTGCCGAAATCATCCAGCGCCCAGCGCGCACCGCGCGCCTGCAGGGTGGACATCAGGCGATAGGTGGCATCCAGATTGGCTACCGCGTCGCTCTCGCGCACCTCGAAACAGACCGTCGACAGCGGCAGCTCGTGGCGGGCGAATTCGCTGCTGACGAAATCGGCAAAGCGCTCGTCGTAGAGCGTCTGTGCGGACAGATTGAGCGCCGCGCAGAGTGGGTTTTCAGCATCGTGCGGCGCCTGCGCACTCAGCCAGCGGCAGGCCAGCGTGATCATCTGCCGGTCGATGCGCGGCATCAGCTGATAGCGCTCGGCTACCGGAATGAAGGCACCGGGCGGGATCGGCGCGCCATCGTCACCGCGCAGCCGCGCGTACAGCTCGACCATCGGCGGCACACCGCCGCGCAGCGGGCGGATCGGCTGGGCCGCCAGACACAGGCGCTCGCGCGCCAGCGCATCGTAAAGCAGTTGTTCGTCGTAGCCGGGTGAGACCTGCACCGCGCCGCCATCCGCGGCCAGCCGCTCGGCGCTGACCACGCGGTTACGACCGGCCTCCTTGGCGGCGTAGCAGGCGCGGTCGGCGCGTTTGAGTAGCCCACCGATGTCGCCATCGTTGCCGTCCTGATCGGCGCACACCCGCGCCAGGCCGATCGAGGCGCCGAGGCAGAACTGCCGCCCCTCCCAGAGAAAGCGGTAGTCGGCAACCGCGCGCAGCACCATGCCGGCGATCTGCTCGGCCTGCTCCTCGCCGCAACCCTCCAGCAGCATGCCGAATTCATCGCCGCCGAGCCGCGCCAGGGTGTCGCGGCTGCGCACATTGCGCTGCAACACCTGGGCGATCTGACTGAGCAGCTCGTCGCCGGCGCTGTGGCCGCAGCTGTCGTTGACCTGCTTGAAGCGATCCAGATCGAGATACAGCAGAGCGCTGCAGACATCATCGTGGCGCGCCCGCTGGCGGGCGCGAAGCAGGCGGCGCTCGAACTCGCGGCGGTTGACCAGCCCGGTGAGCGGGTCGTGAGCGGCCTCGTGATGGGCGCGCGCGAAGCTGGCGCGGGCGCGGCTGGCATCGCGAAACACCAGCGCCACGCCACTCAGTTCGCCGTTGTCGTCAAACAGCGGCGAGGCCGATTCCTCCACCGCGATGCGCGCGCCATCGTCGCGGCACAGCACCGGGTATTCGCGCGAGCGGCAGCGCTCGGCGTAGGTCAGGCAGTGCTGCACCGCGGACGACAGCGCCTCATCGGCCTCATCGACCAGGCGATAGACATCCGCCAGCGGCGCGCCCAGCAATTGCTTGCGAGTGGCGCCGAGCAGGCTCTCTGCGACCGCGTTGAGGTAGTCGATGCGGCCCTCGGCATCGCAGCACAGCACACCGTCGCCGAGCACTTCGAGGATCTGCGTGGCGTGCGACTCGCGGGCATTGCCGGCGACATCTTTGCAGCGCTCATTGCGGTGCTGCAGCAAGCCTTCGGAGACGCGATGCACCGCTTCGATCAGCGCCTCGGGGCCGCTGCTTTTCTCCACCAGCGCCGCGGCGCCGAGGTTGAGTGCGCGCCGCGCGGCGTCGAAATCAGCCTGTGCGGTGTAGATGATGCAAGCGCAGTGAGGATGCTGGGCGCGGCAGTGCGTGAGCAGCTCAAGGCCGGACATGCCGGGCAGGCCCAGGTCGAGCACGACGACGCCCATTTCACCCTCAGCCAGCCGCTGCAAAGCGCTATCGGCATCGCCGCACCACTCCACGGCGAAGCCTTCCTCGCGCAGCAGATCACTGCTGGTAGTGAGCAGGCCCGGATGATCGTCAACCAGCAGTACGCGCCGTGCGCGCTCCACAATCGGCATAGTCTGCATCCCCGTGGCCGCTCTGCGGCCGTGTCGATAGGGGCTGGCCTGTGCTGCGACACGCGCGCGGTGCCTCAGCGAATGAATCTGGTCCGCAGGCGCACTTTCCATCATACCGCCGCGCGTCGCAAGCTCACTGCGAGTTCGCCACCCAGCGGGCTAATAGCGCACAAGCCCGGCGACAACGCGGCACTAACGACCAGCGGGATAGTTCGACAGCGCAGCGGTGCCGGGCGCCGTCTATGGTGAGCCGTGCGCACTGTCGCGCCGATTATTCTCGGCAGCGGGCGCGACATCCGGCGGCGGCGGCAAGTACAGCGTGAAACAGGCTCCGCGGCCCTCGCCCTCTTCCAGCAGCAGTTCGCCGCGGTGGCGCCAGGCGATGTCGCGGGCGACCCACAGGCCGAGTCCGTAGCCGTCGCTGCGCGTAGTGAACAGCGGCTCGAAGAGGCGATCGCGGTGCGCGGCGGCGACGCCCGGCCCATCATCCACCACGCGCAACCACTGGCCGTTGACATCGCGGCCCGCGGCGACGCGGATCTCGCCGCTGCCGCGCATCGCCACCGCGGCGTTACCGAGCAGATTGGCCAGCAACTGGCGCAGCAGCGCGCGATCGGCACACAGCAGCAGCGGTCGCGGAGCGGCGTAATGCAGCGCCACCGACTTCGGCAGCAGGCCGCGTTCGAGCAGCTCGTCGCACAACTGATCGACCGCGAATTCGCTCCAGCGCGGCGGCCTCGGCCGCGCGACATCGAGCAGCTCGGTGAGCATCACCTCGGCATGCCTGAGCTCGACATCGATAATGCCCAGATACTCGGTGAGCTTTCCCGCCGGCGCTGCCGACGACGCCATCGCCGGCAGACCGCCCGACGGCAGCTCGGGCGCGCCGCTCGCCAGCCAGCCCGGCGCCTTGCGCCGCAGGTAGTGGACCGCGTTGCGTATCGCCGCCAGCGGGTTGCGCAGATCGTGCGCCGCGCCGGCCGCCTGCGCGCCGAGCGCGGCCAAGCGGGTGCGCTCGCGCAACCGGGGCTGTGGTTCGTCGCGCTGTTCGCGCCAGCCGCTCACCAGCAGATGCTCGGCGGAGATGTCGCGACCGACGCCGCGAAAACCGAGAAACTCGCCGCTCTCGGCGTCGCGCAGCGGCTGCGCGCGCTCGTGGATCCACAGCCACTGGCCATCGGGACGGCGCAGGCGATAGGTGAGTTCATAGGGCCGTTGGGCGGCGGCGGCGCGCAGGCACAGCCGCCATTCGTGGCCAGCGTCCACATCGCCGGCAAAGGCGGCAGCGCGATCGCGGCCGAGAAAACGCTGGGCCGACCAGCCGGTGACGGCCTCCTGACCGGGCGACAGGCAGCTGTAGCGCAGCGCCGTATCCTGCTCCCAGAACCAGTCCGCGGCGATCGTGGCGAAGTCGCGAAAACGCGCCTCGCTGGCGCTCAGGGCAGACTGGTAATCCTGTCGCTCCAGCTCAAAGGCGAAGCGCTGGGCGAACAGCTGAAGCAGGGCCAGCAGCTCGTCATCGGCCGGCAGCGGCGCGTCGTGGATCACGTTGAGCACGCCGAAGGCGCGACCGTCGCCACCCACCAGCGAGACGCCGATGTAGCTGTCGGCGCCCATCGCCACCAGTGCGGCGTCCTCCGGGTAGCGCTGTTGCACACCGCGCTCGATGACCAGCACGCCATCGTTCATGCAATCGGCGCAGGGGGTGCCGGCCCGCGGGTACTGCACCGGCTCGGCGAATCCACCGCCGCTCCAGAAAGCCAGCATGCGCAAAACCTGCTGCCCGGGGTCGGCGTAGCGGGCGAGGATCGCGTAGCGGCTGCCGAAGGTCTCGGCCATCAGCTGCGCGCCGCGGCGAAAGAAGCTCAGCGGATCGGCATCGCGCGGGCCGTCGGCCAGCTGGC
>CBFCYW010000029.1:0-32752 GCA_965602395.1 uncultured Chromatiales bacterium
GCAGCAGCAGCAGCAGCGACAGCGACAGCGGCAGCGGCTGCTGCGCCACCCCGGCCAGCGGCGAAGCGTCCGCCGCCGCCATCGCCACCCCCTGTTGCGGCAGCGATGGCGACAGCCAGCGCCGCCGCTGGCCGCACTGGCTGCCGCGCGACCGGGTGCTCAATGCGCTACTGCTCGGCCTGCTGGCACTGGCGCTGTTCGACAGCGCACAGGCCGTCGCCAGCCTGCAGTTCACCGTCGCGGCGCTGTGGCGCATGCTGCCGTTCTTCGCGCTGGCGCTGCTGATCGCCGCCTGCGTGCGCGCCAGTGGCGCCGACGCACCGGTGGCGCGGGCCTTTTCCGGGCATCCGCTGAAGGCGGTGCTGGCCGCCGCGCTGGTCGGCGCCATCTCGCCCTTCTGCTCCTGCACGGTGATCCCGCTGATCGCCGCGCTGCTGGCCTCCGGCGTGCCGCTGGCACCGGTGATGGCCTTCTGGATCGCCTCGCCGGTGATGGACCCGGAGATGTTCGTGCTCACCGCCGCCGGCATCGGCACCGATTTCGCCGTCGCCAAGACGCTGGCCGCCATCGGCATGGCGCTGCTCGCCGGTGGCGCCGCCTGGCTGTTGCAGCGCGCCGGGCAGTTGCAGCAACCGCTGCGCGTGGGCGGCGCCGCTACCAGCTCCTGCTGCGCCAGCGCGGATGGCGACAGCGGCGGCTGCGGCACAGCGGCAATCGCCAGCGCTCCGCACTGGGCCTTCTGGCGCGAACCGGCGCGCCGTCGGCTGTTTCTCGATGAGGCGCGCGACAACGCGCTGTTCCTCGGCAAGTGGCTGGCGGTGGCCTTTTTTCTGGAGAGCCTGATGCTCGCCTGGCTGCCGGCCGATCAGGTCGGTGCGCTGGTCGGCGGCGATGCCTGGTACGCGATCCCGCTGGCCGCGCTGGTCGGTGCGCCGGCCTATCTCAACGGCTACGCGGCGATTCCGCTGGTCGGCGGGCTGCTGGAGATGGGCATGGCACCGGGTGCGGCGATGGCCTTTATCACTACCGGCGCGGTGTCGTCGATCCCCGCCGCGGTGGCGGTCTACGCGCTGGTGCGGCGCGCGGTGTTCGCTGCCTATCTGATGCTCGGTCTGCTCGGTGCGATGCTTAGCGGCTTGGTTTATGGCTGGTTCGTCGGCCTCTGAAAACGGCCGGCTCAACAGTCTGGCCGGCGTGTATCGCACCGCTGTCAATACACCTTAATCGGGATAGCTGATGGCGATCACTTGCAGTTCCGGATCGCCGCTTGTGCCAGCGGCGAGATGTGGCTGATGCTGCCGCGCTCCGGTTTCGCTTCATCCCCGTCGATGATGCGATAGCGCAAACGCGCGCCGTTTTCGTCTTCACAATCGATCCGGGCGCCAAAGGCTACCCGGTCGCGCGGTTGGCGCCCGGGCTGCACCAGGATTGCGCTGACCAGGCGCGCTTCTTAATAGCGAATCTCCCGCGCCAATTGCACCAGCTCACTCTTGTCGGCAACGCTGTGCATAGCGCGCAATTCGCCGCGTCGCCTGTGGCGTTGGTGCAGGGTGGTTTCCAGCGCGCTGAAGCCGGTGGGAGTGACATAGTTGGGATGTGGGCTGACGGGAATTTCCGGCTGATCATCGCCCGCCCGATCGCCATCCGGCTCGCTGACAAATGCACGAATCATGGATTAACTCCCCATTTCAGTGTCCGCGCAGGCGGTGCCCGCCGGATGTGGCTGCACAGGGGTGGGGCACTGGCAGGTGTCAATTGGCCGATGGGCGGTAGTTATTACCCGCGGGCCATCAATGAAAACCATGCTTTTAATGAGGCTATCTCACTATCGATCAACTGCCGGGTGCAATAGCTGCTCACTGCGGCGGGTCTCAAATGCCTCGATAGCGCACCCGAGTCCGGGGCGATGCGCCAAGTCGCGATGGCGGCGGCAATGGTGTCGAGTGGTTCTCATTTAACGGGCGGTCTGCGTCGATGGAATGCGCAGCGGCGGCCAATCGCGTGCGCGGCCACTGCTGAATCGAATCGGAATCTGCGGAAGATGGGGGGTGTTGTATCGAAATGCGCCTATCGCGTGTCCGGCGAAAAGCGCTGGGAGAGCCGGGCCTTCGGCGTGGACTGACTGAGCGAACCCGGGTCAGTCGAAGCAGCCTCTGGGGTAATTCCGGGGGATCGGGAGGTGAACGGGGTTGGCCTGGTATCGCCGGTGAACCGTTGCGCGGCGGCCCCCGTGTCCGGGGGCGCCGCGTATGGCTGGGCTGCCTCAGCTCAGGCGGCAGCGCGACATGAAGGCGTCGACACCGATTTCTTCGGCGTATTCACGCACCGCCTTTGGCCGCGGTCCCTTTTCTTTCACAGTGAAGGTCTTACCCGGCTGCGAGGGGATATTGCCATAGTCGCCAGCGGGAATTTTCACCTTGGATTTGGTCGAGGCGCGACTGCTGCGCGAGCTGCCACCGGAGCTCTTGTTCAGCGCCTTGCGATACACGCCGGCGTGGGCACTGACGTAATCATCAAAACGGATTCCGGAGTTTTCGAGCGCGCTGATCAGGCCCTGGTGCGCCGACTCCATCGCTTCGCGCATTTCTGCGGCGCGGGCTTCTGCGGCCTCCAGGTCGGCGATTTCTGCGCGCAGCTGCTCGATTTTCTTCTGTACGTCACTCATGTTGCTCATCTTCATTTTGGGTTTGCGGGATTCCGGGCGGAGTTTGCCCGCCGGTAGCGAAGTTAATACACTTTTTTCGAGCCAATTTCCAGATATGCAGAAAAAAATTTGTCGCGCCGGAAAAATCACATTTGTGTTACGCAGTACTGAAAAGCCAGAATCTATCGTCACTCAAGCGATGGTTGCCGGTTGCGCAATGAGCATTGGCCGGCCGTCTGGTTGAAGTTGGCGCAGCGCGCCGCAGGGTTGCCTATACGGACGCAATTACTGCGCAGACATTCTGCAGCAGTGCTGAGAATGCCGACGGAGTACAAGCGCCGTGGATTGCCGCTGTGCGTGAACATCGCTGCATTCTTGGCAGCTTGGGGAAGCTGTGCACAGCTACTGCGCTTGCCCCCGGTCGGCGTTGAAAACAAGCGCAAAACGCTCATTTATTCCATTGTAAGCCGCACTTTTTCGCCTGTTTTCGCCCTCGCGGCTGGCCTGCGCCTGCCAGGTTTGGCCGGGCTTCCATGGCGGACATTATTCGGTGGCGCGCCTGGCGCGAGTTGAGCCAGTTAATCGCGGCTGGTGTCGATTCCGGTATCCGCTTCGCCACCTGTTGCTATGTAGAGGTCGGGGTCGGCCGCGGGATCGCTATCGGGTGATTCGGGCAGCGCCTTCTTTGCTTTGACCCCCAGCTCGGCGATGCGGTGTGCCGAGCGCAACAGGTTGCCGCGCCCCTGGTCGAGTTTGTTGCGCGCGCTCTCGTAGGCTTTGTGCGCGCGTTCGAGCTGTTCGCCGACCTTTTCCAGGTCGGCGACGAAGCCGTTGAATTTATCCAGCATGGCGCCAGCCTGGCGAGCGATCTCGTCAGCGTTGCGGTTGTGCTGTTCGATGCGCCAGATGTTTTCGATGGTCCGGCAGGTGGCCAGCAGGGTGGTCGGGCTGACCAGCACGATGTTCTGTTTGTAAGCCTCGGCGTAGAGGCCGCCATCCTCGACCAGTGCGGCGTGGAAGGCGCCTTCGATGGGGATGAATAACAGCACGAAATCCAGCGAGCGCAGGCCGTGCAGCGTGGCGTAGTCCTTGCCGCCGAGGGCGCGGATGTGGCTGCGCAGCGAGGCGACGTGTTCGCGCTGCGCGGCGCGGCGCACGGTTTCTTCCTCGGCCGCTGCGGCGCGTTCGTAGGCCGCCAGCGAGACTTTGCTGTCGATCACGATGTGGCGATCATCGGGCAGATCGATGATCACATCCGGGCGCAGCCGGCTGCCATCTTCACTTTGCAGCACCACCTCGCGGCGGTACTCGTGGCCGAGCCGCAGGCCGGAATCCTCGAGCACCCGTTCGAGCACCACCTCGCCCCAGTTGCCGCGTGTTTTGCTCTCGCCCTTGAGGGCGTTGGTGAGGTTGATCGCATCCTTGCTGATGCGTTCGTTGAGTCCGCGCAATTGGGTGATCTGCGCCTTCAGATCGGTGCGATCGCGGGTTTCCCGATCGTACACGTCCTCAACTTTTTTGCGGAAATCGCCGAGCTGCTCACGCAGCGGGTTGAGCAGGTGGCCGAGCTGTTCGCGATTGTGCGCGGTGAAGCGCGCGGTCTTTTCTTCGAGGATGCGATTGGCGAGATTCTGGAACTGCGCGGTGAGCTGCTCGCGGGCGTTTTCCAGCAGCTTGAGCTTGTCCGCGCTGGATTCGCGCTCGGCACCCAGCTCGGCCTGCAGACGGGCGATTTGGGCGGCCTGCGTGGTGTTCTCGCGCTGCGCCACCTGCAGCGCCACATCGCGTGCTGCCAGCGTTTCCCGCAGGTTGCCGAGCTGCTCCAGCTGGCCCTCCAGGCGGGCGCGTTCGGCGGCCAGATTGGCCAGGCGCTGCGCCTGCTCGGCGGCCAGGCTGCGCGCTTCCTGGAGCGCGTTGACGAGCTGCTCCTGGCGTCTTTGCAGTTCGTGGCGTTCGTGTGCCGCGGCCTGTGCCGCCAGCTGCTCACGCGCCAGCGCGCGGCGGCGCACCGCGCGCGCCGCCAGCCAGGCGGCGAGTAAGCCACCGAGTATCGCGCCGGCGAACAATGCCAGCGCCAGCAGTTGCCGAGGATCGAGCTGATCGACTCGCTGCAGCAGGGGTTCAAGTGCTTCCATGGGGGTTCCGGGTCGCCGACGCGGGCACTCTAGGCAGCTGCGCACGATCAGGCAAGCGGTGCCTCGCGGCTGCAGTGCCAGTCAGCCGGGCAGTGCCGGCGAGGCGACGACTGGGCTACAATGCCGCCCCCCGTAAACGGCGCTGCGAACATGGACACGAGACTGCTGAACATCCTCGTCTGCCCGATTTCCAAGGGCAAGCTGGTACTGGTCGGCGACGAGCTGTGGTGCCGGAGCAGCGGACTCGCCTACCCGATCCGCAACGACATCCCGGTGATGCTGGAGAGCGAGGCCCGCCAGTTGAGCCTCGAAGAAGCCGAATCCATCAAGGATCGCGAACGCTGATTTTCCGCCGCGACAGCGCTCAGCGCAGCTCGATGCGCACCACTTCCGAGAGGCTCTGCAGCGCGCCACCCTGCATCTGCCGAATGCGCCGCAGCTGCAGGTAGAGCTGCGCCGTGGCGGCATCCGCCAGTCGGTGTTCGAGCCGCGTCGCAAAGGGCTGCCACTGGGCGCCGGTGAAATCCGCAGTGGCCGCGACACGGTACTCGCTCGGCTCACCGCGCACCGCCAGATGCAGGCGCAGCTCCGCCGGCGACTGCGCATCGCGCGCCACCTGCACCGACTCCACGGCCAGCGCGCGCCCGCCGCTGCCAGCGAGCATTGTCAGCGGCGCTTCGGTGCTGCTCGCCGCCGCCGCCGGTGGCGCACCGTGGCACTGCGGCCCCAGCCCGCCGCTGGGCAGCGCGACCTCGACGGTGAGATCCAGGGCGCCAACGCGGTGCTCGCTGCGGTGGCCGCGGTATCCGGGGGCGGACACGCTGAGCAGCAGGGGGGCGTCCGGCAGATCGGCGTAACGCACCCTGCCAGCGGCGTCGCTGCGCTGTGCGCCGAACTGCGCCGGATTTGCTGATGTGCCCAGGCACACCGCCGCATCCGCCAGCGGCCGCCGCGTGTCGCGTTCGACCACCCGCACCAGTAGCTCGGTGGCCTGCGCCGCGCCGCCCAGCAGCAGCGCGGCGGTCAGCAGCGCAGTGGCCGGCAGAGCAGTGGCTGGCAGAGCAGTGGCTGGCAGAGCAGTGGCTGGCAGAGCAGTGGCAGGCAGTGCCGGTCGCGGCGGGCGCACCCGCCTCGGCGAGTGGCCACCATCGGCGGCGGTGCCGTGGAGGGGAGAACGGCTGTCGATTACATTCTTCATGCTTGTCTCCGCTCCTTTGTGGAGCTTTTTATTCCCTCTTGAAATATGGCTATCGCCGATCCGTATTTCCCATTCCCGTCGGAGCGGCATTAAATCTACTCATCGGCCGATCAATGGCGTTGATTAACGATGGGAAACAACATGGTACAGGCAGTCAGGCAGGACACCGGTTCAGCTCGCGGAAAAACCGCCGGCAAGACAGCGGACAAGTCTGCGCAGCGCGGCGAACTACGGCTGGTGCCCGGCGATGCGCACAGCGCCCGGCGCGCAGGTCTGGCGCGTGCATTTCGTGGCGCTGGCGGCCGCACTGCAAGCGTCGATACCGGCATTTACGGCTGAGCCAAAGGCGCTTCTCAGGCCCGGCGGCGGCCCTCTCGGGCAGTGCTGACAGGGCGTCCAAAAACCCCGATCAACGGTGGTTGGCAACGTGAAAAGCGGGCGCTATGTCACTGAATCTCAAGCATGAAAAGAGAATCATAGAACCGTGCCCGCAAGGCAGCGGTGGGTTGCAACTGGCCCGTCGTCGAGCGTCGCGAGGTGCGTTTTCCTCCATCCTTCGGTGATTAACCCCGACTTCGGCAGAGATGCCGGTCGGGGTTTTTTCTGTGCGTCCGAACGGCGCTGAAAGTGCGCCGCCAGTGCTAGCTGCAGACGCGGTTGCGACCAGCTTTTTTGGCGCGATACAGGGAGCGGTCGGCGGCTCTGATCAGATCGTCGGGGTGATCTGTTTGGCTGATCGACCAGGCTGCCACGCCGATCGAAAGGCTGACCTCGCCGCCCGTGCCGGGGTGGGGGATATGCGCGGCGCTCACCGCGGCGCGAAGCAGCTCGCCGAGTGCCAGCATGTCGTCGAGGTTACGCCCGGCGGCGACGGCGAAAAATTCCTCGCCACCGTAGCGTGCACAGAATTCGCCCTCGCGGCGGCAGTGCTCGGCGATCACTCCGGCGACCTGCACCAGGCAGCGGTCGCCGGCTTCGTGCCCGGCGGCGTCGTTGAAACGCTTGAAGTGATCGATGTCGATCATCATCGCTCCCAGCACGCTGCCTTCGCGCATTGCGCGGCGCCACTCCTCGGCCAGCCGGCGACGCAGGTAGCGGCGGTTGTGCAGCCCGGTCAGCTCGTCGGTCTCCGCGGACAATTGCAGCTGCCGCTCGCGCTCCTTGCGCGCACTGGCGTCGGTCACCGTAGCCAGCATCCAGGTATTGCCACCGGCCTGCACCGGGGTCAGGGCGATTTCGGCATCAAAGGTGCTGCCGTCCTTGCGCCGCCCACGCACATCGCGGCCGACGCCCATGGTGTGGGTATCCTCCGCGCTGTCGAAGCCCTCGCGCAGCTCGCGGTGTTCGGCCACGCTGGGCTGTGGCACCAGCGTCTCGACGCTGCGCCCGAGCAACTCCGACTCGTGGTAGCCGAAGAGCAGTTCGCAGTGATGATTGAACAGCCTGATGCAGCCGCGCCTGTCCACCGCCAGCACCCCGGAGGGCAGCGAGTAGACCAGCGAGCGCAGCTGCAGCTGCTGGTTGTCTGACTCGCTGAGCAACTGTTCCAGGCTGTGTGCCAGCACCTCGACTTCGCGATAAGGGCGGGAGTCCGGCGGTGGCGGCGCACCGCCGCCGGACAGGCGCGTGCCGGCCCAGTCGCTGAGTTGACGCAGCGGTTGCATCATGCGCTGCAGGCCGAACGCGGTGAGCAGTGCCATGACGGCGATCGCTGTCAGCAGCAGTGGCAGCACAACCCACAGCAGGCGGCCGCGAAAGGCTGATTGCTCGCCGCTGCTGATGCTCACACTCACTTCCATGTCCGTATCCGCCACGGGCTGGCGCACCCGCAGCCGGGGGATTTCAGCCGCGTCCCGGTCTGCGCCGTGGCCGCCAGCGGGCGACGTTGCAAGCAATTGTCGCGGCGCGCCACGGCCATCCACGGCGAGCAACTCCACGGTGCCCGAGGCACCCGGAATTCGCGCTGAATTGCGCAGCTGAATCAGCAGGTTATCCACCCGATAGGCGGCCAGCAGATTGCCGACGTGCTCGCCATCGAGCAGCAGCTCGGCGACCCGCAGCTCGATCAGACCGCCGCCTTCCAGGGTGTGCAGGCGCAGCTGGCGCGGCCCACCGGAATCGGGTGTCGCCAGTGCCTCGGGCGGCAGTCGAGGCGAGCCGCTGGCGAGTGCCACCTCGCTGCCATCCGGAGCCAGCAGGTAGAGCCCGACGATATCCGGCACCGAGCGGCGCGCATCGGCGAGGATGCGCCAGATCTTGCGCCGCGCCGGGTGCTCGGTGGCGATGCCGCTGGCCAGAATGCCCTGCTGTGTTGCGTCGTCGAGCAGTTCGTTCAGGCTCAGCCGCAGCTGGGTGCGGCTGGCGATCAGCGCATTCTGGTGCCCGCGATTGCGCAGGTGCTGATGGACCGCATTGCCGGCTATCTGCGCGGCCTGCGACAGATTGCGTCGCAGGTGGCTCTCGAACTGCGTCTGCAGATAAGCCGCTACCAGCGTGGACACCAGCATCACCAATACCGCCTGCGCCGGCGCCAGCATCGCCAGCATCTGCGTTTGCGCACTGATTTTCATAGTGATTCCGTGTCGCGTGGTGGCTGCCCGGAGTGTAGCCGGTGCCGCCCATTTGTGGTCGGCCGCCGTCGCGGGGGGCGGCGTTCAGCGTTGATTGGGCGAGTTGATAGGCGCGTTGCGGCGGCGGATCTCTTCGATCAGCGGATCGTCCCAATCGCCGCTGAGGCGATATTCGATACGACCGATCTCGTCGAGATTCACTCCCAGCCCCCTGAGCAGCCCATCGGTGACCAGCACCGTCAGCCCGGTGGCGATACCGCCGGTGAGCAGGCCGAGTATCGGCAGCGAGCTGCCGATGTGCGGCAGCACGACGATTTTCTGCTGCAGGCGGCGGCGCAGGTAATCGCTCTGCCCGGTGATGTCGACCAGCCCCACCGGGCCGATCAGGCGCAGCAATCGGGTGTCGGCCACGCCATTGGCCAGCGACAGGCGGGCGTCGATGCGGTCGAAGTCGAGACCGCCGCGCAGCAGATCGCGAAAATCCAGCGTCAGCCGCCGCGGTAGCGCCTGCAGCGCGAACAGGCCGAAAATGCGTCCGACGCCCGGGTCCACCGCCAGCAGGCGGCCCTCCCGCAGCAGGAATCTGGCGTCGCCGGTCAGGCTCGGCAGATCGGGGTCGTATAGCGGGCCGAACCAGCTCAGCGTGGCGCTGCCCTCGGCGCGACCACTGTCGATCGCCTCCGCCAGCCCCAGCCGGCTCAAGCCGGTGCCCAGATCGCTGGCGCCGAAGTCGAGCTTCAGCTCGCTGTAATGGCCGTGCGGGCGCAGCGTCCAGCCACCGCTGCCGGTGACGCGCAGCGCGCCGTTGTCAAAGCCCAGCTCGTGCAGGCGCAGGCCGTCGCGCGTCGGCTCACTGCGCAGGCGCAGATCGCGGATCGCATAATCGCCCCAGCGCAGCTGGCGCACATCGATGCGCAGCGGCGGCAGCTGGCGCGGGTCCATTGCCGCCTCGCCGAGCGCGCCGTCAGCGCCCAGTTGTGCGATGGCCTCTGCGCGGTTAATAGCGTCGCCAGCCTGATCCTGCGCCGCGTCTTCGCCACCGAGCAGGGCGCCGAGATCGAGCTCGTCGAGCACCATCACCAGCTGCCGCTCGGCGCCGCGTTGCAGCGGCCAGTCGAAGCGCCCGCTGACGGCATCGCTGTCGATGCGCCCGCGCCGGCTGCGCGCGTCGCCATCGATGCGCAGACGCAGGTTGTGCAGGCTGCGACCGGCCACATCCAGCCGCGGGCTGCGCAGGTCGATGCGCAGCGGCAGCGGGGCGGCGTCGTCCGCTGTTGTGCTCGCCGCGGCGCCCGGCGCGGCATCGCCCGGCTCGTCCAGCAGCGCGCGCCATTGGTCCAGCGACACCGCTGGCAGCACGCCGCTGAGGTGGATGCCGTCGCTGCGCGCCGCGGCGCCGCGCGCAGCGCCAAAGCGCAGATCGAGCCGCCGCAGCGCGCCCCGCTCATCGAGGCGCAGGCTGCCGCTGGCGGCGTCGGCGTAGTCGAGGTGGAAATCCTGCAGCGCGCTGTGGCCAGCGACGCGCAGCGTCAGCTCGAAGGCGCGCGCCGTCTCGGCCGGCTTGCCCAGCGGCGCCGGCAGGTCGATGCCGATGCCGCGCAGTTCACTTTGCGCGCGCAGGTCCACCGCGCCCAGCTGGCCGTTGCGGGGCGCGGACAAATCGAGCCGCAGGCGCCAATCGGAGACGCCGCTGAAGCGCTCGGCGTGCGGCACGCCGTAGCGGCGCAGCACCTGCGCTGGATCGGCCGGCCCGGCGACCTCGATGCGAGTCACCGGGCTGCCGTCGGCGCGCTGCTGGCGGCTGGCGGCGATGAGCACGCGACGGCCGTCGTAGTCGGCTTGCAGTTGGTCGATCTCGATGCCGCTGCCGGTGAAGCGAACCTCGCCGCCGACGTCGCTCAGCGATAGCCCGAAGCGCGGCTGGTCGAGGCGATTGCCGGTGAAATACAGCGCACCGCGCACGCGTTCCGGATCGCTGCCCTTGAGCGGGATGGTGGTGTGCAGCGAGAGGCGCGCGCGGCCCTCGCCACTGGCGCCGGCGAAAAAGGCGCTGAGACGGCTGCGCAGCGGCCCCTCGGCGGCGAAGTCGAGCAGGTCGCCGAGCCAGGCGTGAACGCCGCCGGCGACGGTCAGCTGCGCTGCGCGCAGGTCGGGGATGCTGGCCACCACGCCGCTCAGCTCGCCGCCCTGCAGCGTGCCGCTGCGGCTGCGGATGGTCATCGACTGGCCGTGAAAGCGCACCTTGGCGGCCAGTTCGGTAATCGCCGGCCAGCCGGGGCGATAGTCGAGGTGCACGTCCTCGGCGTCGAAATCCACTTCGAACACGCCGCTGTGGCCGTCGCGGTAGGGGAAGTCGGCGCTGCTGCCGCGCAGCAGCAGGCGGCCGCTGCTGACGCGCCCGGAGATGATGCTGCGATCCAGCCAGGCGACCAGTGGCTCGGCCATGATGCCGACCGGGTAGTAGCGCCCGGCGTTGGCCGCCACGCCATCGCGGAAATCGCTTTGCAGGTCGATCTGCAGCGGCGCGTCGCCGTGTTTGCTCAGTGCCAGCCGCGACACGCTTTTCAGATCCGCGCTGTCCAGTTGCAGCTGATCCGTGGACAGCCGCCAGCCGTCGTCGTGCAGCGCCAGTTGCAGCGCGCCGGCGAGGCGTTCGATCTGTAGCGGCGCGCGGAACAGTCGCGGCGCGTTGAAGCGTGCATCGCGGGCGGCGAGGCGCAGATCGCCGCGGCGACCGTCGAAGTTGAAGCTGCCATCGAGGCCGCTGAAGCCGGGGATCGCACCGTCGGCGCGCAGGCCGAGCGCTGCGAAGGTGCCTCTGGCGTGCAGCTCGGCAGCCCGCGGGCGATCGGTTTCGCCGGGCTTTTCAGTGGCCTGTTCGGCAATCTGTTCGGTGGCCTGTTCGGTGGCGCGCTCCGCCGGCCGGTAGTGCAGCGACCAGCCGACCAGATCGCCGCGCGGGCGCAGGCGGGCGATGTGTTCGAGCAGCGCGGTGGCGGCATCGGCGCCGCTGCGCGCATCGCCGTTTTCGGCGGCGTCGTCGGCCGCGGCCGCTTGCAGCAGCGCCAGCGGGTCGAGCAGATCCTGCAGGCGCAGGAACTGCCCGGCGGCGGCGATGATCGGGTCGCCGCCATCGTCCGGGGCGGTTTCGGCATCGCTGCCCGGTTCGCTGTTGGCGCCATCGGCGGCGGTGTCGATGGCAGTCGCGCGATCTTCTATCGCCTCACACAAAGCCACGCTCAGCCCGCCACTACGCCAGGCGCTGCCGCCGCGCACCAGTTGCAGGCGGTCGATGTCCAGCCGCCAGCCGCGTTCGCGGCGCTGCCAGTGGATCTGGGCGTCGAGCTGTTCGAGTCGGTAGTTGGCGGCCGCGGTTGGCGGCAGGGCTTCGGCAGCCGGGCCCTGCCGCTGGTCTTGTGTCTGTTGGTGACTCGCGTCGCCGCGCGGCTCGCCCAGCGCCGCCAGGTGCAGGCCGCGCAGCTGGGTGGTGAGTTGCAGATCCTGCAGGCGGTCGCCGCGCCACTGGCTCCAGGCGCGCAGATCCAGCTGGCCACCTTCGATGTGCAGCGGTAGCTGCTGCGGCGACAGCTCGTCGAGGCGCGCCAGCGACAGCGCGTCGGCGCGCAGGTACAGGCTGCCGTGCCAGTCGGCGTAGGCGCCGGGTTGGCCGCGCGCGTCGATCAGCAGCGAGACGCGCTCGCCGAGGCCCAGCGGCAGCGCCAGATCGGCGGCCAGGCGGTGGCGGTTGCCTTCGTTGGCGATGCGCAGATTGACGTCGCGCAGGGTGTAGCCGAGTTGGCGGCGGGCGTCGTAGATTTCGATCTCGGCCTGCTCCAGCGCCAGCGCCGAGGCGTTCAGCAGCCAGCCGAGCCAGTCCTGGTCGCCGTCTGCGGCGGGCGCCGGCTCGGTGCTGGGGACGCCCTCCGGCAGGGCGCTGCCCTGCGGCGCACCCTTTTGCAGGGCGCGTTGCGCGCGTTCGGCGCGTTCGGCCAGCCAGTCGGCCGGGGTGTCTTCGCGCAGCGGCAGGCCGGCAACCCGCCAGCGCCCGTCCAGCTCGCGCAGCAGCTTGAGGCGCACGCCGACTACCGCCAGATCGCTCACTGGCAGGCGCTCGCCGCGCAGCAGGGCGAGCAGGTCGAAGTGGGCGTGGATATCGCCGATGCGCTGCCATTGGTCGTCGCTGCTGTCGGCCGGTGCCGTGGCGCTGCGCAGGGCCACGTCGACCAGCCGCGCGCGCGGCGCAAAGCCGACCCAGCTGACATCCAGCTGGCCGATGCGCACCGGCAGCGCCAGCTCGGTGGAGACCCAGTCCTGCAGTTCGGCGCGAAAGTCCTCGGCGAAGGGCAGCAGCAGGCGTGCCAGCCCGGTGAGCAGGGCGAGCAGAATCAGCAGGCTGGCGGCGGTGACCAACAGCGCGCGTCGCAGGATGCGCAGGGGGTGATACATGGGGGCGGGTGCGCGCGCTCAGACCAGTACCACGTCGTACTGCTCCTGACTGTACATTTCCTCGCCCTGCAGGCGGATCGGCACGTTGAGGAAGGATTCCAGCTCGCCGAGGTTGTCGGATTCCTCGCCGAGCATCAGATCGACCACGTCCTGCGCGGCGAGCACGGTCAGCGAGGCGACGTCGAACTGGCGCACCTGGCGGATGATCTCGCGGGTGATCTCGTAGGCGACGGTCTCCGCGGTCTTCACCTTGCCGCGCCCGGAGCAGGTCGGGCAGGTTTCGCAGAGCACGTGTTCGAGGCTTTCGCGGGTGCGCTTGCGGGTCATCTCCACCAGCCCCAGCGCGGAGACATCGCAGACCTGGGTCTTGGCGTAGTCGCGATCCAGTGCCTTTTCCAGCGCGCGCATCACCTGGCGTTTGTGCTCTTCGACGGTCATGTCGATGAAATCGAGGATGATGATGCCGCCGAGATTGCGCAGGCGCAGCTGGCGGGCGATGCCCTGGGCGGCTTCGAGGTTGGTTTTGAATATGGTCTCTTCGAGGTTGCGATGGCCGACGAAGGCGCCGGTGTTGACGTCGATGGTGGTCATCGATTCGGTCTGGTCGATGATCAGGTAGCCGCCGGATTTCAGGTGCACCTTCTGTTGCAGCGCCTTCTGGATTTCATCTTCGACGCCGTACAGATCAAAGATCGGCCGCTCGCCGGGGTAGTGGCTGATGCGGCTGCGCATCTCCGGCAGGAATTCGTGGCAGAACTGCTGGGTGCGCTGGAAGGTTTCGCGCGAATCGATGCGGATGCGTTCGATGCCATCGCCGCTGATGTCGCGCAGGGTGCGTTCGACCAGCGGTAGATCCTCGTGCACCGGCTGGCCCGGGGAGACCTTTTTCGCGCGCGCCTGCACGGCCTGCCAGAGGCGTTGCAGAAAGCGCATGTCGCGCACCAGTGCCGCCTCGGCGACGCCCTCCGCCGCGGTGCGCAGGATGAAGCCGGCGTCCGGCGGGCTTTCGTCGTCACCCGCTTCGGCCTGGACGATGTCGCGCAGGCGGGTGCGCTCCTGCTCCGATTCGATTCGCGAGGAGATGCCGATGGTGTTTTCGCCGGGCATCAGCACCAGATAGCGCGAGGGGATGGTCAGGTGCGTGGTCAGGCGCGCGCCCTTGCTGCCCAGCGGATCTTTGATCACCTGTGCCAGCAGCACCTGGCCTTCGCGCAGCACCTCTTGCACCGGGCGCTGCTGGCGTTCGCCGTTGTCGCTGCGCACATTGCTGCCGGCGACGTCGGAGACATGCAGAAAGGCGGCCCGCTCCAGGCCGACATCGATGAACGCCGCTTCCATGCCCGGCAACACGCGCACCACCTTGCCCTTGTAGATGTTGCCGACCAGCCCGCGGCGGCGCGCGCGCTCGATCCACACCTCGGTGAGCATGCCATTCTCGACGGTGGCCACGCGCGTCTCCTGCGGCGTGACGTTGATCAACAGTTCTTCGCTCATCGGGGGGTGATTCCTGGGGGCAGGACTGCCGGATGTGGACCAGATTACCGGCTGAGCGCGGGGGCGCAAAGAGCGCTGGCGCCGAAAGGTTGTGACTGGCTTCACGAGCGCGGTGGCCGGTGCTGTGCCGGGCGGTGAGCAGTCTTTCGGTCGGGACAAAAAAAGGGCGCACCGACCGGGGTCGGTGCGCCCTTTCAGCGCGTTAGCGCAGGATCCTTATTTAAGGATCTTCAGCTCCACGCGACGGTTGGCGGCGCGGCCTGCGGCGCTGCCATTGTCGGCGATCGGCTGCTGCTCACCGTAGCCGCGAGCACTCAGGCGGTCGGACTTGGCGCCGCGCAGCAGCAGGTAGTTGCGCACTGTGTTGGCGCGTTTCTGCGAAAGCTGCTGGTTGTAGGCGGCGGCACCGCTGCTGTCGGTGTGGCCACCGACTTCGACGCGCAGCAGCGGGTTGTTTTTCAGCGTCTCTGCGGCACGGTCGAGCACGGTGCGCGAGTTGCCGGTCAGCTGATCCGAACCGCTGGCGAAGTTGACGCCCTTGAGGACGATCGACTGGTTCGCCGTGGCACAGCCGCGGGCATCGACCTTGGCGCCGGGCAGGCTGTTGGCGCAGGCGTCTGCACCGTCGACCACACCGTCGCCGTCGCTGTCGCGCTCGCAGCCACGCACGTCGACATCGCGACCGCCGGGGGTGCCGGGGCAGGCATCGGAGCCATCGATCACGCCGTCGCCGTCGCTGTCGATTTCGCAGCCATCGCTGCCGACCTGGACGTCGCGACCGGTGCCGGGGCAGCGATCATCGCCGTCGACCACGCCGTCGCCGTCGCTGTCCGGCTGGCAGCCGCGCGCGTCGACCGGTGCGCCACTGGGGGTGCCGGAGCATTCATCGGCGCTGTCGAGCACGCCGTCGCCGTCGCTGTCCAGTTCGCAGCCGCGGCTGTCCACGGTGCGCCCGGCCGGGGTCGAGGGGCAGGCGTCTTCGGGGTCGTTGACGCCGTCGCCGTCGGTGTCCACCGGGGTCGGGTCGCCGAGCGGCACCTGCAGGCCGAGGGCGGCGTACCAGTCGTCGAACTGGTCTTCATCGGCGACGCTTTCGTCGTCGAATACGCCGCGGTAGCCGGCTTCGACGCGCAGCGCGGTGCCGGCTTCGGTGATCTGACCGAGCAGGCCGAGACCGAGCTTGAGCATCGGGTAGGTTTCTTTGTTGTCGCCGGGGCCGGGCAGGGTGGTCTGGGTCGCGCCGATGCCGCCGAGCAGGAAGGGCTGAACGCCCTCGCGGTCGAACAGGTACAGGGCGTTGATGCCAAGGCTGCGCAGTTCCACGTCGCCGGCGCCGGAATCCAGTTCGAAATCGTTGCCATCGAAGGCCAGTTCGACATTGGCGTGTTCGCTGACGGCCTTGCCGAAGGCGATGCCTGCGCCGGAGCCATCGTCGGCGGCACGGTCGCGGTCGGCGTCGTAGTAGCCCAGCGAGGGGGTCAGGTACCAGCGGTCTTCCTCGGCCTGCGCCGAAAACGGCAGGCTGGCGAGTGGGAGGGCTACTGCCAGGGCGGCAGCAGCGAGGCGAGTTTGCGAAGCGATCACGATCGATCTCCTTGTGGGCGGGTAATTTTCGCACATCATCCTATTGATTTGTTAATCGGATCAAGATTGCAGTGTGATAAATTTCGGGTTTAATCTGCTACTTGCGTCAAGAAAATTGCGTTGCAGGCCTATGGGCAAGGCTGTCCGGCGCCTGCTCCCCGAAAAAAAATCATAAATAACTCATCACCATCAACCGGAGTGAACAATGGATTTCAACGTAGATAGCGCCTGGATCACGGATTACGCCATTCCGTGGGGCATCAAAATTGCTGTGGCGCTGGCGGTTTTCATCGTCGGTAAGTGGATCGCCCGCGGCATCGCCAATCTGATCGGCAAGGCGATGCGCCGTTCCAAGGTGGACGACATGCTGGTGTCGTTCATCGTCAACATCACCTACGGCGTGCTGCTGGTGGCGGTGGTGCTGGCGGCTATCGACCAGCTCGGTGTCAATGTCACTTCGCTGTTGGCCATTCTCGGTGCCGCGGGCCTGGCGATTGGTCTCGCGCTGAAGGATTCGCTGTCCAATTTTGCCGCCGGGGTGATGCTGCTGATC
Source organism: uncultured Chromatiales bacterium (assembly GCA_965602395.1). GTDB lineage: Bacteria > Pseudomonadota > Gammaproteobacteria > CBFCYW01 > CBFCYW01 > CBFCYW01. The sequence goes on from CBFCYW010000029.1 coordinate 16,625, forward strand.
TTCCGCCCGTTCCGCACCGGCCACTTCATCGAGGCCGCTGGCGTGGCCGGGGTGGTGGATGAGATCCAGCTCTTCTGCACGTTGATGCACACCGCGGACAACCGCCGCATCATCGTGCCCAACGCGGAGATTTTCGGCGGCACCATCGTCAACGTCAGCGCGCTGGAGACGCGGCGCGTGGATCTGGTCATCGGCATCGGCTACGGCGACGACATCGGCAAGGCGCGCGACGTGATCGCGGCCGTGATCGACGCCGATGAGCGCGTGCTGCGCGATCCGGCGCCGGGCATCGCCGTAGGCGAGCTGGGCGATTCCGCGGTCAATCTCAACGTGCGGCCCTGGGTGCGCGCCGATGACTACTGGCCGGTGCGCGCCGACCTGCTGGAGAACATCAAAACCGCGCTGGACGCCAACGGCATCAGCATCCCCTATCCCCAGGTCGATCAGCACGTGCATGTGGTCAATGGCAAGTCGGCTGCCTGAGCGGCCGGCCCGCCGGCGATAGTCCCGCGCGCCCCGGTGCCCATGCCGGGGCGCGGCCTGTCGCTTTGCGCCGCGCCGCGGCGCTCAGTTGTCGCCGTCGAGCAGGTTGCCGATGCCGCCGAGCACCGAGCCCTCGCCCTGACTCTTGCCGCCGCCCTGCGGCGCGGCGCGGATGATCCGCTCGGCGAGGCGCGAAAAGGGCAGGCTCTGAATCCACACCGTGCCGCTGCCCTTGAGGGTGGCGAGGAACAGTCCCTCGCCGCCGAACAGCATCGATTTGAGATTGCCGGCGCGCTGGATGTCGTAGTCGATGCCCGGCGTGAAGGCGACCAGGCAGCCGGTGTCCAGGCGCAGGGTCTCGTCGCGCAGCTCGCGCCGCACCAGCGTGCCGCCGGCGTGGACGAAGGCCATGCCGTCGCCCTCCAGGCGCTGCAGGATGAAGCCCTCGCCGCCGAAGAAGCCACTGCCGAGTTTGCGGTTGAAGGCGATATCCAGCTTGGTGCCCAGCGCGGCGCAGAGAAAGCTGTCCTTCTGGCAGAGCAGCTGGCCGCCGATCTGAGCCATATCCAGGGCGATGATGCTGCCGGGGTAGGGCGCTGAAAAGGCCACCCGGCGCTTGCCGCTGCCGCGGTTGGTGAAGTGGGTGGTGAACAGTGACTCGCCGGTGAACACGCGCTTGCCGGCGGAGAACAACTTGCCCAGCAGGCCCTCGTCGGCATCCGCGCCGTCGCCCATGCGCGCCTCGAATTCGATGCCCTCGTCCAGATAGTTCATCGCCCCGGCTTCGGCGATCACCGTTTCGCCGGGGTCCAGTTCCACCTCGACCAGCTGCATGTCGTGGCCAATGATCTCGTAATCGACTTCGTGGCATCGCATCTCGCTATAGCTCCCGGATTAATGGCCAGCCAAGCATAGTGCCGAAAGCCGCCAGCGTCGAAGCGGGTTCAAGTACCGCCATCGCTGGCCGCTGCTTGGCGCATACGTAGCGGGGCAGTGAACCCGGAAATCCTGTCGAGGTTAGCGATGTCGATTCGCGTCAAGCTGTTTGCAAGTTTATGTCTGATGGTCGCTCTGCCGGTGGTTGGTGCGGTGTGGATTCTCGCCATCATCGCCGGGAACCAGGCGCAGGAGATACTCAGCCAGGAGGCCCGCCAGCGTCTGGTGGCAGTGCGGGAGATGAAGCGCCGACAGGTCGATAGCCTGTTTGAGCAGATGCGCGCGCAGGTTCGCACGCTGTCCCGCAGCAGCATGCTGATCAATGCTGCGGACGCTTTTAGCAGTGCCTACGACAGCCATCTTCGCGACACGGTGGCGGCGGCTGGTGCGCCGTCGCCATCCGCTGCGCAGCGTCGACGTCTGGCCGAGTACTACCGGGAGCATTTCGCCTCGACCTACCGCCGCTTCAACCCCGGTGCCGGGGTGGATGTGGATCGCCTGCTGGCGGGCATGGATGACGCCACCATCGCGCTGCAGGCCGGCTATCTGATGGACAATCGCCACCCGGCCGGCGACAAGCATTTGCTGGATGTGGCGGAGGATGGCAGCGCCTATGCCGAAGCGCATCGCCGCTACCACCCGATCCTGCGCGATTATCTGGCCGAGTTCGGCTACTACGATATTTTCATCGTCGATGCCGATAGCGGGCGCATCGTTTACTCGGTGTACAAGGAAGTTGATTTCGCCACCTCGCTGCTGGACGGTCCCTTCGCGCAAAGCGGTATCGGCGAGGCCTTTCGCGCCGCCCGCCGGGCCGGCGAGCCGAACGCCGTGCACACCACGGATCTGGCCGCGTACCAGCCCTCTTACGATTTCCCGGCCGCCTTTTTCTCGTCACCCATCTACCGCGATGGCCAGCTGCAAGGGGTGCTGATCTTCCAGTTGCCGGTGACCAGGCTGGACGCGCTGATGACCGATGATCAGCAGTGGCAACAGGTGGGCATGGGCAGCACCGGGCAGAGCTATCTGCTGGGTGCGGACGGCAGGCTGCGCTCCAACAGCCGGGAGATGCTCAGCGAGGCAGCGGGATATCTGGATCAATTGAGCGCCGCGGGTGTGCCCTCGGCCGCTATCGAGGCCAGCCGCGCCAAGCGCAGCGACGCACTGCAACCGGCCTTGCTGGCCGCTGCGATGGGCACTGCAGCATTGGCTGAAACGGGCCTGGGTGAGGTCGATGCGCGCGACACCGGCGGCAGCATCGCCGCCTGGGCGCCGCTGAATCTCGCCGGTCCGCAGTGGCGCATCGTCAGCGAGATCGCCATCGATGAGGCCTATGCTGCGGCGAATGCGTTGCGCAATGCGCTGCTGTTCAAATCCCTGCTGATCGGTGCGGCGCTGGTGGTGTTGGCGACCTTGCTGAGCTGGCTGTTTGCGCATCGGCTGATCGGTTCGGTGGATCGCCTGCGGCACGAGATCAGCGCAATGGTCGCCAGGCGGGATCTCGCCAACAGCCTGTCGGCGCCCCCCGGCGACATCACCGTGGAGATTGCCGAGGCGCTCAACGGCCTGTTCCAGCACCTGCGCCAGACCCTGCTCGGCATCCACGCATCCAGCGACCGATTGGCCGAGTCCACCAGCTCGGTCGGCAGGGTTGCGGCGGACAACTACCAGGGTGTGTTGCGGCAGAAGACCGAGACCGAGCAGGTGGCCAGCGCCGCTGAGCAGATCAACGCCAGCGTCGATCAGGTTTCCGACAGCGCCATCCGCGCCAGCGAAGCCTCGCGCAACGCCAGTGGCCGGGCCCAGGAAGTCAACCGGCTGGTGAACGAAAACAGTGCCAGTATCGCCTCGCTGGACGGTGAGGTGCAGCGCGCCAGCGGCGTCATCGAGCACCTGGCGGAGAACAGTCAGGGCATCGGCCGGGTGCTGGATGTGATTCGCGATATCGCCGAACAGACCAATCTGCTGGCCCTCAACGCGGCCATCGAGGCGGCGCGCGCCGGCGAGCAGGGGCGGGGCTTCGCGGTGGTCGCCGACGAGGTTCGCGTGCTCGCCAGTCGAACCCAGGAGTCCACCGCCGAAATACACGGCATGATCGACGATCTGCAAAGTGGCGCGCGCGATGCGGTTGAGGTGATGAGTCAGGGGCGCGAACTGGCCGCCAGCAGCGCCCAGCGCGCCAGCAGTGCCGCGGAGGCCTTGCAGCAGGTCGCCGATGCCATCGGCGAGATCAACGGCATGAACGAGGAGATCGCCTCCGCCACCCAGCAGCAGCGGCTGGCCGTTCAGGGGATCAGCAGCAGCATCCACTCGATCAGCGATGTCGGCGATCTGGCCGCCAAGGGCGCCGAGCAGATCAGCTCGGCCATGGGCGAGCTGGATGAGCTGGCGCTGGCGCTGCGCGAGAGCATCGGTGTGTTCAATCTGCGCTAGCAATGAAAAAACGCCCGATGCCGAGGCACCGGGCGTTTTTCGCTCTGCCACGCGGCGCCGCGGGTGCGGCGCGCGGGTGGCAGATCAGTACATGTGCTGGCCGCCGTTGATCGACAGGGTCGAGCCGGTGACGAAGCTGGCTTCGTCGGCGATCAGAAACATCACTGAGCGGGCGATGTCTTCCGGCGAGCCGAGGCGCCCGACCGGAATGGTCTTGATGATTTTCTGCAGCACTTCGCCGGGCACCGCGCGAACCATGTCGGTCTCCACGTAGCCCGGAGCGATGGCGTTGACGGTGATGCCCTTGGCCGCGCCCTCTTTGGCCAGCGCCTTGGTGAAGCCGTGGATGCCGGACTTGGCCGCGGCATAGTTGACCTGGCCGTACTGGCCGGCCTGGCCGTTCACCGAGCCGATGTTGACGATGCGCCCGAAGCTGCGCTCGCGCATGCCCTCGATGACCGCGCGGCAGGTGTTGAAGCAGGATGCCAGGTTGGTCTGGATGACGGCGTCCCACTGATCGAAGTTCATGCGGTGCATGGTGCCGTCGCGGGTGATGCCGGCGTTGTTGACCAGCACGTCGACCGGGCCGAGGTCGGATTCGATCTGCTTCACCGAAGCCTGCACCGCGTCGAAGTCGCTGACGTCAAATTTGTACGCCGGGATGCCGGTGCGCCCGGTGAATTCCTGCGCTGCCTGATCGTTGCCGCCGTAGTTGGCGGCGACCGTGTAACCGGCATCCTTGAGGGCGACGCAGATCGCCTCGCCGATGCCGCGGGTGCCGCCGGTAACCAGTGCTACTCGTGCCATGAATCTATCTCCTGTGTTCTTTATGTTGCTTGCTGTGAGGGAGGTTCGCGTCGTGTTCAGACGCGCTCGAAGGCCGCGGCGATGCCCTGACCGCCGCCGATGCACATGGTCACCAGCGCCAGCTTGCCGCCGGTGCGCTGCAGTTCGTGGATGGCCTTGGTGGTGACGATGCTGCCGGTGGCGCCGACCGGGTGGCCGAGCGAAATGCCCGAGCCGTTGGGGTTGGTTTTGTCCATCGGCAGGTCGAGATCGCGGCACACCGCCAGCGCCTGCGCGGCGAAGGCTTCGTTGACCTCGAACAGATCGAAATCGCTGATCGACAGACCCGTGCGCTCCAGCAGGAGCTTGACCGCCGGCACCGGGCCTATGCCCATGTATTTCGGCTCGCAGCCGGCGTGCGAGTAGCCGACCAGGCGCGCCATCGGCTTCAGACCGCTGCGTTCGGCGTACTCGGCGCTGGCCAGCACCAGGGCGGAGGCGGCATCGTTGATACCCGAGGCGTTGCCGGCGGTGACGCTGCCACCCTTTTTGAATACCGGGCGCAATTTGGCCATGTCTTCGGGGGTGACGTTGGCGCGGAAGTGCTCGTCGCGCTCCATCACCACGGTGCCCTTTCGGCTTTGAATCTCCACCGGCACGATCTGGTCGGCGAATACGCCGGCATCCCACGCCGCGGCGGCGCGACGGTGTGATTCCACCGCCAGTGCGTCCTGGTCCTCGCGGCTGATGCCCCACTTCTCGGCGATGTTTTCGGCGGTCACGCCCATGTGAATCTTGTCGAAGGGATCGGTCAGCGCGCCGACCAGCATGTCGAGCATCTGGGTGTCACCCATGCGCGCACCCCAGCGCATGCCCGGCGAGATGTAGGCGGCGCGGCTCATGTTTTCGCAGCCGCCGGCGACGGTGACTTCGCAGTGGCCGGTTTCGATCTGCTGGGTGGCGGAGACGATCGCCTGCAGGCCGGAGCCGCACAGGCGGTTGAGGGTGAAGGCCGGGGTTTCCACCGGCAGGCCGCCGTTGACCGAGGCGACGCGGGCGATGTACACATCGCGCGGCTCGGAGTGCACGACGTTGCCGATCACCGTGTGGCCGACGTCGCTGGGGCTGACGCCGGCGCGTTCGACCGCGGCGCGCACGGCGGTGGCGGCGAGTTCGCAGGCGGGCACATCCTTCAGGCCACCGCCGTAGCCGCCGATGGCTGTGCGCACGGCGGAAAGGACGACGATATCTCGATTGGTACTCATGGGTATTCTCCTTGGGGGCGGGTGACGGGGCGGCTGGCCGGGCGGGTATCGCGCAACTGTGCGGCGCTCGATGTGCTGGACGGTTGTTTGAACGTCATCTTTTTTGGAATGGCGAGCCAGCGGCGGTCATTTTTGTTGTACTGCAGCATGAGCGGATCGCGGATCGCGTCGGAGACGACAGATCGCTGCCGGTGCTAGCGAACAGTTCACTTTTCAGGGTAACGCGAAGCGCAGCAAATGTCCCCTATTTGTGCGCCAGTGCACCTTTGTGGGCGTATTCTGGGGTAGCGAATGTGCCTTGTTCGGGGTATTCGTCAATTTACTGTCGGGTCGATCGGGTTACTGCAAGGGCGGGCTGCGATCCGCTGCAGGAGCGAGTGGCTTGGTTATTGATGTTGCAATGCGGCAGAAAGGGCGGCTGTTTCTGCTTGCGGCCGCCATCGGCGTGCTGGTGGGCATCTCGACGGCCGCCTTCGTGGCTCTGATCGGCGCCGTTCAGCTGGCATTTTACGGACGCGCTTCGGAGGCCCACTTCGCCAGCATCGCCGGCGCGCTGCCCGGTTGGCGCACCGTGCTGGCGCTGGCCGGCGCTGGCTTGCTGCTGGGATTGATGCTGCACTTTCTGATTCCCGGCCGGCGCTACCACGGCATCTCCGACGTGATGGAGGCCTGCGCTCTGCGCGGCGCGCGGATGGATGTGCGCTCCGGCCTCGGCGCCGCGCTGGCGGCGGCACTGTCATTGGGCGCCGGCGCTTCGGTGGGTCGCGAAGGGCCGGCGGTGCACATCGGCGCTTCGCTGTCCGCCTGGCTGGCCGAGCGCCTCGGCCTGCCGCAGCGCGACTCGCTAACCCTGCTCGGCTGCGGCGCGGCGGCGGCGGTGACCGCCTCCTTCAACGCGCCCATCGCCGGCGTGCTGTTCGCCCTCGAAGTGGTCGTCGGCTACTACTCGCTGAGCGTTTTCGCGCCGGTGGTGGTGGCCTCGATGGGGGCGGTGATGGTCACCCGCCAGCTGCTCGGCGACGCCCCGGCGTTCAGCGTGCCCAACTACCAGATCGCCTCGCTGTGGGAGCTGCCGGCCTTCGCTCTGCTGGGTGTCGGCGGCGCGCTGATCGCGCTGGCATTGATCCGCTCCACCGCGATGGTGCAGCGGCTGTGGGCCTGGCTGCGACTGCCGCTGTGGCTGCGCCCTGCCTGCGGCGGCACGCTGCTGGGGCTGATCGCGGTGCAGTTTCCCGAGGTGCTCTCGGTCGGTTATCAGGCCATCGATCTGGCGCTCCAGGGGGAGCTGTTGTTCGGTCTGCTGCTGGCGTTGCTGCTCGCCAAGCTGGCGGCTACGGCACTGGCGCTGGGCAGTGGTTTCGCCGGCGGTGTGTTCAGCCCGGCGCTGTTTCTCGGCGCGATGTTTGGCGGCGCCTCGTGGAGCCTGACCTCGGCGCTGTTTCCGGAGCTGGCCTCGACCCAGGGCGCCTACGCCATCGTCGGCATGGCCGGGGTGGCTTCGGCGATGCTCGGCGCACCGATTTCAACGCTGTTGATCGTCTTCGAGCTGACCCTCGACTACCACCTGACGATGGCGGTGATGCTCGCCACGGCGGTGGCCAGCACGGTGATGCAGGCCACCGGCAGCCGCTCTTTTTTCCGCTGGCAACTGGCGCAGCGCGGCATCGATATCGTCGCCGGCCGCGATCAGGGCCTGCTGGTGGCCAGTGGCATCGAGGACCTGATCGAGCGCGACTGCACCCGCCTGTCGGCGGATATCAGCCTCGGCGAGGCGCAGCGGCGCATCGCCGAGGCCGCCAGCGTCACCGGCCATGGTATCGCCCTGCTGGTGGATGAGGCCGACGCCCTGCGCGGCAGCCTGAGCCTGGAGGAGGTCGCCGCCGCACTGCACGGCGCGCGCGCTGGCGCGGCACTGTCCAGCGGCGACGCCGCACTCGATGTGGCCCGCGATGCGCGGATCAGCCTGCCGCGGCACACCAGCTTGAGCGGCGCGCTGGACACGATGCGCGAGCACGGCCTGACCTGGCTGCCGGTGATCGAAGCAAAAGAGGGTGATGCCACGCTGCTCGGCATCGTCCACCGGGAGCGGGTGCTGGATGCCTGTAATGCGGCATTGCGCGCGGCGCGCGCGGAGGAATCGGGACCGAACTGAAAGGTGTGTCGGCAGTCAGGCGTGATCGTCGAACAGGCTGCCGAGCATCTCGTCCGCGGACTGCAGCATCTTGACGCCGGCGCTGGCCTGTTGCTCGCCGTTTTTCATCGTCAGCAGCGCTTCGGTGAGCTGCTTGATGTTGTCGCCGCCGCTGAGGTTCTCCGCGCTGGCGATTTGCGCGGCACTGCGCTGAATGCTCTGCGCACCCGTCTGCAGACCCAGGCTGGCGCTGTGGCTGGCATTGCCAATGCTCATGTTCATCGGATTGCACCGCGTTGCGGGGGGATCACGGCTAGCGGCCGCGGGTGGAAAAGCTTCAGTCGCGCGTGCGTCCGGCCCGACATCGCGCAGCAGTCGGCTGTCGAGCGTGCGCAGCCGGCGCTGCAGCGCCATGGCTCAGGCCGGGCGCGGGCTCAGCACCGGGTGCAGTGGTTGCCCGCCGCCCGGCGAAACCTGCGCGCTGATGTACTCCACCAGCCGCAGCGCCGCCGGCGAGCTGCGCTCGCGGAAGTAGTGCAGGCCCAGTTCCACCTCCGGCAGCCGCGGCAGTCGCGTGCTGCCGACGAGTATCTGCAGGCCGTCGGCCACCGTGCTGCGCGCCACCGCGGTGATCCCCAGCCCGGCCATCACGCCGGCGCGGATGCCGCTGAAATTGGGGCTGATGTAGACGATCCGCGCCTCCCGCCCCTGGGCCTGCAGGGTGCGCATGATGCGCGCCCGGTAGACGCAGCCCTCGGGGGCGACGATCAGCGGCAGCGGCGAGTCGCGGTGCGCCTGGCAGCCCGGCGCGCCGACCCATACCACGTCCTCCGTCCACACCGGCGTGGCGATGTCCGGGATGGCCTCGTCGTGGGCGGCCAGTACCAGATCGAACTCGCTGTGCTGCAGGCGCGTCATCAGGTTCACCGACAGGTCGCAGGTGACGCGCACGGTGACCTCCGGGTGGGTCTGGGCGTAGCGGCGCAGGATCGCTGGTAGAAAAGATGCGGCGAACTCGTTGGGGATGCCCAGATGCACGTGGCCGCTGATGCGCGGGTGGATCAGCGCGGCGACGGCTTCATCGTTGAGGGCGAGCATCCTGCGCGCGTACTCGAATAGTCGCTCGCCGGCCTCGGTGAGCTGCAGGCGGCGTTTGCCACGGTTCAGCAGCGGCGTGTTGACCAATTCTTCGAGACGCTTGATCTGCAGGCTGACGGCCGGCTGTGAACGGCCGAGCAGCTCGGCCGCGCTGGTCACGGCGCCCAGTTCGGCGACGGTGACGAAAGAGCGCAGCAGGTCGGTGGGCAGATTCATTTGCGGCTCACTATTTAATATGCAAATAACTATATTTTAACAATTTATTCGATAAATAGAAGGCTCTTCCATAGACTCCCGTGCCCAGCCAGGGACGCTCGCAGTTCACTGCGTCGGGCAAAAAAACAACGCCGCTCACGGAGGCTCATGGCGCCATAGCCGCGCGCTTCGGCAGCCCGATTGCCAGCGCAGCGAACCGCGTTGCCGCGGATCGTCAAGGCATATCTCGTGGAGGAGTTCAATCGTGGAAATGTTTACCAATCTGGTCAGTTCGATCAATGGCGTGGTCTGGGGGCCACTGATGCTGGTGCTGATTCTCGGCACCGGTCTGTTGCTGCAGGTCGGCCTCAAGATCATGCCGCTGCGCAAGCTCGGCTATGGCTTCGCCCTGCTCTGGCAGGGGCGCAATCCGCCGCGCGGCGGCGAGGGTGAGATCTCGCCCTTCAACGCGCTGATGACCTCGCTGTCGGCGACCATCGGCACCGGCAACATCGCCGGCGTGGCCACCGCCATCTTTCTCGGCGGCCCCGGCGCGCTGTTCTGGATGTGGTGCACGGCGCTGGTCGGCATGGCCACCAAGTACGCCGAGGCGGTCTGCGCGGTGAAGTATCGCGAGGTCGATGAGCTGGGCGAACACGTCGGCGGGCCGATGTATTACATCAAGAATGGTCTGGCGAAAAAGTGGCACTGGCTGGCCCCGGCCTTTGCCATCTTCGGTGCCTGTGCCGGCTTTGGCATCGGCAACACGGTGCAGGCCAACTCGGTGGCCGACGTCATGAACAGCACCTTCGGCGTGCCCACCTGGCTGACCGGCGTGGTGCTGATGGTGCTGGTCGGCGCGGTCATTCTCGGTGGTATCAAGCGCATCGCCGGGGTCGCCGGCAAGCTGGTGCCGTTGATGGCCATCGGCTACCTGGTCTGTGGCCTGCTCGTGCTGATCATCAATGTCGATCAGGTCGGCGCGGCCTTCGCGCTGGTGATCGAATCCGCCTTCAGTCCGGTGGCAGCCACCGGCGGCTTCGCCGGCGCGGCGGTCTGGGCGGCGATCCGCTTCGGCGTCGCCCGCGGCGTGTTCTCCAACGAGGCCGGTCTCGGCTCGGCGCCCATCGCTCACGCTGCGGCCAACACCCACGGCCCGGTCAGCCAGGGGCTGGTGGCAATGCTCGGCACCTTTATCGATACCCTCCTCGTCTGTTCGATCACCGGTCTGGCGATCATCTCCACCGGCGTCTGGACCTCCGGCGAAACCGGTGCGGCGCTCACCTCCGCCGCCTTCGAGAGCGCGCTGCCCGGCGTCGGCGGCTACATGGTGACCATCGCCCTGGCGGTGTTCGCCTTCACCACCATGCTCGGCTGGGCCTTTTACGGCGAGAAATGCGTCGAGTACCTGTTCGGCGTCAAGGCGATCAAGCCCTTTCGCATCCTTTGGGCGCTGGCGGCGCCGGTCGGTGCGGTGGCCAATCTGGGCGTCATCTGGCTGGTGGCGGATACCCTCAACGCCTTCATGGCGATCCCCAACCTGATCGCCCTGGTGCTGCTCAGTCCGGTGGTTTTCCAGTTGACGCGCGAGTACTTTGACAGCAACGGCGCCAACGAAATGGGCAGCGACACAGCCTGATCGATCAGGCCGGCCGGGGGCGCCTGTCGCCCCCGGCAAACCCCAGGCAACCGCAACGGAGACCAGCCATGTCCGCCAATCGGGACACCGCCCTGCAGCGCACCCCACTGTACGACCTGCATCTCGAACTGGGCGCGCGGATGGTGCCCTTCGCCGGCTACGAAATGCCGGTGCAGTACCCGCTCGGCCTATTGAAGGAACACCTGCACACGCGCGCTGCGGCCGGGCTGTTCGACGTCTCGCACATGGGCCAGCTGCGCCTCACCGGCGCGCATGCCGCGGCGGCGCTGGAGCAACTGGTGCCGGTGGATGTGATCGATCTGCCGGTCGGCCGCCAGCGCTACGCGCTGTTCACCAGCGACGACGGCGGCATCCTCGATGACCTGATGATCGGCAACGCCGGCGATCATCTGCTGGTGGTCGTCAACGCCGCCTGCAAGGCGCAGGACATCGCCCTGCTGCGCGCCGGGCTTGGCGGTGATGCGCAGCTCGAAGTGCTCGACCGCGCGCTGCTGGCGCTGCAGGGGCCGGCCGCCGCCGAGGTGCTGGCGCGCTTCGCGCCGGACTGCGCCGGGATGCGCTTCATGGATGTTGGCCCGCTGAATATCGATGGCGTCGACTGCTTCGCCAGCCGCTCCGGCTACACCGGCGAGGATGGTTTCGAGATCTCGGTGCCGGCAGCCGCCGCCGAGCGGATCGCCCGGCTGCTGCTGGCCGAGGCCGAGGTCGAGGCGATCGGCCTGGGCGCGCGCGATTCGCTGCGCCTGGAAGCCGGGCTGTGCCTCTACGGCCACGATCTGGACGCCGACACCACGCCCATCGAGGCCAGTCTCGGCTGGGCGCTGTCGAAGGTGCGGCGCGCCGGTGGGGCGCGCGCCGGCGGTTATCCGGGTGCCGAGGTCATCGAGCGCCAGCGCCGCGAAGGCGTGGCGCGCCGGCGCGTCGGCCTGCGCGCCGCCGGTCGCGCGCCGGTGCGCGAGGGCGCCGAGCTGGTCGATGCCGATGGCCGCGCGCTGGGTATCGTCACCAGCGGCAGCTTCGGCCCGACGCTGGGCGCGCCGGTGGCGATGGGCTACCTGGACAGCGCCCACGCCGCGGTCGGCAGCGAGCTGTTCGCCCTGGTGCGCGGCAAGCCGCTGGCGGTGACGGTGGCGCAGATGCCCTTCGTGCCGCAGCGCTACTGCAGAGACTGAAGCGCGAACCGCGAATACCCCAAGATCAACTAGAGGCCAGAGGATCACAGGCATGAGCAGGATCAGATACACCGCAGATCACGAGTGGCTGCGGCTGGAGGAGGACGGCAGCGCCACCGTCGGCATCACCGACCACGCCCAGCAGCAGCTCGGCGATCTGGTCTTCGTCGAGCTGCCCGAGGTGGGCCGCGAGCTGGCGCAGGGCGAGGAGGCGGCGGTGATCGAATCGGTGAAGGCCGCCGGCGAGATCAAGTCGCCGATCGGCGGCACGGTCAGCGCGGTCAACGAAGCGCTGGCCGACGACCCGGCTGCGGCCAACGCCGATCCGCTCGGCGAGGGCTGGTTTTATCGCCTGCAACCGGCCGACGCGACCCAGTTCGACGCGCTGCTCGACGCCGAGGCCTACGCCGCGCTGATCGACTGAACCGCACAATTTAAAGAGGCAAGTCATGCCCAACGACAGCTCCACACTCACCGCCCTCGAAGCCCGCGATGATTTCATCCACCGCCACATCGGCCCCGGCCCGGCGGATCAGGCGCAGATGCTCGCCGAACTCGGTCTCGACAGCCTCGACGCGCTGCTCGACCGGGTGGTGCCGGCGTCGATCCGCCGCGACGACGCGCTGCCGCTGCCCGGCGCCGCCAGCGAGCAGGAGACGCTGGCGCGGCTGCGCGAGATCGCCAATAAAAACAGGATCTTCAAATCCTTCATCGGCATGGGCTACGCGGCCAGCCACACGCCGCCGGTGATCCAGCGCAACATCCTCGAAAACCCGGCCTGGTACACCGCTTACACGCCCTATCAGGCGGAGATCTCGCAGGGCCGGATGGAGGCGATGCTCAACTTCCAGACCATGGTTGCGGATCTCACCGGGCTGGCGCTGGCCAACGCTTCGCTGCTCGATGAGGCCACCGCCGCGGCCGAGGCGATGACCCTCTGCCAGCGCATGGCCAAGAGTCGCGGCAAGGTGTTTTTCGTCGCCGAGGACTGCCACCCGCAGACGATTGCGGTGGTGCAGACCCGTGCGCCGCACTTCGGCATCGAGGTGGTGGTCGGCGATCCGGCCCGGGTTCTCGGCGAGCCCGACGGGGCTTTCGGCGGGCTGGATATCTTCGGCGTGCTGCTGCAATACCCCGGCACCACCGGCGCGATCCGCGACTACCGGGCGCTGTGCAGCGCGGCGCACGAGAAAAAGGCGCTGGTCGCGGTGGCCTGCGATCTGCTGGCCCTGACCCTGCTCACCCCGCCCGGCGAGTTCGGCGCCGATGTCGCCATCGGCAACAGCCAGCGCTTCGGCGTGCCGCTGGGCTTCGGCGGCCCGCACGCCGCATTTATGGCCACCCGCGATGCCTTCAAACGCTCGATGCCCGGGCGGTTGATCGGGGTTTCCGTGGACAGCCGCGGCCAGCCGGCGCTGCGCCTGGCGCTACAGACCCGCGAGCAGCACATCCGCCGCGAAAAGGCCACCTCCAACATCTGCACCGCGCAGGCGCTGCTGGCGGTGATGGCCAGCATGTACGCGGTGTTCCACGGCCCCGAGGGGTTGCTGCGCATCGCCCGCCGCGTGCACCGGCTGACGGCGCTGCTCGCCGCCGGGCTGGAGAAGCTCGGCTGGCCGGTGCCCAGCGATGCGTTCTTCGACACCATCGTGGTGATCACCGGCGAGCACACCGCAGGGATTCACGCCGCCGCCCGCGAGCGCGGCATCAACCTGCGCGAGCTGGATGCGCAGACCATCGGCATCGCCCTCGACGAGACCGCCACCGCCGCCGATATCCAGACCCTGTGGAGCCTGTTCAGCAGCGAGCCGGTGACCTTCGATATCGCTGCGCTGGATGCGCAACTGGCGGCCCGCGACGGCGGCGATCGCCTGCCGCAGCAGCTGCTGCGCGAATCCGAATTCCTCAGCCACCCGGTGTTCCACAGCCATCGCTCGGAGACCAAGCTGCTGCGCTACATGCGCAAGCTGGCGGACAAGGATCTGGCGCTGGACCGGGCGATGATCCCGCTCGGCTCCTGCACCATGAAGCTCAACGCCACCAGCGAGATGCTGCCGATCAGCTGGCCGGAGTTCGCCGCCATCCACCCCTGTGCGCCGCTCGATCAGGTCGCCGGCTACCGCCAGCTGTTCAGCGAGCTGGAGGAGATGCTCTGCGCCTGCACCGGCTACGACGCCGTGTCACTGCAGCCCAATTCCGGCGCCCAGGGGGAGTACGCCGGGCTGCTGGCGATCAAGGGCTATCACGCCAGCCGCGGCGAGGGCCATCGCCACATCTGTCTGATCCCGGCCTCGGCGCACGGCACCAACCCGGCCTCGGCACAGATGGCCGGGATGAAAGTGGTGGTGGTGGCCACCGCCGGCGATGGCGGTATCGATCTCGACGACCTGCGCGCCAAGGCGCAAAAGCACAGCGATGATCTGGCCGCGATCATGATTACCTACCCCTCGACCCACGGCGTGTTCGAGGAGGCGGTGCGCGAGGTCTGCGAGATCGTCCATCAGCACGGCGGCCAGGTGTATATGGACGGCGCCAATCTCAACGCCATGGTCGGGGTCTGCGCGCCGGGGCGCTTCGGCGGCGATGTCTCCCATCTGAACCTGCACAAGACCTTCTGCATCCCCCACGGCGGCGGCGGGCCGGGGGTGGGGCCGATCGGCGTCGGCGCGCATCTGGCGCCCTTCCTGCCCGGCGATCCGCTCGATCCGGCCGCCGGTGCGGTCGGCCCGGTGGCCGGCGCGCGCTGGGGCAGCGCCGGCATTTTGCCGATCAGCTGGGCCTACATCGCGATGATGGGCGCCGCCGGGCTGACCCGCGCCACCGCGGTGGCGATCCTTAGCGCCAACTACATCGCCGCGCGACTCGCCGAGCACTTCCCGGTGCTCTACACCGGCCCCAACGGCATGGTCGCCCACGAGTGCATCATCGATCTGCGGCCGCTCAAGGAGCGCTGCGGGGTGACCGTCGATGACGTCGCCAAGCGCCTGATCGACTACGGTTTCCACGCCCCGACCATGTCCTTCCCGGTACCCGGCACGCTGATGATCGAACCCACCGAGAGCGAATCGAAACAGGAGCTGGATCGCTTCTGCGACGCGATGATCGCTATCCGCGGCGAGATTCGCGCGCTGGAAAACGGCGATTTCGACCTCGACGACAATCCGCTGCGCAATGCGCCGCACACTGTCGATCAGGTCTGCGGCGACAGCTGGGAGCACCCCTACAGCCGCGAGCTGGCGGCCTTCCCGGTGCCCGCGCTGCGCGACTGCAAATACTGGTCGCCGGTCGGCCGGGTGGATAATGTCCACGGCGACAAGCACCTGATCTGCGCCTGCCCGCCGCTGTCGGCCTACGCGGACTGAACCACAGCCATCACCGACCGCGCTGCGGCGCGGCAGAGGAACGCGACAATGATGCAATCACTGGTGCTGACCGTGCTCAGCGACGACCGCCCCGGCGTGGTCGATGAACTCTCCGCCGTCATCGCAGCGCACAAGGGCGTCTGGGTGGAGAGCCGGATGGCCTCGCTGGCCGGTAAGTTCGCCGGCCTGCTGCGGGTGCGCGCGCCCAGCGCCCAGGTCGAAGCCCTCGGCGCCGCGCTGGCGGCACTGGAAAGCCGCGGCCTGCACGTGCAGCTCGAAGTCGCCGATGGCGCTCGCCAGCCGGTCGCCGATGCCCACAGCCTGCGCATCGAACTGGTCGGCCCGGATCGCCCCGGCATCGTCCACCAGATCGCCCACGCCCTGGCCGAGCGCGGCATCAGCGTCGATGAGCTGACCACCGAGGTCAGCGATGCCTCGATGGCCGGCGGCGAACTGTTCCGCGCCAGCGCCGTGCTGCAACTGCCCGCCGGCATCTCCAGCGAGGCACTGGAGGAGCAGCTCGACGCGCTCGGCAACGAGCTGACGCTGGATATCGAAGTCGAGGTACTCGACGACGATTGAGGCGAAGCGCGTCGGTTCGCGTCGG